>JASHOP010000107.1 GCA_030041075.1 Thermoplasmata archaeon | reverse complement strand
GGCGCCGGGGCTCGGCCGGCGGCTCCGCGGCCGGGCCCGCCTCCGCCGGCGCGTCCGGCATCAGGCCGCCTCCCTGAGGTGCGCCCGCTCGATCAGGTAGATGCCGTCCTGGAACACCCGGGGGTCGTAGTCGCGGATCCGCGTCGCCCGCTCGACGTTCGCCGCGGTCTGCCCGACCTGCTCGACGTCGTAGCCCGAGATGGTGACGATCTCCCCCTCGATCGCGGCCTTCGTGCCGGGCAGGAGACGCGTCGATCGCGGATGCTTCTCGCCCAGGAAGTTCTCGATGAGCAGCTCCTCGCCCCGGACCTGCACCTTCATCGGGAAGTGGGCGGCGACGACCTTGAGCCGCGCCTCCACGCCCCGCGTGAGCCCGCCGCCGAGGTTCGCGACGTGCGCGGCCCAGGTCCTCAGGAGCGCCTGGGAGCGGCGGCGGTGCGACGGAAGGCGGAGCTCGAGCGTGACGGTCGTCCCGTGCGCCGCCAGCTCGAGGGCGTCCGACGGGAACGGCCGCACGACGGTGCCGAGCGGCCCCGTCGCGCGGAGCGTCCTCCCCTCGAGCGCGAGCGAGACGCCTTTCGGGAGCTCGACGGTCGCCCGGCCGGTCTCGTCAGTAGACATACGCGAGGAGCTTCCCTCCGATCTTGAGCTCGCGCGCGTCCGAGTGCGCGAGGACGCCGCGGTTGGTCGAGAGGACGAGGAGGCCGAAGTCCTGCGCGGGCAGGAACCGCGACTCGTAGCGCTCGAGCCGGGCGTAGGTGACCGCGAGACGGGGCTTCACGACCCCGCACGAGTTGATCCGACGGGCGAGGGTCACGTCGTACTGGCCGCCGCGGCCGGTCGGCACGAACGCGAACTCCTCGATGTACTTGTGGTCGCGGAAGATCCGGAGGACCTCCCCGATCAGCTTCGACGTCGGCGCGATCGCGACGTGCGGTCGGCCCTCCCGGTCGGCGTGGCGGAGGGTGACGAGCGCGTCGTTCAGCAGATCCTGACCCATCGTCGTCCCGTCCTCACTGGTACTTGCGGAACCCCAGGTCGTAGGCGACCTCGCGGAAGCACTGGCGGCATAGGTGGAGGCCGTAGCGGCGGACGATCCCGCGCTTGCGGTCGCACCGCAGGCACCCCTCCTTGCGCCCGAACATCTTCTTCGGCTTCATGGCCTACTCGAGCACCGTGACCCCGAAGGCTCCCTCGAGGAACGCCTTCGTCTCGTCGCGCGACGACCGGAGCGCCCTCGGCAGGGGCCGCGCCTGGACCCGCCGCTCGCGGATCCTGAAGCCGGAGCGACCGATCTCGACCGCGACGTCCATGCCGTGGATCCCGATCGCCGGGTCGTACTTCATGCCCGTGAAGTCCGTGTAGTCCGCGACGCCGAACGAGAAGTTCCCGTTGCGGTCGATCGAGTCGACGTCGAGCTGCTTGTCCCGCGCCTCGAACGCGCGCGCGAGGAACTCCGTCGCGGGCGGTCCCCGCAGGGTCACCTTCGCCCCGATCTCCTGGCCCTTGCGGATGCCGAAGTCGCGGTTCGTCGACCGCGCGCGCGTCGCGACCGGCCTCTGGTGCGTGAGCATCTCGAGGACCTTGACGGCCTTCGTGCGCGCCTCGCCCGACTCCCCGACCGACGTGTTCACGACGATCTTGATGACGCGCAGGGTCCGGTGCGGGTTCGGCGCCGTCGGCGCCGGGGCGGCGCCCGAGGCGGCGGAGGGCGGGGCGCTCATCGGTCGGCCGCCTCGCCCAGCGTGACGCCGGGCGCGGCATCCCCGACGACGTAGACGTACTCCTTGACCGTCGAGAACCCCTCCTTGAAATGGATCAGGTTCGGCTGGGGCGAGTTGCGGACCTCGACCCGGTCGACGCGGGCCAGCTCGCCGACGTGCGACCCGCCCGCCAGGTAGGCGAGCGCCCCGGGACGGAGCGGCAGGTGCTCGACGACCTTCTGGCCGGGGACCTCGATCTTGATCGAGTCGCCGACGCGGTACGGCGAGCTCGACGCGACGAGGAGGTTCCGCCCGTCGTGGAGGGTCACCTCGACCTTCCCCTGGCGGGCGGCGTGCTTGAACGCGACCCGCGCGATCTTGACGTTCGCCTCCGCCGACGGGATCGGGACGAGGACGAGCTTCCCCCGTCGGTCCGTCACGACTCGGAAATGCTGGTCGTACGGCGGGGCGAGCGAGAGCGTGTCCATGAACCCGAGCCCCCGGGCGAGGTCGTTCGCGACCTTCGCGTCGACGCGGACCGCGCCCGAGCCGAGGAGGATCCTCGCCTCGCGCGAGCTCGCGACGACGTGCTTGAGGTCGCGGAGGATGAGGAGGAGCGGGATCGACCGGTCCTGGGCGTGGGGACCGGGCCGCGGCCGAAGGACCCACTTCGTCCCCTTCCGCGGGACCGTCCAGGCGCGCGGCATCGCCCGCCGCTTGAGGCGGAACGTCACGGCTCCTCCGGCGCGGGGGCGGATCGGGAGCGGCGGCGGGGCGCGGGAGCCGGATCCGGAGCGGCCTCGTCGTCGGCCTCGTCCCCGTCCGCGGGGGGCGCCCCCTCCGGCTCGGGCGCCGCGGCGCCGGGC
>JASHOP010000106.1 GCA_030041075.1 Thermoplasmata archaeon | reverse complement strand
GTTCCAGAACATGGGCCGGATGGGGATCTCGACGGGGGGGCTCACCTACGCGGACGCCCGCGTCCCCGCGCGGTACCTCGTCGGCTCGGAGGGCCACGGGTTCGAGCTCGCGCTCGAGGGGTTCCAGGTCGCCCGGACGTTCGTGAGCGCGGCGTGCATCGGGGCCGCGGAGCGGGCGCTCGAGGCCGGGATGGCGTATATCCGCGAACGGACGGCGTTCGGGCAGCCGCTCGGGAAGTTCGAGGGGATCCAGTTCGAGCTCGTCGACCTGTGGGCCCAGGTCGAGGCGGTCAAGTGGCAGTGCCGCCGGGCGGCGTGGCTCCTCGACGCCTACGCACGAAACGGCGATGCCTCCCGCCGTTCCGAGGTCGAGCGCGCGGTCGCGTCGGTAAAGCTCACGGCGCCGCCGATCGCGTTCGAGTGCATCAAGCGGGTGATGATGTGGTTCGGCGCGGCGGGGTACACGAAGGACGCCGGCCTCGAGCTCGGGTTCCGCGGCATCATGAGCTACCTCGTCGGGGCCGAGGGCGGACTGAACATCATGCGGCTCATCCTCGGTCGCGAGCTCCTCGGTCGGGAGTTCCTGGCGTACAAGTGAGGCGCCCCGCCCGCCCCGACGGAGGCGCCCCGATCCGAGAGCGGGCGTTCCACCGCTGGCTCTCCGCCCGCCTGCCCGCGGGTCGGACCGGCCCGCTCGCCCTCGGCGACGACGCGGCGGCCCTGGGGCCCCCGCCCGGCGCCGTCGCGGTCGTCTCCACCGACTCGCTCGTCGAAGGGACGCACTTCCGACGCGACTCGCCGCCCCGGCTCGTGGGGCGCGCCGCCACGGCCGTGAGCCTGTCGGACCTCGCCGCGAAGGGCGCCGAGCCGGCCGGGGTCCTCCTCGCGCTGATCGTTCCGCCCGGGACCCCCGCGCGATGGGGTCGGGAGGTGGTCGTCGGCGCGGAACGCGAGGCCGCCCGGTTCGGGGCGCACGTCGTCGGGGGCGACACGAAGCCCGGGCCCGCGCGAACGATCGTGTCGACCGTCCTCGGCTGGGGCCGCGGGGACCGGCTGGCGCCGCGCGCGGGCGCGCGCCCCGGCGATGCGATCGTGACGACCGGCACGGTCGGCCGCGGCGGGCTCGCGTACCTCCGTTCGGTCACGGGCCCGCGTCGCGCGGCCCTCGCGGAGCTGCTGCGCGTCGACCCGCGGGTGCGCGAAGGGCTCGCCCTGGCCCGGTTCGCCCACGCGATGCTCGACACCTCCGACGGCCTCGCGGAGTCGAGCCGCCTCCTCGCGGACGCCAGCCGGGCTCGGGTGGTCGTGGACGAGGGCCGCCTTCCCTTGGCGCGCGGCCTGCGGGCCGCGGCCCCGTCCGACCGCGCGCGGCGTCGCCTCGCGTTCTTCGGCGGGGACTACGAGCTACTCGCCGCAGTCCCCCCCCGCGCCGTCGCCCCCGCAATCCGGGCCGTCCGCGCCGTCGGGGGGCGGCTCACGGTCGTCGGTCGGGTCGCCCCGGGGCGAGGGGCCCGCCTCCGCACCGCGCGATCGCTCCTCCCGATGCCGGCCTCGGGCTGGCGACCGTTCGAGCGGACCCGGGGACGGGGGCCGCGGCGGGCGACGCCCGACCGGGTCCGTGCGCCGGCGTCACAGGGAACTCGCTAGCCTCAAGTAGCCGGGCCCGGGTTGCGGCGTCCGAGAGGTCAGCCATGACGCCGAGCGATTCCCCGATCAATCCGTTTGAGACCGCGAAGCAGCAAGTCGATATCGTCGCCGACCGGATCCACCTGAACGGCGGCCTCCGCGAAGTGCTGAAGCACCCGAAGCGCGAGCTGACCGTGAACTTCCCGGTCCGCCTGGACGACGGGTCGTTCCGCGTCTTCACCGGCTACCGCGTGCAGTACAACATGGCCCGCGGGCCGTGCAAGGGCGGGATCCGCTACCACCCCCAGGTCACGCTGGACGAGGTCCGCGCGCTCGCCGCGTGGATGACCTGGAAGTGCGCGGTCGTCAACATCCCGTACGGCGGCGCGAAGGGGGGCGTCATCTGCGACCCCAAAGCGATGTCCCAGGGCGAACTCGAGCGCCTCACCCGGCGCTACGCGACCGAGATCGCGCCGCTCATCGGCCCGGAGATGGACATCCCCGCGCCGGACGTCTATACCGACAGCCAGACGATGGCCTGGATCATGGACTCGTACTCGATGCAGAAGGGCTACTCCGTCCCGGGCGTCGTCACGGGCAAGCCGATCAGCCTCGGCGGGAGCGAGGGGCGGGGCGAGGCGACGGGCCGCGGCTGCTCCTACGTCATCCGCGAGGCCGCGAAGGACGCCGGGGTCCGCGTGAAGGGCGGGACCGTGGCCGTCCAAGGGTTCGGCAACGCCGGGAGCGTCACGGCGAACCTCCTCCATGACGAGCAGGGGGCCACGATCGTCGCGGTCTCCGACTCGAAGGGCGGGATCTACAAGGCGGAGGGGCTGAACCCGCACTCCGTCGAGGAGCACAAGCGGAAGACCGGCTCGGTCGTCGGGTTCCCCGGCACGAAGTCGGTCTCGAACGACGAGATCCTCGAGTCGAAGGTCGACATCCTCGTCCCCGCGGCGCTCGAGAACCAGATCACGAAGCGGAACGCCGACAAGGTCGGGGCGAAGATCGTCGCGGAGGCCGCGAACGGCCCGACGCTCCCCGAGGCGGACACGGTCCTCTTCCAGAAGAAGGTGACCGTCCTCCCGGACATCCTCGCCAACGCCGGCGGCGTCACGGTCAGCTACTTCGAGTGGGCGCAGGACATCCAGGGGTTCTTCTGGCCGCTCAACGAGGTCAACGGCCGCCTCGAGCAGGTGATGGTCCGCTCGTACGCCGACGTCCACAAGACCGCGGTGGAGCACAAGGTCCACAACCGCACGGCGGCCTACATCCTCGCGATCCAGCGGGTCGCCGACGCGATCAAGATCCGCGGGTTCTACCCGTAGGACCGCCGACCCCGGGCGATGGTCGACCTGCCCCGGTGCCGCCGCCCGAGCTGGGACGACATCGACCGCTGGGCCGGCACGGTCGCGGGGAAGGTCGCGCGGGCCGGTGCCGAGCCCGAGACGATCGTCGGGCTCACCCGGGGCGGCTGGGTGCCGGCCCGCCTCGTCGCCGACCGGCTGGGCGTGCGGCGGCTCGTCTCGCTGCGCGCGCAGCACTGGGGCGTGACCGCGACCCCGGACGGCGCCGCCTCGCTGACCGAGGGGCTCTCGGGGCCGGTCGACGGCCGGAGCGTCCTCGTCGTGGACGACATCACCGACACGGGAGAAAGCCTGGCGCTCGCCGCCCGCCACGTCCTCGCGGCGCGCCCGTCCCGCGTCGAGACGGCGACGCTGCTCCACATCGACCACGCCTCGTTCGCCCCGACCTACTTCGCCGAGGCGATCCCCCGCGCCGCGTGGGCGTGGATCGTGTTCCCGTGGAACTACTGGGAGGACCTGGCCACGCTGGCCGCCCGGGCCGCCGCGGAAACGCCCGGGGTCGACGCGGTCCGCCGGACGCTCCGCGAGCGGTGCGACCTCGACGTGCCGCGGGACGACCTCGTCGCGGTCGCCCGGCGCGTCCCGCTCGACGGGAAGCCCGTCACCCCGAAGACATAGGCGGCGACGGGGTCGCCGCCCGGGCCACGGCCCGAAAGTGCTGCTGGATCACGCCCGCGCCGATCACCAGCCCGAGCCCGACGACGACCAGCCCCGCGAGGAACGGAATCGCGGCGCTCGGGGTGATCCCCTCGAGGTAGCGGACGAGGAAGACGATCCCGTAGCTGACGAGTCCGATCCCCAGGACGGAGGTCGTCGCGACGAAGAACGAGCGGGGGAACCGGCCGTGGGCGATCAGCCGCCGGACGGCCCGGCCGGTCTCCGCGACGAGCGCGGCGGCGATCCACCAGACGAGCGCGGCCTGGAGGAACACGAGGAGCCGCTCGAGCGGCGAGTACCCGGCGCCGCCCGCGTAGTGGTTGTACCCTTCCAGGAACCCGACCCCGACGAGGGCGACGGTGAACAGGCCGAACCCGAACGCGACCGAGCCCTGGCGGATGTCGGTGGACGCGCTGCGGACGGCGTCGATGATCGACTCGTCGATGTCGAACGTCCAGAAGATCAGGTAGACCCCGAGCACGATCGCGAGCCCGATCACGCCCCAGAGGAGCACCCCGCCCGCCGCGGCGAGACCGAGGATCAGGAGGACGAACGCGAACGGGAGGATCGTCTTCGAGCGGAGCTTCGGGTCCTTGAGCGCCCGCACGACCGTGTAGTAGGTCGACTCGAGGCTCGCGCTCTGGCGGACCAGGACCCTCCGGACGCCGTCGATCCGGACCCGGGAGGCGACGATCGGGTAGAGGTACTCGTCCTCCGCGCCGTCGCTGACAAGGTAGACGGAGCTCGCGTGGACCTGGCCCAGCACCCGGTCGAGCTGCTCGGCGACGCGGCGGTCGGAGACGACACCGACCTTCGCCGCGCCCGTGAGGACGCACACCTCGCACTCCTCGCCGGACTCGTGCAGCTCGTCGAGCAGGCTGACGGCCGCGAACACCGCGTTGGTGTCGGAGTCCTCGGGATCGACCGTCGCCAGCCGGACCGCGGCGTCGAGGACGGCCGACCGGCCGACCACCGGACCGTCGACCCGGGCCTTGCGACCGAGATCGTCGTCCCGGTCGATGCAGACGACCAGCCGCATGGGGCGTCTCTAGGGTGGCTCCCTACCTTAACACCCTAGGTCCACCGGCGGGGGCGCGGGTCCCGGCCCGGCCGGTCCGGCCCGCGGCTCGGGAGCGCGCCCGGCGGTCTCCCTATACATTTATACTCCTCGTCCGCCCCTCGCTCGCGCCCATGGCCGAGCTACCGGACAAGCGGACCGCGCCGGTCGACTGGTACCTCGCGGTCGTGGAGGCGGCCGACCTCTCCGACAAGCGCTACGGCGTGAAGGGGATGAACGTCTGGACCCGCTACGGCTTCCGGGCGCGTCGGAACCTCGACCGGGTCCTCGTCCGCGAGATCGAGGCGACCGGGTCCGAGGCGGTCGAGTTCCCCGCGCTGATCCCGGCGACCGAGTTCGCGAAGGAGAAGGAGTACATCAAGGGGTTCGACGCCCAGGTCTACTGGGTCACGAAGGGCGGGCTCTCCGAGCTGGACGTCCCCCTGGTCCTCCGGCCCACGAGCGAGACCGCGATCTATCCGATCTTCGCCCTATGGGTCCGGTCGCACCAGGACCTCCCGCTCAACGTCTACCAGATCGTCAACACGTTCCGCTACGAGACGAAGACGACCCGCCCGTTCCTTCGGGTCCGGGAGATCCACTTCTTCGAGGAGCACACGTGCCAGGCCGACGAAGCGCGGGCGACGGAGCGCGTCCGATCCAACCTCGCGGCGTTCGCCCGGATGGCGGCGTCGCTCGGCCTGCCCTACCTCGCCATCCGCCGGCCCGAGTGGGACAAGTTCGCGGGGGCATACTACTCGATCGCCTTCGACACCCCGATCGGAGGGGCCCGTACCCTCCAGCTCGGCAGCGTCCACCACTACCGCGACAACTTCTCCGTCCCCTACGGGATCACCTACGAGAGGGCGGACGGGTCGAGGACGTACGTCCATCAGACCACGTTCGGGCTCTCGGAGCGTCTGATCGGAGCGATCGTCGCGGTCCACGGCGACGAGCGCGGGGCCGCGTTCCCGACGGAGATCGCCCCGTACGAGGTCGTCGTCGTCCCGGTCCCGACCGCCCCGACGCGCGCCGCGCTCGAGGCAACGGCCGCCGAGCTCGCGGCACGCCTCGACCGCGCCGGCATACGTGCGTTCGTCGATCGGGGCGACGAGCGGCCGGGCGCGAAGTACTTCCGATGGGAGCTGAAGGGGGTCCCGCTCCGCTTGGAGCTCGGTCCCCGGGAGGTCGCGGCCGGACGGGTCACGTCGGTCGACCGGTTCGGCCGGAAAGGGTCGGTCTCCCTCGCCGGGCTCGAGACCGAGATCGCCGAGCGGCTCCGGGAGTTCGATGACGAGCTCGGGCGCCGGGCGCGCGAGCGGTTCGCGGCGTCGTTCGCCGTCGCCACGGACCTCGCGCAGCTCGCGGGGTCGGACCGGGTCCGCCTCGTTGGGTGGTGCGGCTCGGAGGCGTGCGGGCACGCGATCGAGAAGGCGATCGACGGGGCGCTCCTGGGCACGCCGGAAGGACCCACGCCCGCGGTCGACGGGCCGCCGTCGCGCTGCATCGCCTGCGGGACGACCGAGGGGGCCCGCTGGGCGGTCGCGGCCCAGCCGGTCTGAGCGCCCCGCGACGGGGGGCATCCTACCGGGTCGGGGGGGCTGCCCTCGCCGGGGGGTTCGGCATCACGAGCCACATGCCCGCGAGTCCGAACAGGAGGAGGGTGATCACGACCGCGTAGACGCCGTTGTCGATCCAGACGCCGAACGAGAACCCCCACCAGGCGTAGAACAGGACCGCCAGGACGACCAAGCTCGCGAACCCCCAGAACGTCGCGCGTCGCGGGAGCGACATGTCCCGCATCCGGAGCGGCTCGGGCTCGTCCGCGGACGCCCCCGAAGGCTGCATCCCTCGCCGAGCCGGGGAGCCCGAGATAAGCGTTTCGGGAACGACGGCGGCCGGGAGGCGATGGCGAGCGGCTCGGCCGCATCAATATTACCCTCGTGCGGCGCTAAAGCGTGGGATGGCGGGCCGCGAGAGCGGGGGGGGCCCGTCCAGTCCGCGCCCTTCGCTGGACTCGCTCTCGGCCGACCAGCACCGCATCCTCGCCTACGCGAGCGCGATCGGCTCCGAGTTCGACTTCGACATGCTGGTCGCGGCGATGCGGGTCGACGAGGAGACGCTGGCCGAGCAGCTCGAGTGGCTCGTCCACGCCCGGGTCCTGTGGGAGCGGCCGGGCGGCGGCCGGTACGGGTTCATCGAGGAGGAGTTCCGCGCGAGCGTCTACCGCTCGCTCACGGAGAGCCGGCTCCGGGTCCTGCACCGACGCGTCGCGGAGGTGATGGAGCGGATGCACCCCCACCCCCCACCGGAGATCCTCGCCGAGCTGGGCCGGCACTACTTCCTGGGCAAGGTGCCCGAGAAGTCGTTCGAGTACAACCGGGCGGCCGCGCACCACGCGCGCGACGCCGGCGAGCCCGCGGCGGCGATCCACCACCTCGAGCGGGCCCTGGTCGAGGTCGGCGCTCTCGGGGCGGCCCACGCTCCGGAGCGCGGAGCGATCGCGGAGGAGCTGGGGGACCTCTACTACGCCACCGCGAACTATCCGGCGGCGGACCGCCAGTACGAGGACGCGCTCCGGCAGGTCGAGCACGACCAGCCCCGGATCCGGGCCCGCCTGCTGCTCGCCCGGGCCGAGGTGGCGCGGGAGAACCTCGACCGGAACGCCGCGCGCGACGGCGCCGACCAGGCGATCCGCCTGTTCGAGATGACCGGGGACCTCCTCGGCACCGCGCAGGCGCACCGGCTCCTCGGCCGGCTGGCGTTCCAGCAGGGCGCCTACCGGGACGCCCTGGACGAGAGCATGCTCGCCCTCGAGATCCTCCCCCCGACGCCGGACCCGCGGTTCCTCGGGCGGCTCTCGATCGACATCGGCAACGCGTTCGCCCTCCTCGGGCCCGAGGTCCAGCCGGTGGCGATCGAGTGGTACGAGCGGGCCGTCGACCGGCTGCGGGCGGGGCGGGACTGGGTGGAGCTCGCCCGCGCCCTCCACAACCTCGGCGTCGCGGTCGGGGAGACCCGCCCCGAGGACGGGCTCGAGTACCTCGCCCAGGCGCGCGACGCGGCGCAACGCGGCCACGACGCGCGGTACGCCGCGCGCACGCTGCTCTCCGGCGTGGAGATGCGCATCCAGCTCGGCCAGCTCGAGGAGGCGGACCGCGACAACGACCAGGCCGGTCGCCTCCTCGAGCGGCTCGACGACACCCTGGGGCTGGGTCAGGTGACCCTCCACCGCGGGCTCATCGCGGAGCGGCGGGGCCAGTGGGACGACGCGGAGCGAGCCTACTCGACCGCGGTCGAGATGGCGCGACGCAATCGGCTGATCGCGGACGAGGCCGAGGCACAGTTCGACCTCGCCCGCCTCCGGTTCAAGACCCGCGATCTCGACGGCGCCCGGGACGCCCTCCGCGCGGCGACCGAGATGAGCCTGGCCGAGCTCGTCCCTCGGCTCGCGACCGCCTACGCCGAGCTGCGCCTCCAGATCGAGGGGCCGGACGCTGGGGCGGCCGGGGCGTCCCGTCGGACGGCCGCCGCGGACGGCGACCCCGCGGGGGAGCGGGCGGCGTGAACGACCCGCGCGGAGGCCGTTAGCGTGTCGCGCGGCCGCGCGGAGGATGAGCGCGAGCCGCTCTTCGGGCGGCCGGAGCTCGTCGCCGAGATCGACCGGCTCCTCGACGCGACGCGCTCAGGCTCCGGGGGCGGTCTCCTGCTCGCGGGGGTCGGGGGGGTCGGCAAGACCCCGTTCGTCCACGAAGCGCGCCGGCGCGCGGTCGAGCGGGGGTTTCGCGTAGCGCGGGGGCGGGCCCTCCCCGAGGAGCTTCCCGTACCGTTCTCCCTGCTCCGGGACTTGGTCGCCTCGCTCGAGCTGGGACCCCGGCCGGACCCGGCGGCCGCCCGGCTGGTCTCGGAGCTGTTCCCCCTCCCCCTGGGCGGGCCCGACCGGACCGGCGGCACGACGCCGCCGGAGCCCGGGCAGAGCTCCGACGAGCTCGAGCAGCTCCTCGCCCCGATCGGGCGCAGCCGCGTCGAGGGCCTGGGCGCGGTCCGGGCCCAGTTCTTCGACCGGCTCGTCGATTTCTTCGTTCGTCTCGCGAGCGACCGGCCGCTGCTGATCGCCGTCGACGACCTCCACTTCGCCGACACCTCCTCGCTCGAGGTCCTGGCCCGGCTCGCGGAGCCGTGCGGCCCGGCTCGGATCGCGATCGTGGGAACGGTCGGCCCGCCGTCGGAGGCGTCCCCCCACACCCGCGAGTTCCTCCAGCGGCCGGCAACATCGACCCGGTTCCGATCGGTCGAGATCCGGCCCCTCCTCGTGGCGGAGCTCGCCGAGTTCGCGACCTGGATACTCGGCGTCGCCCCGTCGACCGAGGACGTCCTCCGATGGCACGCCGAGACCGACGGGAACCCGCTCTTTGCCGAGCTCCTCGTGCGCGCCGAGACCGGCTCGACCCGCGGGGCGAGACCCACGCCGCCGGGGACCGGGGGGCTGGTGAACACGCTCCTCGCCCGGACCCGCTCGCTCGACGACACGGCGCGACGGGTCCTCACCTACGCGGCCGTCCTGGGGCGGGAGTTCAGCTTCCCCACCCTCGCGGCCGCGACCGGAGCCGACGAGGAACGGATCACGGAGGCGATCGACCGGCTCGTCCGGGCGGGAGCCGTCCGCGAGCGCGGCGGCGAGGTGTACGAGTTCGTGTCCGAGGAGCTTCGGGCGATGGTCGATTCGGAGCTCACGGAGACCCGGCGTCGGATCCTGCACCGCAAGATCGGGACGGCGCTCGAGGTCCGCGGTGGGGCGAGCGAGTTCGAGCTCGCCCGGCACTTCTACCTCGGTGGGGCCGACGCCAAGGCCGTGGAGTACAACCTGAGGGCGGCCGAGTCCGCGGGCCGCGCGTATGCGTTCGAGATCGCCCTGGAGCACGTCGAGCGGGCGCTCGCCGCCGAGCGTCGCCGTCCGGACCGGGACCGGCGCCGGGAGCTCCGGCTCCGGACCGAGGAGGGCCGGCTCCTGAACGAGATCGGGAACCTCCCGCGCGCGAGCGAGGTGCTCGAGGCGACCGTGCGATCCGCCCGGGAGGAGCCCCGGTACGATCTCGAGCTCGGCCGCGCCCTGCTTGCGCTCGCGATGAGCTCGGTCGAGCGCAGCGACTTCGCCGTCGCCGAACCGATCGCGACCGAGGCCGCCGGGCTGCTCGCGAGGGCCGGCACGCCCCGGGACCAGCTCGGCGTCCACCGGACGCTCGGGACGATCTACTGGCGGCTCGCGGACCTGCCGCGTGCGGAGGTCCATCAGCGCGCGGCGCTCGAGATCGCCGAGAAGGAGGGGGATCCGCTCGAGCTCGGCCACGCCCTGGTCGACGTGGGCAACACCATCGGTCCGCGGGGTCCGGACGGGCTCGCCGAGTCCCGCCGGCTGTACGAGCGGGCCGCGACCGTCTTCGACTCGATCGACAACTATGCGGCGCGCGCCCGGGTCCTGATGAACCTCGCGGTCATGGAGCGCCTCAACGGCCAGGACGACGACGCGGTGCGGGACATCCAGCGGGCGCTCGCGTCGGCCGAGCGCGGCCGGTCCCCGATCTGGATCGCCTACTGCCTCCTCAACGCCGGGCAGTGGCAGGCCGAGGGGGGGGACGCGGCGAGCGCCCGCGCGTCGATCGACCGGGCCGAGCGGCTCGTCGGCGGCCTGGGGGAGGCGTTCGCCGAGCAGCAGTTCGCGATGATCCGGGGGATCATCGCCGAGGCCGAGGGGAACCCCGCCGAGGCCGAGGCACGGTACCGGGACTCGCTCGCCCGCGCCCGCGCGATGGCGATCCCGGCCGAAGCGTCGGAGGTGCTCTTCCGGCTCGCGCGGCTCCTCGAGCGCCAGGGCGACGTCGCCGAGGCGCGGACGAAGCTGGCCGAGGCTCGCCGGATGGAGGTCGAGAAGCACCGACCGGACCTCCTGCCCGAGGTCCGCGCCCTCGAGGCGTCCCTCGCTCGCGCCGCGTGACCTCCACCGTTAAGCGGACCCCGGGGCTCCGCGCTCGGTGGCGGTTCCCTCCCGCGCTCCCCGGCTCGCGCCCGACGGCTCCCCGTACCCGGAACGGGAGGCGCCGACGTTCGAGCGGGACGTCCGACGGATGTTCGGCCAACTCGCCCGGCGCTACGAGCTGTTCAACCACGTCGCGTCGATGGGCAACGATCTGGTCTGGAGGCCGTGCTCCCTCTGGGAGCTCGACCGGTTCCGCCCGGCCCCGGTCGCGCGAGCGCTCGACCTCGGCTGCGGCACCGGCGAGTTCGCCCGCGCCGTCGCCGGGCACTTCCCGTCCGCCCGGGTGCTGGGACTCGACTTCACCCGCGCGATGGTGGTGCGGGCCCGGGAGCGGACCCGGCCCCGCGATCCGACGGGTCGCGTGGGGTTCGGGACCGCCACCGCGCTCCGGATCCCTTGCGCGGACGCGACGTTTGACCTCGTGACCAACGCGTTCCTCGCCCGCAACCTGCGGGACCTTCCCGGCGCGTTCCGGGAGATGCGACGCGTCCTCAAGCCCGGGGGCGTCGCCGTGACCCTCGAGATCACCGAGCCCGCCCCGGCCGCGTTCGGCCGCCTCTTCCACGCCTACTTCGACCGCGTCGTCCCGCTATGGGGGCGGGCGGTCGCGAACGAGGGAGCTTCGCGCTACCTTCCCGAGTCGCTCCGGCGCTTCCCGCCCCGGGACGAGGTCGTCCGCCTGCTCGGCTCGAGCGGGTTTCCGCGCGTGGAGGCCCGGACGTTCTCGATGGGGATCGTCACCGCGTTCCTGGGGGAGGCGGGTCCTCCCCCGACGCGCGGGTGACGGAGCTCCTCCCTCCGACCTCGGCTCGCAGGGTCGGGATCCTGCCGGGACACTGCCCGGCGCCGGTCGGCCCGCCGGCCCCTACCGCTCCCGGACCGGGTGGCCCTCCACCTCGCTCGACCCAATGCCGTTAAGCGAGCCGACCCCCGTCACGGGACATGGCCGAGCCGCCGTTCAACGCGTTCCGCTACGCTCACGCGCACCGAACCGAGGTCGCGTGGATGTCGCAGAACACGAACCATCTCGTCCCACCCGAGGTCGTCCGCGGCGCGCTCGAGGAGGCGATCCGGGCGCGGCTGTACGAGGGCTATCCGCTCGCCTCGGGCGACCCGGAGCTGCTCGAGCTCGCGCGCGCGGACCTCGGGCTGGCGGAGATGACCCCGTTCCTCACCGGGGGCGGGACCGAGTCGCTCTACATGATCGCGCGGGCGCTGCTGAAACCCGGGGACGAGGTGATCGCCTCCGACCCGAGCTACCTCATCATCCACCGGTTCGTCGAGCTCTCGGGCGCCCGGACGAAAAACCTCGACATCTACGCACCGCCGTACCGCCTCACCGCCGACCGGGTGCGCGAGGCGATCTCGCCCTCGACCCGGATGATCCTGCTCATCGACCCCCTGAATCCGCTCGGGTCGGGGTACCCTCGCGAGGAGGTCCGCGCGATCGCGGAGATCGCGCACGACCACCGCCTCGTCCTGCTCAACGACGTGACCTACCGCGACTTCTCGGAGGGCCACGCCCTCGCCGCGTCGTTCGCCCCGGAGGAGACCGTCACGGTCTGGTCGGTCTCGAAGAACTGCGGGCTCGCCGGTCTGAGGCTCGGCGGCATCCTCGCCCGCCCCGACGTGCTGGACGCGATCGCCCGGTTCAACACGAACGACCTGGGGGTGAACGTGCTCGCCCAGGTCGCCGCCCGGGCGGCGCTCCGGACGAAGGCGTCGTGGATCGGCAACGTCGTCCGGCAGACCCGCGAGAACGACCGTCGGGTCCGCGCGACCGCGTTGTCGGTGCCGGGCGCGACGGTCCCCGTTCCACCCTCCCGCGCGAACATGACGATCGTCGACATCGCGGACACCGGCGTGCGGCCCGAGCTGCTCCAGGAGGAGCTCCTCCGGCGCCACGGCGTGTTCATCCGGGCCGGCAACTACCTATCGCCGAAGCACGGCGCGAAGTTCGTGCGGATATCGTTCTCGAACCCTCCGGCGGACGTCGACCGTTTCGAGCGGGCGTTCCCCGAGGCGATGCGCACCCTCGCCGCCCGGGCCCCGACGGCGCGCTAGGCCCGGGGACCTGGGGCGACCCGCGCGTCGACCACGACGTGGGTACGGCCCGGACCGTACGGCTTGACCTCGCGAGGACGGCTCGGTTCGAGCAGCCGCCCGCCCGACGCCCGGATCGCGCGATCGACCTCCGACGCCGCCGACGCGAGCGCGGCGCGCGCCTCCCCCAGCGTGTGGACGTGGATCCATCCGCCCTCCGGCCGCACCAAGTCGGTCGCCCGGGCGATCCAGGGGACCGCGGTCGGAAGGTAGCCGAGAAACACCCGGTCGAACGCGCCCCGGGGCAGGTCGATCGCACGGTTGTCGCCTTCGATCGCGTCGAGCCGGTCCGCGACGTCGTTCAGGGCGGCGTTGTCCACGAGGTAGCGGTACGCGATCGGGTTCTTCTCGACGGCCACGACCCGGGCGGCGCGCCCCGCCCGCGCCGCGGGGATCGCGAAGTAGCCGATTCCCGCGAACAGGTCGGCCACGACCTCCCCCGGCCGGGTGAGCTCGCCGGCCCGGACCCGTTCGCGCTTGTTGCCGGCGGCGAACATGATCCGGGCCGCGTCGAAGCGCCACCGGACCCCGTGCTCCACGACCTCGGTCTCGGTCGCCGTTCCGGCGATGCGGATCGCCGACGGGCTCCGCAGCTCGCCCTCGACCGGCCCGGTCCGGACGAGGACCGTCTCGACGCCCAGCTCCGCGCGCCACGCCTCGCCGATGACGCCGAAGTGCGGCCGCAGCGCGGCGGGAAGGCGCAGCACGAGGACGCTCCCCAGGCGCTGGTATCCGGCGGGCATGCTTCGGGCCGCCGCTTCGCCGGCGGCGCTTCGGAGCCGCGCCCGGACTCGCTCGGCGGGGGCTCGAGCGGGACGGCTCCGGGCGGCGACCGGCTCAGTCGCCCGTGCCGTCCGGGCCCTTCTCAAGGATCACCTCGAGGAACTGCTTGAGATGCGCCGTGAGGATCGGGTTGTCCGTGAAGCCGCACGCGTCCAGGCCGGGGGCGGCCAGGAGGGCGTGCTCGCCGTCCGCGAGGACCTCGGTGGCGAGGAGGTTCTCGCGCGCGACGTACTCCACCCCCTCGGGGACCTTCTGGAGCGGGGCGGTCACGAACGTGACCCTGACCCCGCGCTTCAGTGCGTTCGCCACCTTCTTCCCGAGCTCGTCCCGCAGCTCGGCGAGCTGGGGGGTGGTGAGCATGAACGTCCCGGTCGACTGGTCGAGGAGGTCGCCGATCTTCGCGACCACCTTCTCCCGCTCGCTGAGGAGGTAGACGAGCTGCGGCTCGCCGTGCTCGGCCACGACGCGGTGGAGCTGGGCCAGCTGCTCGAACACCTCCTGGATCGCGCTTTTGAGGGACTCGGCGACCTCGAGCGGAGGGGACGGCCGGAACAGGATCGGCTTACCCCCCGTCGGGCGCGCGTACCCCTTCTCCGCGAGCGACTCGAGGACCTTGTACGCGCTCGTGCGCGGAATGCCGGCGGCCGCGGCGAGGGTCGTGGCGTCGCCCACGCCCCGCGCGACCAGCGCGATGTACGCCCGGGCCTCGTAGTTCGTGAGCCCGACCTTGCCGAGAACGATCGCGGCGCGGCGGAACTCCTCGGAGCTCTGGTTCCCGAGGGCGACCGCGGTCTCCTCGATCGATGCCATCCCGACTCGCTACGGGACCGGCTCGGTGAGCTTGGTCAGCGCGGCCTCGCCGAGGAGCGCCTCGACCTCGTCGGGCGTGAGGAGTCCCTTCGCCACGAGCAGCTCGCGCACGGGCCGACGGGTCCTCTCGGCCTCGTGCAGGACCTCGGCGACCTTGAGGTACCCGAGGCGCGGCGTGAGGACGGTCGCGAGCGCGGTCGAGTCGGCGAGGAAGCGCGTCAGGCGCTCCCGGTTCGGCCGGATGCCGTCGACGCACGTCCGGGCGAAGACGGGGAGGTAGTTCGTGAGGATCTCCGCCGAGAACAGGACCTCGTACGCCGCGAGCGGCATCATCACGTTGATCTCGAGCTGGCCGGCCTGGACGGCGAGGGCGGTCGCGGCGTCCGCCCCGACCACGTGGAAGGCGATCATGTCGAGGCACTCGGCCGCCGACGGGTTCACCTTCGCCGGCATGATCGACGACCCGGGCTGGATCTCGGGGAGGCGGATCTCGTCGAACCCGGTCGCGGGCCCGCTCGAGAGGAGGCGCAGGTCGTTCGCGATGCGGACGAGCTCGAGCGCGAGGGTCCGCATCCACGCGGAGGCGAAGCCGAGAGGCCAGCGGCTCTGCATCGTCTCGAACGGGTCCCGGGCGACGACGAGCGGCAGCCCGGTCAGACGGCCGAGCTCCGCGACCGCGCGCGCGCGAAAGCCGGGTACCGAGTTCACGCCGGTGCCGACCGCGCTGCCCCCGAGCGGAAGCTCGGCGAGCGCCCGCTCGACGGACGGCAGCGCCTCGAGGATCCGGTCGAGCGAGCCGGCGTAGGCGCGGAGCTCCGCGCCGAGCGTCACGGGCATCGCGTCCTTGAGATGGGTCCGTCCGGATTTCCCGAGGCGTCCGAGCTCGTCGCCCTGGCGCCGGAGGCTCGCGACGAGCGTCGTGACGGACGCCCGCAACTCGCGCGCGGCGAGGAGGGTCGCGACCTGCGCCGCGGCGGGGAAGGTGTCGTTCGTCGACTGGCCCCGGTTCACGTGGTCGTTGGGGCTGAGCGTCGCATAGTCACCCCGGGGCTTCCCGAGGATCTCCAGCGCCCGGTTCGTCAGGACCTCGTTGACGTTCATGTGGAACGACGTTCCCGCGCCGGCCTGGAAGACGTCGACCACGAACTCGGCGTCGAACTTCCCCGCGGCCATCTCCTCCGCCGCGCGGGCGAGCGGCTGGCCCCGCTCCGCATCGAGGCCGCCCAGCTCGAGGTTGGCCCGCACGCACGCGAGCTTCACGAACGCGTACGCCCGGATCAGGTGCCGCGACGCCGTGAGTCCGCTCACCGGGAAGTTCTCCCGCGCGCGCAGGGTCTGGATGCCCCAGTACGCGGCGCCCGGAACCTCCCGCGAGCCGAGGGAGTCGGTCTCGACGCGGGGCCCGCCCATCGGGGCGAGGAGGGGGGGCCGCGACAAAACGTTTAGGCCTCCGGGCCGCCTCGGTTCTCCCGTCAGCCGCCGGAGGGGAAGCGAGTGGTCGGGTCGGTCCCGATGGCCCTGGACATCGCGTCGTACGCGGTCAGCGTCGCCCTGCCCGGGGTCCTCTGGGCCGTCCTTTTCCTCCTCGCGTGGAGCCGTGGACCGTTCGCCGAGAGCGTAGGGCTCGGACGCCGGGTGTTCTGGCTCCTCGCACCGGGGGCCCTCCTCACGTCGTTCGCTTTCCTACCGCTCGCCCCGGTCTCCTACGACTGGATCGCGGTCGGCGTCTCGGGAGCGCTCTTCCCGCTGCTGGTAGGCGGTCTCGCGCTCGGGCGCTACGCGGTCCCGTTCGGCCGGTCGCTGGCCGCCTTCCTCGGGATGGTCACCGCGATGAGCGCGGCCCTCGTCGTCATCGTGCTCCCCTCGAGCGCGTCGCTTCTCTCGCGGCTCGGCGCGGGGCTCCATGTCGCCCCGGGAGGGGCCGAGCTCCTCCTGGTCGCGGTCGTCGCGATCGCGTTCGCCGGGGCGGTGGCGGCGTTCGCCGTGCGTTCCCCCGGTACGGTGACCCCGGCCCTCGCCCTCCTCTTCGGGCTGGTCGCGCTGGTCCTGATCCTCACGTTCGGTGGGTCGACCGCGATCCCGGGCGTTGGGATCTCGGAGACGTTCCCGTACTACCTCGTGCCCCCGATCCTCGCCGGATTCATCGCGGGGATCGCCGCCCCCCGCGTCTTCCCGAACGCGGAGGGATTCGCCCTGCCGGTCGCGTTCTTCGCGTCGACGTTCGGCGTGCTCCTCGGGGCCGACCTGCTCCGGGAGCCGCCGCTCTACGGGCACGGGCCGGCCGGGCTCTACACGATCGGGGGCGCGGGGGTCTTCGACCTCGTCTACCTGTCCGGACTGTTGGGGCTCGCCTCGGCGTACCTCGTCCACCAAGTCCTCCAGCGGAACTGGCTCCCGATCGGGCCGCCGCTGCCGCAGTCCCCCCCGACCCCCGTCGGCCATCTCGAGCGCGCGTTCCGCCACGGCGTCGAGGGACGCCTCGAGGAGTCGCTCCGCGAGTCCGCGTTCGCGACCCACGAGGCCGCGGCCCAGGCCCGGAGACTCCTGGGGGCCGGCGACGCCCCCGACGGGAACCCCTGGCGGGGACTCCCCGTCGCCGGCTGGACGGTCAGCGATCAGGCGAACCTCGACGCGGTCGTGGCGTCCGGAACCGCCGACTCGCGGGAGGCGTACCGCGCGTGGCTCACGGCACGCCAGCTGGTCGTGGTCGGCCGACAGCTCGGGCTCGGCCGGTTCGCCTCCGTCGCGCAGCGGGTCGTGGCGTTCGCCATCGACCTCGCGCTCATCGCGGGCGCCGGATGTCTCGTGTTCGCGGGGATCGCGCTCCGCACGCCGGGGGGGTTCGAGGGCGTCCTCTCGAGCCTCGCGTTCAACGCCGCGATCTACGGCTTCGTCGCCGCCGCGTTCCTCTACCTCGCGATCGCCGAGGCGTGGACCGGCACGACGCCGGGCAAGTCGCTGGTCGGGATCGCCGTCCGCGACCGCAACCTCCGGCCCCCGGACCGCCTGGCCGCGCTGGTGCGGAACGCGCCGAACGCACCCGTCCTCGTGTTCGTCGGGCTCGGGGCCGCGATCGCGACCGCGATCGCCGTGAAGGGGATCCCCGGCGCGGACGCGACGTTCCACGGGTTCGGTCTCTCGGTCGGGGCGATCGCGATCCTGGCGATCGTCGGCGTCGTGCTGGGCGCGATCGCCTTCCTCGGCGCGCTCGCCGTACTCGCGATCGTGATCACCTGGGACCGGCAGCGCATCGGCGACCTCTGGGCGGGGACCTGGGTCGTGCGGAAGGTTACGGCGCCCCGCCCGAGTCGGTCGGCGCCGGCGCCGTCGGAGCCGGGGGGAGCGGGCCCGTCCGGTTGAGGGGGATCGCGATCGAGGAGACGTTCGCCTCCCGACCGTCCCGGTTCGTGAGGCGCTCCGTCTCGATCGCGATCGCTCCCAGCGCGACCTGGCCCTCCAGGAACCGGCGGCGCACGACCTCGACCACGTCCACCGCCTTCCCGATCGCGTTCCCGCGGGCCTTGACCACCACGGTCCCGGCGCCCGAGTTGAGCTGGGTCACGACCTGGAAGACGTAGGTCATCGTCGGTTTCGGACCGATGTACACCAACGCTTCCGTCGCCGGGTCGGGAGTCACGGAGCGGCGCTACCGCGCGCCGCTACATGGCGTTTTTCCGCTCGGCCGTCCCGCACCGCCGAGAGCGACTCCGGCTTCGCAAAGGTTAATGCTCGTACCCCGTAGGCGCGAGGCGGCCTGCAGGGGTGGCCCAGCTTGGTCAAAGGCGCCAGGTTGAGGTCCTGGTCTCGTAGGAGTTCGTGAGTTCGAATCTCACCCCCTGCATCCTCCCGCGCGGCGCGCCCGTTCCCGACGGTCGGCCTCGGATCGGGCCGGCGCTCTCGGGCGCTTCTTAAGCTCGGGCGGCTCTGGCCGTGACCGATGAGCGGCCCGAGCGCGATGTGCCCGCGATGCGGCTCCCCCGCGCCTCCCGGGGCCCTCGCCTGCCCGGCCTGCCACGCCCCGCTGGCCGCGGCCGCGATCGTCGCGCCCCGGCCCGTCGCG
>JASHOP010000105.1 GCA_030041075.1 Thermoplasmata archaeon | reverse complement strand
GGGACCCTCGGGCCCGGCCGGATCGGCCCGTAGGGTGCGGTCCGTGATCCGCGGTACGACGGGCGGCCGCTCTACGACGACCGCCGGCCCGGGCTCCGGTCCGCTAGGCGTCGATCTTGTGGTGCTCGAAGACGAGCTTTCCGTGGAGGTTGGTCGCCGTGAGCAGGATTCCGTGGTCGAGCCGTAGCACGAGGATGTCCCCTAGCCCCAGGCGGTGGGGCAGTGCGGTCGCGGCCGGGGCGATCGACGGGGCCGCGGGGCTCGCGTCCGCGCTCGCCCCGGGGCGCCGCCGAGTGACTGTGTCCTTGACATAGTACAATTTCTCGCGGCCCGCGCGGGTCATGCCGATCACGTCGTTGCGGACGAGCGCTCGTAGAGCGTTGTAGATCGAGTTCTCGTGGAATCTCCTCCCGCTCGAGGTCGCGATCTTCGTGGCCAGCCGGGCCGTCGAAAGGCGGGCCCCGGCGGGGAGGGCCCGAAGGGTCTGCACGATCCACTGCTGGGCCCCGCGGGTCCGGGGGCGCGAGGTCGACTTCGATCTCTGGGTGGGCATGGCAACACTCAGTGAGCATCCCATGTAAAGCCTTCCCCCGCCGGAGGGTGGTCGGGAGCCGGGCTGGGCCGACCCACCGAGTCGACCGTGACTGTGGGCGGCGATCGTTGCCCGCGTCACCGGGGCGGAGGCTGGGGAGACGAGCGACGTTGGAGCAGGGCGTGGTAGACGGAGAACGGCCCCCGCCCCGGGGCGTCGAACTCGGTCCGGAGAAAGAGGAACTCGCGTTCGAAGGCGAGCGCCGTTTCCTCCAGCGATGGCCGGTGCGGGGGACCGAACCTCTGGGTCGACTCGCGCCCGATCCAGGAGACGAGGTAGTGACCTCCCGGACGGAGCACGCGGCCAAGCTCGCGCGCGTACGACGGCCGAAGCCGTACGGGGATCGTGTGATAGCAGCCGACGTCGAGCAACCCGTGGAACGC
This sequence comes from Thermoplasmata archaeon, assembly GCA_030041075.1. Lineage (GTDB taxonomy): Archaea > Thermoplasmatota > Thermoplasmata > Lutacidiplasmatales > UBA184 > Lutacidiplasma. The sequence goes on along the minus strand of JASHOP010000105.1, from coordinate 4,449 downwards.
GCGCGATGGGAACGGTAGGCACAGCGCATCGCCGACGCGGAAGTCGACCGCCAAGCCGAGGGCCGCGCTCCGTCGGGCCGCGGCCTCGACCGCCCCGGTAGCCAGGTCCACGCCGTTCACCCGAAATCCGGATCGTGCGAGGAACAGCGCGTTGGTTCCGGCCCCGCACCCGACGTCCAGGATCCGCGATCGCGGGGGGAACCAGCCGCGTTCCACGGCGGTGCGCACCCAGGGAGACGGGCGGGGGGAGAACCAGGGGAGCTCGCGGTACGGCGTGCGCCGGTAGGTACGGTCCCAGGTCTCCCGGAGCCTCGGGGGGAGCCCCGGTCGCGGCGAACCCGTCGTCCGTCGCCCCGCGACCCTGGCCATCGACGGGGGACACCGTGCGGGCTCTTCAGGGCGCGGCCGCCCTGTCCGTCGGGACCGAAACCGGGGGGCCCCCGCCCGGGAACCGATCAGACCCGGCCGACGCGCCGGATCGACTGGAGAAGGAACGACTTGCCCTCGCGCGTGATCGTGAAGCGGTTCGTCACTATGCGGCTGCGGGTCCACGCATAGCGCGGCTCGGTGAGTTCCCGGGCGTAGCCGTTGCGCACGAGGACCGTGATCGCCTGGCGGGTATCCTCCCGCGAGATGAGCGGGTAGCTCCGGCGCGTCAGGATCTGGTGGAGCTCCTCCTCCTCGAGGCCCGGGACATCGGGCTCCTCCATCTCGTCGCGGTTGAGGTGCCGGAGGACCTCGACCAGCACGCCGCGGAGGTCCTGGGCGATCGTCTGGGGCGATGCGAGCACGCCGCCGGGAAGCGTCGGGAGGGGAGGATGAACCTATCCCTCCAATCGGTGCGGCTGGTCGACCCCGGCCCGGACCCTTCGTCGGGTCGCCGGACGCTCCCGCCTCGCCCGGCCCCACGCGACCCGTCCCTCTTCTCGCCGCACCCTCGCGCGGAATGCTAATAATCGAGGGCCCGTAGCCCCCGCCGTCGAGTCGACCCGGAGGACCCGCTCTTGACGAAGGCCACGGAGGATCTGTTCACCCCGATCCACAAGGGGATCCGGTCGATGATCTACGACCTGGCCAGTCGGCTCCAGGCCGCGGACTTCACCGACCGGGCCGCCTCGGAGAGCCTGCTCGCGGACCTGCAGCACGAGTTCTCGAACGCCGTCTCCGCGACGTGCGTGCTCTGTCTCCTCCACCTCCACGCGGGCCACGAGGAGCTCCAGGTGTTCCCGTCGATGCAGCCGATCGATCCGACCCTCATTCGGGCCCTGGTTGACGACCACCAGGAGATCTCCCGCCGGCTCGTCGCCCTGACGAGCCTGGGGGACCAGCTCGCCGCGAGCGGGGCGCCGGACCGGCGGGCCGAGCTTGGAGCCCGGATCAACCGCGAGGCGAACGATCTGTTCGCGTTCTACCTCGTCCACATGAACAAGGAGGAAGCGACGCTTGTCCCGGCGATGCAGGAGCACTTCACCGACGACGAGATGCGAGCGATGCAGGGCCGGATCATCGCGTCCCTGCCACCCGACCGGCTCGCGAGCTTCCTGCGGTGGATGCTCCCGTCGCTCACCACCGCCGAGCTCGTCCGGTTGCTGACCGGCGTGAAGCAAGGGCCGTCGCCCCAGGCGCTCGGGTTCGTCAACGGGATCGGTACCGCGCACGTGGACCCCACCCGGTGGGCCGCCGTGCGCGAGCGGGTCGGATTCTGATCCGGTCGCCGGGACCCGGACCGGACCCGCCGATCGCCCTCGGTTCGCGGGAACGGATCCGCCGTGGGCTCAGCCCGGCGACCACCGACGGACCCGGGAGCGGCACGCAATAGGCGGGAAGAACATCGGGTGGTCCCGGGGGAGACTCCTTGCCTCCCCAAACCGCCGACGCCACTCGGCTGGCGAGGTTCCTCGTCTCCGCCAAGCGAGCCTGCGATGCGGCTCGGGGGGACGACGCGTCCGTCCCGCGCCTATTGAGCGGATCCCGACAGCTCGAGTACGGCGACGATCGCTGGTTCTATCGTGACGGGTGCTTCGGCGCCCGATTCTTCGTCGGCCAGGAGGTCGTGCATCACGTCGGGCGTCCCTCCGGGTCGATGGCGTACGCCGGCGGGCTCACCGGCCGCCGATCGAGCGGTGTCGAGGAGCGCAACGCATACCGGCTTCTGCGCGCGGCGCTGCGCCGGGTCGACGAGACCCGGCCTTTTCGCGGTCCGGTCCTCTTCCGAAACGATCGCTTCGTCTACCGGTGCGAGGTCGTGGGCAGCCTCTCGAGGTCCCGCGGGTCCGAGACCATCGCGGTGGCGTCGCGTGAGGTTTACTCGCTGACCTTCGCGGGCGGCTCGATCCGGCGACATGACGCCGGCGGGTTCGCGGGCGGGCCAGGTCCCACCGGGGGTTCGGCTCGGGTGGAGAGCCGCCACCGTCGCCCCGGGTATCGCATTCGAACCGGCGGGCACAGGAGGGTTGCGTCGGGTCAGCCGCGCGCGAGTACGGCTGCGGGGCGAGCGCTCTGGTAGCGCCACCGGAGTCGCTCGACTCGCTGCGATGGCACAGCGCGAGGACGGTCGGGGCCACGAGCTACCGGGGTCGAGCCCGCCGAGGCCGTCGGGTCAGTTCGGGTCCAACTCGGACGTGGACACGGTGCTCAGCCCATGGATCCGGGCGAAGTGCCGTTCGAGGGTCCATATCGGGGCCGGGAGCGCCAGGGCGAGGGCGATGTACTCTTCGTCCCCGAGCGCGTCGGCCTCGCGGGCGAGCTTCCGCGCCGAGTCGATCCGGGACGCGTACAGCCCCGGGGGCGCCAGGTCGATCGCCCCCAGAAGGTCCCGAACGACGGCTTCGACCGTGAGCTCAGGGAGTCGGGCTTTCGATGCGATGCGGCCGACGTGCCGGGGTAGTTCCTCGCCGAGGTACGCGGGCGCGGAGAACGCGTACTCCCCGCCGTTGAGGAGCGTGTCCCGAACCGCTCGGTCCTCCAGCAGGCCCGCGATCACCACGCTGGCATCGACCACGATCGGCTTCAACGTCGGCTCGGGGACTCACGCCGACGCACGGATCGACCCAGTTCGACCGACTCGGACTCGTTCAGGTGGGACCGGGCGACGAGCCGGTCGTAGACGTGCAAGCGGTCGATCTCGCGCCGGAGCGCGCGTCGCGAGATCTCGGCCCATCGAATGTCCCGGTGCTTGCGCATCTCGCGGTGTAGGTCGTCCGGGACGGCTAGCGTCATGTTCGGCATGGCTCGTCGGATCGCCACGCTCCATATAAGTATATTTACGTATACCGACATGTCCTACTTAAGTGGGGGTCGGAGTCGAGCCCGCGGCTCCGACGGATTCTTGGCGTACGGGCGAGTCCGGGCTCGCGAGCTACCGCCGGGGACTCCGGTCGGGAACCACGTGGCGTGCGGAACTCTGGGGAGGCGCGAGACCGCAAGCGGCCCGACGGACCTGCGCGGCGCCCCAACAGAAACCTTAAGGGGTCCCGCACACGTTTTGTCGTCATCTCGCGCCATCCTAGTTGGGCATGCGCATGCAGACGTACGGATATCGCTCGGGTAACGTGACGCTGCGGTGAGTGGGGTCGAAGGATGGTCTTCTCGGCGAGGTCCCGGTTCATCGGAGTCGTTGCGGTCCTCGTCCTCGTCATCACCGCCTTCGTTCTCTCCTCCGTCGGCGTGATCGTTGCCCAATCGGTGAGCCCCTCGGCGACCCGCAATCCAGTCGATGTGGGCGAGGCGACCACCATCTCCGCGGGCTTCTCAGCCGGAGGTACCGGCTACGCCTACGCGGACTACGCGTGGTCGTCCAGCTACTCGGGAAGCCCGGGCGTCCTCGTCCCGGGGTGTTCCAACCCGGGGAGCGTCGCCGAGTTCGTCTGTACGCCGACGGCCGTGGGGGTGTACACGATCTACGTGAACGTGACGGCATCCCCCGGCGGGACGTACAGCGGATCGTTCTCGCTGACGGTCGATCCCGAGTTCGTGGCGAGCTTGGTGCCCAGCCCCGCGACGACCCAGGTCCACGCGACCTCGATCCTGTCGTACGGCTTCTCGGGGGGGAGCGCCCCCGTGGTCTGGACCCTCACGAAGAACGGCTCGTCCGCGAACCTGACGGCGGCGAGCGGGGGTCTCTACGGGTTCCTGCCTTCGGCTCCGGGCACCTACACCTTCTACCTGAACGCAACCGACGCCAACGGCGCGACGTCGAACATCACAGCCACCGTGGACGTAAAGGCCGCCCTGACCACCACGCTCTCGGCGAGTCCGACGACGATCGACGAGGGGTCGTCGTCGACGCTGTCGTACGCGTTCTCGGGGGGCGTGCCGCCGATCGCCTGGACGCTCACGAAGAACGGGTCGTCGAGCAATCTGACGGGCGCGAACGGCGGAGTGTACCTGTTCACGCCGACGCACACGGGGACGTACACGTTCTACCTCAACGCGACGGACGCGGTGGGG
>JASHOP010000010.1 GCA_030041075.1 Thermoplasmata archaeon | reverse complement strand
CCCCGCGCGCCGCGCGACGCGCCCGGCGGACCGCCTCCTCGATCGGGACGAGGGCGAGGTGGTTGTTCTTGACGAGGAACGCGTCCGCGAGGTCCCGGCGGTGGCTCCGGCCGCCCCCGTGCACCACCGCGGCCTTCTCGAGGTCGCGCAGGCCGGGCAGGGTCTTGCGCGTCGCGAGGACCGCCGGCGGGCGAGGGGCGATCCGGACCGCCCGGACCGCCCGGTCGGCGGCCGTCGCGACGCCGCTCGCATGCATCAGGAAGTTCACGAGCGTCCGCTCGGCGGCGAGGATGCGGCGGGCGTCGCCGGCCACGACCAGGACGACCGTGCCGGGGCGGAGCCGGGCGCCGTCGGGGAGCGCGAACCGCACCGCGATCCCGCACTCGGCGGCGACGGCCCGGGCCGCGACGATCCCCGAGAGGACCCCGGCCGACTGCGCCGAGACGGTCCCGCGCGCGGGGACGCGACCCGGCACGACGGCGCGCGTGGTCCGGTCGCGGCGCACGCGGTCCTCGGCGAGCGCGCGGCGGACGAGGCCGACCAGCGCCGCCGGCGCGCGCTCACCTCGGCGCGCCATCGGTCCCGTCCCGGCCCTCGGTCGCGAGCGCGCGCCGGAGGATCTCGAAGTCGGCGGCGAGATCCGGGCGCAGCGCCGCCAGGCCCTGCCGCTCGAGATCCCCGGCGCGCCGGCGCGCGCTCGCCCGGTCCCCCCGCGCGAGCGACAGCTGGGCGAGGCGCAGGACCACGTCGACCTCGTCCGCCGGGGCCCGCAGCTCGCGCACGAGCCGGTAGGCGTCGAGGAGATCCGCCTCCGCGAGGTCGTACTGCCGGCGGTCGAGCGCGATCTTGCCGGAGACGACCATCGACTGGACGAGGCCGAACCGGTCGCCGACGCGCTCCAGGACCTCGCGCGCGCGGCGGTTGAGCTCCGCCGCCTCGTCGAGCCGCCCGGCCTCGCGGAGGATGTCGGCGGTGTTGAACTGGCCCCAGCCGACCCGGCGCAGGTCGTGGGCCTTCTCCGCGAGCCGCGTCGACTCGAGGAACTCGGCGATCGCCCCGTCGATCCGCCCCGGTCCCGAGCCCCGGTTCGCGGTCACGACGCCGAGGAACAGGTGGGCGTGCGACGCCTCGCGCAGGTCGCCGATCTTCTCGAGCTCGCGTGCCGCCTCGCCTCCCTCGGCCAGCGCCTCGTCCGCCCGGCCGATCATCGCGAGGACCCTCGCCCGTCGTGCCTGCCCGAGGGCGGTCTCGCGGCGGTTGCCCGCCTCGCGGGCGAGGCGGAGCCCCTCGGTGTGCTCCGCGAGCGCGTCCGCGTAGCGACCCTGGTAGTAGAGCGACTCGCCGCGCAGGCGTCGCAGCGCGAGGAGGACGAGCGGGTGGCTGAGGAGCTCGGGCCGGCCCAGGATGCGCGTCGCCGCCTCCTCCGCGGCCGCCCAGTTGCCCCGGTTCGCCTGGATCCGCGCGAGGTACAGCTCCGAGAGCGCGAGCAGCGGGCGGGGGATTCGGGCGGGGAGGCCCGGGCGGCCGAGCTGCCGCTTGAGGAGCCGCTCCGCCTCCTCGAGCTCCCCGATCGCGTCGACCTGCTGCGCGAGCTCGACGACGAGCTCGGTGTCGACGGTCAGGTCGTCGGGGCGAAGGCGCCGGAAGCACTCGAGCGCCCGCTCGAGATGCTCCCGGGCGATCCCCGGGGCGTAGAGCCGGGCCGCGATTTCGGCGGCGACCCGGTTCGTCGCGTACGCCCGTTCGTCGATCTTCCCGAGGTAGAAGTGGCGCGCGAGGGCGAAGATCGTCGCGAGGTCGGCGCCGCCCATCGCCTCGAGCGCCTCGCCGACGCGACGGTGGAGTACGCGGCGCCGGCTCTCCGAGAGCTCGTCGTAGATCTCGGCGCGGACCCGATCGTCCGAGAACGTGAGGACCTCCCCTTCCCGCTCGAGGAGGAGGCCCCGGGCGACGAGGCCGTCGACCGATTCGGCGAGCCGCTCCTCGTCCTCGCCGCTCGACTTCAGGAGGAGCTCGAACGGGACTTCCGGTCCGATCGCGGCGGCGACCGCCAGGGTCCGCTCCTCGTCGTCGTCGAGCGCCGGGCGGTCGACCTCGGCCGCGACCGGGAGGTCGGGGGCGGAACCGGCCTGCGCGCCCCCCGCGGGGTCGGGAAGGCGGCGGTCGAGCTGCTCGAGGAGCAGGGGGTTCCCGCCGGTCTCGGAGTAGCGGCGTGCGATCTCCTCGTCGGAGAACTCCCGCTCGGGCTCGCGGTTCCGGAGGAACTCGGCGACCTCGCTCGAGGTGAGGGGTCCGAGCGTGATCCGCGACGCTTGGGTCGATCGCTCGAACGCCTCGAGGCGGGCGCGGCGCGATGGCGTGAGGGCCGGGTAGGGGCGGACGGTCGCGAGGATCCAGAGAGGCCGGTTGACGATCTGCCGGGCGACGATCTCGATCGCCTCGAGCGACGGTTCGTCCGCGCGGTGGATGTCCTCGAGCACCAGCACCGCGGGGCCGTGGCGGGTGAGCTCGAAGAACTGCTCCACGATCCCGAGACCGAGCGGTCCGCGGAGCCCCTCCTCCCGGTCGTTCGCCTCGCCCAGGGTCGCGAGGAGGCGTTCCTCGATGCGTAACGACCCCCCGAACGACCGGTCGTCGAGTCCGGGCGCGAACCCGATGATCACCCCGACCGAGGGCGGCGCGGGGACCGCCCGATCCCCGCCGGCGGCGGGCGGCGGGACGCTCTCGAGCGCGGAACGCAGGAGGCCGAACGGCGGCGGCTCGTCCGCCGGGACCGACGTCCCTTCGAGGACCCGCGCCCCCCGGGACCGCATGTCGCGGACCAGCCCGGCGACAAGCCGCGACTTCCCGACCCCCGTGTCGCCCACGAGGAGCGTGACGCCGCCGCTCCCGGCTCGGGCGTCCTCGAAGCGGCGGTGGAGGGCCTCGACGGTCTCCACGCGGCCGACGAAGGGGCGATTCCCGACCTCGACGGCCATCGTCGTCCGGTAGGAATGGGGGGCCCCGCCTATTTACGGTCGCGGCGGCGCGGCCCGGACGAACGGCAGCCGGACGACCCGGCCGGGAACCGTGCGGCCCCGGATCTCGAACGCGACCTCGGCGCCGGGTGAGGCGAGCGCCGTCGGCAGGTAGGCGAGCGCCACCCCCCGTCCGAGGCCGGGCGACAGCCCGCCGCTCGTCGCGTCGGCGACCTTCGCCCCGTTCGCGAGGACCGGCGTACCGTGACGCGGGATCGCGTCCGGAACGTCGACCTCGATGCCCGCGAGCCGGACCGGCGGGCCGCCGGCCCGCTCCTTCTCGAGCGCGTCCCGTCCGACGAACGGGTGGTCGAAGTCGACGAACCTATCCTGGCCGGCTTCGAGCGGCGTCCGGTCGCGGTGGAACTCCTGGCCCGAGAGGAGGTAGCCCTTCTCGAGTCGGAGCATGTCCCGGGCCGCGAGACCCGCGGGCTGGGCCCCGAGCGAGACGAGCCGCTCGGCGAGGGCGGCCGCGGCGTCGGAGCGGACGAACACCTCGTAGCCGAGCTCCCCCGTGTAGCCGGTGCGGCTGACGAACAGTCGGCGGGCGAGGTCGGCCGGGAACGCGGCCCCCAGCCCCCCGTCCCGCCCCGCCCCGCCGGGGGCTGCGGGGAAGAACGCAGCGTGGTAGGAGGCGAGCGAGCCGAGGTCCCAGCCGAACTGCTTCTCGAGCAGCGCGCGCGAACCGGGGCCCTGGACCGCGAGCAGCGACACCTCACCGTTCCACCGGCCGATCGTCGTGTCCGGCGTCCGGTGCTGCCGCAGGATCTCCTCGACCTCGGCCGCGCGCGCGGCGTTCGGGACGACCACGAAGCGGCGCGCGAGCTCCTCGCCCGAGTCGATGCGGCTCACCAGGAGGTCGTCCACGATGCCGCCGGTCCCCTCGAGCAGGAACGTGTAGCGGACCCGGCCGGGCTCGAGCCGCTCGACGTTCGCGGTCGTGCGGCGGGATAGGAGCTCCGCGGCGCGAGCGCCGTCGACGGTGAGGATCCCCATGTGGGAGACGTCGAACAGCCCGACCGCCCCGCGGACCGCCCGGTGCTCGGCGAGGATGCTCGCGTAGTAGAGGGGCATCTCCCAGCCCGCGAACGGCACGAGGTGGGCCCCGTGCGCGCGGTGAAAGTCGTAGAGCGCGGTCCGGCGCAGCGGGGGGGACGCGGGAGGGTCCGGGGTCACGAGACGATCTCCCCGAGCCGGCCGTCGGCCACCGCGCGCCGGATCTCGAGCGCGATCCGCCGGCCGGTGCTCATCGGCCCCCGCCAGAGCGCGTTGCCGTACGGGTGGCCCAGGCCGAGATGGACGTTCGTCCCGCCCCCGATCCGGGCCGCGACGTCGAAGACGGTCGCGTGGCCGTTGCGGTCGAGGCACGTCTGGAGGCAGAACGGGCCGAGGATGCCGGGAGGGTAGCGCTCGCGCGCCGCATCCACGAACTTCTCCCCCAGCCGGAACACCTCCTCGAGGATCGACTCCCGCACGGTCAGCATCCCGTGCCCGACCACGGTGTACTCGGGGATCCGGGCCGATTCCGAGAGCGCGAGCTGCTGCGCGGCGGGCAGGCGGACGAGCCCGTCCAGGTCGCTCTCGCGCCGTTCGTCGACCCCGAGGAGCTCGAGCCCGTCGGCCCGCGCGACCAGGGGGGAGAAGAAGAAGTTGAAGTTGAACACCGGACCGAGGACGTACGCCTCGATCCGGGCGGAGCGCAGGTCGTCGGGGGCGATCGTCCCCCGGGCGACCAGCTGATCGCTCTTCTCCCGGTACTCCTTCGGGCTCGCCGCGGTGAAGAACCCCCGCTCGAGGCGCCGCGTCGCGTGCGGGAGCTTGACGATCGCGAGCTGGTCGATCGACTCCGGCCCGTGGAGGACCGCGGGCGTCGGGATCCCCGCGCGCTCGAGGAGGGTGTAGTAGTTCTCCCGCTCCGTCCGCTCCTCGATCTTGAGGAGCGAGCGGCTCCCGACGATCGGGACGCGGAACCGGTCCTCGATCGTCGCGATCGGGACGTACGAACTGAACGCGCGGTTCGGCACCAGGAGCGCCCCCTTGCGCCGGAGTCGCTCCTGCTCCTCGGCTGCGGCCAGGCCCGAGAACTTGGGATACGTCCAGACCTCGTCGACGCACCCGCGCCGGGGGAACCCGGGCGGCCCGGAGGATGTCCGGAAGTACCGGGCATACGTCGCCTCCCGCCCGGCTTCGGCCAGGACCAGGGTCGCGAGCCGTTCGCTCGCCGCGCCGTCGGCGATGTCGAGGGCCGAGTGCGAGCCGACGGTGGCGACCACGGGAGCGGCCGGGTACGCGTCGAGGAGCGACCGGACCTCCGCGAGGTCGAGCGGCATCGACCGCCGGGACGGTCCGGCCCGCATAAGGGCTCGCGGGACGCGCCCGGCCGGCGTCCGCTCCGACCGTCCCGAGGGTCCGGCTCCCGAAGGCGCCCGAGTCGCGTCGGCGGGGCGCCCGAGTGCATCCGCCTTTTTATCCGAAAAGGCATCCCGAGCCCCGGCGGGGCATGCCTTTCGAACTCGCGTTGCGTTACAGCACGCCCCTGACGCCGGTCTCGGACCTCGACGAGGTGCTGCGCGAGTTCCTCCGGATGGTCGGCTACCTGCCGGACGGCGAGGAGGGGCGGGGCGCGGAGGGGCCGATCGCGCAGAGCCTCGCCTTCCGCCTCGTCCGCGACTGTCTCCTGCGGGATCCGACCCGGCCGTGGTACGCCGACGAGCTGACGGCGGTGCTCCAGACCTCGAAGCCGACGATCTACCGGCACATCAACAAGTTGAAGGCCCTCGACTTGCTAGAGGAGGTCGTGGGGATGGGCGAGGGCAAGGGGCGCAAGGGTTACCGTTTCCGCTACGGGAACGTGGCGCGGGCATGGGACTTCACGGAGGCGAACGCGCAGAACGCGCTGCGGCGGTACCGCGAGACGGTCAACCACCTCCAGACGCTGATCGAGCGGGCCGCGTCCGACCCGCCTCCGAAGATCGCCCCCAAGGTCGCTCCCACCGTCCGCGCCGCCGGGCGCGAGCGAGGCCCGCGGTGACCGCCGAGAGCGCCGGGGCGAAGCGGCCCGCGATCACGCTCACCCCGAGCTCGCGGGTGCGCGTCCGGTCCGCCGGACCCGAGGACAAGGCGATCGTGTCGACGGGGCTGTTCCGGGGTCTCGTGTCGATCGGCGGGGACAACGTCCTCGCGATCGAGCTCGACGGCACCGACCCGCCGCTCGCGGAGGCCCCGAAGGAGGAGAAGGGCCGCATCCGGCTCGTCCCGATCTCGGCCCTCCTCGCGATCGACATCGTCGAGGCGGCGAAGGCCGAGGAAGAGAAGCGCTCGGAGCCGGCCCAGTCCCCCGGGTACTTCCGGTAGATCGACGGGGAGCGGGCTTGCTGGGAGTTCCGCCGCGGGCGGTCCCACGATTTCGAACCCAGGTCGTCGGCTTCGAAGGCCGACAGGATAGTCCAGACTACCCCACAAGCCCGACGGGCGCTCGAGAGGGCGCGGTCTATTTGGCCGTTCCGAGCCCGGGCGGGCTCACGGGTCGATCCCCCCCCGGGGGCGCGGGCCGGCCCGGCCCGCGCCCAAAGCCGTCGAGCGTGGTCTGCGCGGTCGAGCCGGGGAACAACGACGCCAGGGAGTCGGCGAGGACCCGGATCCGCTGGCGGAGGTACGGGGTGATCCCGTCCATCGCCCCGAGCCGCTGGGCGAGCGGGAGGTACTTGCGGACCGACGCCTCGTAGACCGTCGACAGGAGCTCGCCCCCGCACGCGTTCCCCCCGGCGGCGGGCGCGACGCACCGTCCCGAGAGGGGGGGACGCCGGTAGTCGGCCCCGCAGACCCGGCACCGGAACTTCTGCGTCGCGTAGCCCTTGAGGTTCCCCATCACGTCCGGGAGGAAGTGGGCGTTGAGCACGAGCCCCACGGCCCGGCCGACGTCGACCGCGCGGATCTGGGTCGTCAGGACGACCGACCGCTCGACGATATCGGCCATCGACCGGCCGTCCCGGTACGCGGACCGGACCGGCCCTCCCGCGATTCGCCGCGTGTCGTGGGTGAAGCCGTAGCCCGCGAGCGACCGCTCGGTCCCGAGGCGCTTCCCGACCAGGTCGATGAGCGGCTCGACCTCCTTCGAGGGCTTCCCCGCGGACGCCGCCCGGAACAGCGCGAGCGGGTAGCGGGTCCCGACGTCGACGTTGTGGGCCTCCTTGTCGACCTCCATCGCCTCGAGCCGGGTCGTCAGGACGAGGGGCTTGTCCATGAGCGCGCCGCGCGAGTCGGGGAGGTACGCCCGGGAGAAGTTGAGGAGCGCGTCGAGGAGGAGCGTGACCGAGTCCTCGTCCCCGTCGCAGTTGCGTCGCTTGGCGGCGTGGAAGACCGGATGCGCGAAGCACGCCTCCGCCGAGGTGAACCCGAGCAATCGGCCGGCGACGCCTCCCGAGGTGTGCGGCGCCAGGGCGACCACGACCGCCCCGACCAGGTCCTCGGGCCGCTCGGCCCGGTAGAACGGCGTCCCGGAGTACAGGCGGACGAGCTCGTCGTCGACGAACTGCGCCAGCCGGGTCAGGTACGCGCCGCACGACCGCGCGACGACCAGGTCCTGCGGCTTCAGCTCGAGCAGCTGCTCGGGGTCGGTGAGCTCCTCCCCGTTCACGTCGCGCGCGTAGCCGAGTCGGCGGAGGGTCGCGAGGTCCGTCCCGACCTCGACCGGCCGGAAGTGGGTGAGGGGCAGGTTCGTGAGGTCGAACCGGGCCGTCCCGTCCTGGTAGACGGAGACCTGGTGGGCGGCCCGGAGGATCCCCTTCTCGAGCGGCTCGGGCACCTTCCCCGGGGAGACGAGCCCCTTGACTCCCTTGACCGCCGGCGCCTTCGCGAGGTTGAGCCGGGCGAGCGCCTCGCTCCAGAGCGGGGCGATCGGCAGCGCATGGGTCCGGACCTCCCCGGTCGCGTCGGTGTGCGCCCCGCACGCGCAGCGGCACCAGACCGAGAGGCGGCTGCACGAGGGGCAGCGTCGCACGCCGAGCTCGACGCGGCTCCCCCCGGCGATCGTCCGCCGGGCCGCGTCCGGCAGCGACCGCTTCGGTCCCCCCGCGTCGCCGACCGGGAACAGGGCGTGCACGTTCGGCTGCATCGCGCGGAGGTGGGCCTTCTCGGGCCGGCCGACCCTCCCGCCGATCCGGGTCGGTCCCCGGGCCCGGATCGGGACCCCGGCGAGCCGGCTCGCGTACTCGAGCGGGTCGACCGCCATCGGGTCGAGCGGGACGGTCCGGACGAGGGCGTCCCCGGCGGCCTCGAGGCCCAGGCCCCCGACCAGCGCGGCGCTCGAGTCGGTCTCGAGGCGGATGCGCTCGGCCCCGAGCGGGCGCGAGAGCACCCCGAGCTGGGCCAGGAGCTCGCGCCACGCGGCGTCGGCGGGAAGCTCGAGGGCGCCCTCGTGCCAACGCCCGGACCGCTCGACGAACTCGGCGAGCGCCCGGATCTCCGCCGGCGCGAGGTCGTGCCAGAACAGGAGCCAGCGCGGGTGGAGCGGGACCCGGTGGGCGACGGCGAAGCGGACGGCCTCGTCGTACGTGGCGACCGACGCTCCCGCCTCGGGATCGGCCCCCGCGGCCCGAAGTTCCTCGACGTGCCAGGGAAGCGAGTACGCCCCGGGGGCGAGCGGCCGGTTGTTCTCGAGGAACTCCCCGAAGCCGACCAGGATCTCCCCGAGATCGACGATCCTCCGGACGAACGGGAGCAGCGCCTCCGCGCGCTCGACCTCGTGGGCCGCGGTGACCGTCCCGTCCTCAAGCTCGACGATCGGTCCCTCGACGGTGTCGCAGACCCCCATCGCGGACGCCTTGCCCGGGAGCTCGAGCTTCACTTGCGTGCCGATCGCGACGAAGTGCTGGAGGACGACCATCGAGGCGGGGTTGACCGCGCACGCCGCGAGACCGGAGGTGCGCACCCGGCCGTAGACGAGGCGGAACCCCCCGGGGCGGTTCGGGTCGGCGAGGACCGGCCGGCCCCCGACCGCCTCCTGGAGGTACTTCGGGATCCCCGGGTCGTCGTCCTCGGTGGGCCGGTGCCCCAAGTCCGCGAGGAACTCCCACCCCGTGAGGCCGAGCTTCTCGACGATCTTCCGCAGCTTGGCGGACTTCTGGCAGAGCCCCTCGGCGATGACCAGGCACGCTCCGCCCCGGATCCCGTTCGTCGGGACCCGGGGAAGATCGCGGAACGCGCTCACCTCCGCGTCGCCCTCGGTCGCCTCGCCGGAGATCGCGACGGGGACGTGGGAGACGACCCGCTCGATCTCCTCGGGGGTCGGGACGTACTGGAGGTGCTGGTGGAACTTGTAGAGCGGGATCTCCTCCTTGTAGCGCTCGACCTCGTCGTCGCCCGCGCGGAACGCCGCGAGGCCGAGATCCCGCCGGACGATGTCCGCGAGCAGCACGCTGAGCGCCTGGGCCGTCCCGCCGGCCGCGCGGATCGGCCCGGCGTAGTAGAGCTCGATGTACGGCCCGCCGTCGCGTCCCTCGTGGAGCCGGACCTCGGCGAGGCCCTCGAGCGGCGCGACCAGGATCCCTTCGGTCAGGATCGCGAGGCCGACCCGGAGCGCGGCGTCGACCCGGGAGGCGATCGACCCGCCCCGGCTCGTGTCGTTCGCGAGGCGCCGGGCGACCGCGACGGCGACCTCCTCCCGGGGCATCGTCGCGGCGAGCGCGCGGATCTCGGAGGAGATCCCGTCGATCCGCAGGTGCGCGAGGAGCTTCTCCACGCGGGACGCCATGTCCTGGGCGCGGGGGATCTCGGTGGCGATCTGCGGGTCGAGACCCTCCTGGCGAGCGCGCTCCGCGACCTCGTACGCGCGGTCGACGCTCGCCTCGATGCCCCGAAAGTACGTTTCCACGCGGTTGGGAGGAGGGTCACGGACTTAACGGGACCGCGCCGGGAACGCTCGCGCGAGCCCGGCCCGCGGAGGACCCTCCGCCCCGCGACGGCGTCGTCGCCGCGCGCGGGGAGCGATACGCTGTTAAGGGCTCCGGCTCTGGCATCGCCATGCCCGGTTCGGTCGCGGCGATCGACGCGATGCTGAAGGAACGCCACCTGCTCAAGCACCCGTTCTACGTGGCGTGGTCGAACGGCGAGCTCCCGATGCCGACCCTCCGGTCCTACGCCGCCCAGTACTACCGGTTCGAGGTGAACTTTCCGCGCTTCGTCGCGGCGGCGTACGCCCACTTGGATCGGCCCGCGGACCGGCGCATGCTCCTCGAGAACCTGAACGACGAGGAGGGGCGCCCGCCCACCCATCCCGAGCTCTGGCTCGACTTCGCGGAGGGGATCGGGGTGTCGCGGCGATCGGTCCGATCCACGGCTCCGCTCCCCGCGACGCAGCATCTCCTCGACCGGTACGAGCGGTTCGGGGCCCAGGGAGCGGCTCCGGCGCTGGCGTCCCTGTACGCGTACGAGTCGATCTTCCCGGAGGTGGCAGCCGAGAAGTCCCGGGGCCTCCGGGCCCACTACGGGGTCCACGACCCGAAGGCCCATGCGTTCTTCCGCGTCCACGAGGGAGCGGACGTGGAGCACTCGCGCGCCGAGCGCGCGCTGCTCGCCCGGGAGCTCCGGCGCGCCCCGGCCTCGCCGCGCGAGGCGTTCTGGGCGGCTCGTCAAACGATGGGCGCCTGGTGGTCGTTCCTGGACGCCTTCGGCATGCCGTCCCGCGCGAGCGGGCCGCGCGCCCGTCGAAGCGCCGACTGACTCGGCCCCACCGAGCCGTGGGTGGGGGCGGCGGCCCCGTCGTACGTACGACCGGGCGCGGGGCCCGGTCCGCTCGGTCGGCGATCGCGGCGGGAGGACCGGGGACCCGTCACATCTCCATGCAACCGCCGCCGTGGCGTTGCGCCGCGAGGAAGTCCACCCGGACCGTGATGCTGTGGTCAGTCACGGTGACGGAGCCCGCGCTCGGCTCGGCCGTGTAGCCCGCCACGGGCGAGACCGCGTAGTCGTAGGTTCCCGGGGCGACGTCCGGGAACTCGATCTCGGAGGAGGTGGAGCAGAGCGTCGTCCCCGCCGACACGCACCAGAGCGTCCCGGTCGAAAGGCCCCGCTCCACGAAGGTGATCGAGAGCGTCCGGGCCTTCTCGAACGTCACCTCGACCGTGACCCCACCTCCCGCGACGGTCACGGGCGACGGGGTCGAGACCGACGCGACGGCGTACCCCGACGGCGGGAGGATCGTGTAGACGTACGTCCCGTTGGGCTCGACGAAGGCGATCGTCCGGTTCGAACTCGACTCGGTCGCGTTCGCGAGCGTGACCCCCCAGACGGGGTGGCTGTCGCACGCGAACCCGCGGGCGACGAACGTCACCGGGTACGTGGCGGTGGGGACCGGGGTCGCGGTGCCGAGGACGCTCACCTCGCCCTCCAGGTAGTCCGTGAGGTAGGTGAGGCCGTTCGTCGGGTCGTACGAGAACATGTACGGTCCCCGGCCCACGGTGAGGGTCGCCGCCACCGAGGTGCCGGACAGCTCCGTCGTCGTGTTCGCGCCGGAGTTCGCGACCAGCACGTCGCCCGTGCCCGGGTCGTAGACGCCGTACAGGGGGTCCGGACCGACCGCGACGGCGCCGACGAGCTCCGCCCCGTTGAGGACGCTCACGTTGCCGGAGCCGTAGTTCGCGATGTAGACGAGCCCGTTCGAGGCGTCGTACGTCGCCGAGACCGGATAGTTGCCGACCGCCACGGTTCCCGCGACCGAGATCCCGTCGATCAGGCTCACGTTATCGGAGTTGTTGTTGGTGACGTAGACGTAGCCGTTCTGGGGATCGTAGGCCGCGAAGTTCGGGTACGAGCCGACGTTGACGGTGCCGACGACCGTGGTGCCGTTGATCACGGAGACCGTGCCGGTGTCCCCGTTGAGCACGTCGACGACGGGCCCGTACGACGGGTCGTACGTCGCCGCGTCCGGATAGACGCCGACGCTGACGTTCCCGAGGGGGGAGGTCCCGTTGAACACGGAGACGGAGCCGGAGCCCGAGTTCACCACGTAGGTCAGCTGGTTCCCGGGGTCGTACGTGACCCAGATCGGGGCGAGACCGGCCGTGAGGTTGGTGACCAGGGTCGTGCCGTTGAACACGCTGACGTTCCCCGTCCTCTCGTCCGCGACGAAGACGAGCTCGTGGAAGCTGTCGTAGGCGGCGGCGAACGGACCGCCGCCCACCGGCACCGACGTGACGAGGCCCGTCCCGCCGAGGATGCTCACGGTCCCCGACCCGTAGTTCGGGACGTAGACGTACCCGTCCGCTGCGTCGTAGACGGGGAACGCCGGGTTCGACCCGACCGGTACGGTCGCCACGACCTCGAGCGAAGGGTCCGAGTCCGTCGAGAACGGCGTCAGCGAGCCCGGGGACGAGGCGAGGCCCCCGCCGGACTCCGTCCCCCGGTCCGGGGCGTGCAGAGAGAACGACAGGAACCCCGATCCGGCGGACCCGGACACCCCACCTCCGAGAACGGATACCAGACCCAGCGCCGACACGATGACTAGCACAGCCGCACCGAACACCCCTGTCCTGAGACGAAGTCGCGCCCCGGTCGCGATCATAGGACGGGCGTGAAGTCGGCTCGAGACTTGAGCCTAACCCACCCCCACGCAGGCGGGGGTGCGACCGACGGTCGGGCGGTTCGCGAGCGACGGAGCGGTCCTGTCGGCGCCCGAGCTCCGCGGGGCGGGCGGCCGGGAGCTTCCGCAGGGTGACCGGCCGCCGGACTCACGCCGGGGGTGGCGAGCCGGCGGACGGGGAACGGCCGAGGGAACGCGGCCCGACCAGAACAGTGGAAAACGATCTGAGGGGGCCGGCGCACCGGCCCCCTGGCCCAAGGTGGGAGGGCCGCCCTCCTAGGACGCGACGCCCCGCTTATACTTTGACCGGCACAGCACCCACGCTCGCGATCCCCCTTATGGAGGGCCGCCGCGAAGCGCGAGGATCGACGGCGGCCGCTCGCCACCTTCCGGGGTCGGGAGTTCCGCCGACCGCGTCTCCAACCCCCTGCGAGCTCCGCCCAGATCGACCGCAGACCGTCGGGTCCGGCGACAGGATCACGACTCGCGGTAGCTCTCCGGGTTCGGTTCTCCCTCGCTCTCGGGTATCGTCGACTCGGACCAGGAAGCGTCCTCCGCCGGCGGCGCGGGTTCGGGGTCCGAGCCCGTGTCGGGAGCGGATACCGCAGCCGGCGGCGTCCCCCCGCCACCCTTGCGGTTGCGGCGCCGACGGACGACCAGCAGGAGAACGCCGGCGACGAGGACCAGCACGGCGATGGCGACCAGACCCCCGATTTCCCACGGGGGTACGGAGGAGACCGCCGGGCACGGACCGTACGCGCAGTTCGACGACGCCTGAACGACCGCCGCGTTGGGGCCGAGTCCCGCGGCGATGACCACCGCGAGCATGCCCGCCGCGAGCGCGAGCGGGACGACGCGTATGCCGTGTCTTCGGTCGGGCATGGCTTCGGTAACTACGGTCATTCCATGCGAGGGGGGCCGATATAAAAGCCGCGGTCGCACATGCCGGTTGCGGCGGCATCGTCCGCCGGCTCGCCGACGCGCTCGTCCCGTCCCCGAACGTACTCCGGGGTGGTACCGCGGGGAGACACAGGGCTAAATTCCCCGGCCCCCAACGGTACCGTGGGCCGAGGACGATTCTCCACGGTCCGGCGATGAGCGAACGGAGACACGCGAGACGGCGCGTGAGCCCGGTCGATGCCGGACCGGTCTCCTCCGTGGACCACGCCCCTCCGCTCGCTCTCCCGCGGTCGAGCTCCCCGATCGGGGTGTCATCGCTCGGCAGGAGTCCTCCCAATCGCCGCTTCGGTGGGTCCGAGACGGGACGACGGGGCTCCGTTGCGTTCGCTACGAGGATCCGGTGGCGAACCGGGCCTCGCCGGACGCTCGACGTAACGGAGACCTCGGACGGGCCCGGCGCGGTCGCACAGGGTGGGGTATGACGGTGAGCGCGAGCCGACGACGTTCCACCGAGTCGTCCGCCCGCTCCGCCGACCTTTGCGCGAGCCTTCTCCGGCGCTGGGACCCGATGTTCTCCGGATCGATCGACCCGACCCGTCCGAGACGGACCGAGGCGACGCTGGTGGCGATCGGGATCCACGCTCGCGGGGCGTTTCGCGTTCTCGAGATCGGGAGCGGACCGGGAAGGTTTGCGCAGCGGCTGCTCCGACGTTACCCGCGGTGTCGGATCGTGGCGGTGGACACGGACCCGGTGCTGCTCCGTATCGCGGCGGAGGCCCTGCGTCGATATCGGAGGCGGACCCGCTGGGTCCTGGCCGACGTGCGGCAGAGCCGCTGGGCCGCGACGCTTCCGGTTCGCCGCTTCGACCTGGTCGTCACGTCGCTCACCCTGCACTGGCTCGAAGAGAACGAGATCCGGCGGCTGTACGCCCGGGCTCGAAGCCTCCTGCGGCCCGACGGGGTCCTGATCGAAGCCGACTACCTTCCCTCCGACCGACGACCGCCGCCCGGAGACGGTGCGGGACGCTCCACGGGTAATCCCCGGAGCTCGGCTCGACGTAGGAGCGACCGGCGAGCGTTCCGGGTCGCGTGGGGCAACTGGTGGGCCGCGGTGGCGGGGGAGTCGTCCCTGCGCGACGCGCTGGACGAACGACGACGCCGGATGCCCGGCGAGTTCCCGCCGAGAAGGACGACGGGACCGAAGGTCGCCGTATCGATCGAGGCTCACGAACGGGCCCTACGGGCGGCCGGGTTCCGTCGCACCGAGGTGGTCTGGCAGGAGGGCGCGTTTCGCGTGGTCGTGGCCGCCCGGTAGCGGCCCGATCCGCGCGAGGTGCTTACTTCCTCGGCCCGGCGCCGGGAGGCTGGTTCATCGAGAACAGGTTCCCGTCGGGGTCCTTGAAGGTCGCGGCCGTGCCCCACGGGTATTCCCGGGGCGCCTGGACGAACTCGACCCCGCGCGCGCTCAGCTCCTGGTGGGACTTCCGGCAGTCCGCGACGCGCAGAACGATCGGCGGGGCCCTCCCGGGCGCCCAGTCCCTCGACCACGCCTTCTGGGACGGGTCGACCGGCGAGCCGAGCTCGAACAGCGCCATCTCCAGATCCTGCCCCTTGGGGCCCACCGTCACCCAGCGGTATCCGCCGGGCGGGGTAACGTCCGTCTTCTTCTCGAAGCCTACCTTCTCGGTGAAGAACTCGAGCGAGCGAGCCTGGTCCGACACGACGAGCGTGATCTGGATGATCGTTCCTTCCACGACTCTCTCCTCCGGGGACCGGCTCGCCGCGCTGGGCGACCGGGACCGGTTACATGAACCCTTCCGGGGGCGACGCGTGCTCCTGGAGGGAAGAGGGATCGAGGCAAGCGCGCTGCAACGTACGCCAAACGCGGTTTCCATAACACATGCCGGACCGATCCGCGCTCTGGATCCGGCCGTAACGGGTCGCGGCCGGGTACAGGGCCAAAGGTCGGTCCGGCCTTCGGGGCCGGTGACCGAACCGTCCCCCGACGCAAGAACCAGCGTGGGCTCCCAGCGTTTGACCCGAATCTGGAAGACTACCTCTTGAGTGGGGTTAGGCCTTGCGTCCGGAGATGGCCCTCCCGGACCCCATAACCATCGTGCCGGCGGATCTCCGTCGGGCGGTGGAGTTTCGGGAGATCGCCGGCCGCCTTCGCGAGGTCCTCGGGCCCGTGGCCCTGCGCATTGACCACGTCGGTTCGACCGCAGTTCCCGGGCTCGATGCCAAACCGGTCATCGACATCCAGGTCTCGGTCCGCTCCCTCGACCCCATGGACCCGTACCGACGCCCGTTGGAACTCCTCGGTTACACGTTCCGGCCCGGGAATCCGGACCGGACGAGGCGTTCGTTCCGGCGGCCCACGGGGCAGCGGCGTACCGATCTCGATGCCCGGGCCGAGGGATCGTTCGACGAACAGCTCAATCTCCTCTTCCGTGACTTCCTTCGGACACACTCGGACGCCGCGTGCGAGTATGCTGAGGCGAAGTGGGGGCTGTCCGCGACGTGCCGGAACGACCTTGAAGGGTATGTGCAGGCTAAGGCGCCGACGGTCTGGTCGCTCTTGCGCCGGGCTCATGCGTGGTCCCAGGCTACGGGGTGGGCTCCCGGCCCTTCGGACGCTTGAGCCTCCCGGCCCCAAGGAGCCGATGGCGGCGTGGAGCGAGGCTGTGCCCGTTGCGCCTCAAGATTCCGGGGGGGAAGCCGGCCGCGAACTGTCTCACCCGAGCACCGTCAGTCGCGCAGCCGTGCTGACGTTGCAGTTCCGCTAAACGCAAATGTTTATGTAGCGACTACCCTGAATCCTACGTCAGAGCGTATGACGCTCGTCTGACAAACAGGGTTGGGGAAACGAGCATGAAGTCCATCATTCAGGAAGCTATCGCGAAGCATCAGGAGAACCAGAGCCTGGTAGAGGAGAAGAAGCCGGCCGCCGCGGAGTTCGGGAGCGCCGACGACCAGGAGCTCGCGAAGCTCGCCGAGACGCTCAAGGTCAACATCCGGATCATCGGATGCGGAGGCGGGGGCTCGAACACGATCAACCGCTGCGTGGAGGAAGGGATCCAGGGCGCCGAGATGTGCGCCATCAACACCGACGCGAAGCACCTACTGACGATCCACTCCCCCCGCAAGATCCTCATCGGCCGACGCGCGACCAAGGGCCTGGGCGCGGGCGCCCGCCCCGAGATCGGGGAGGAGGCGGCCCGCGAGAACGAGGAGGAGCTCCGGCAGTTCCTCAACGGCGCCCACATCGTCTTCGTCACCGCCGGCATGGGAGGCGGGACCGGAACCGGCTCCGCCCACCTGGTCGCCCGCGTCGCCAAGGAAGCGGGAGCCCTCACGATGGGCGTCGTCACCCTGCCGTTCGCGGGCGAGGGGGCGGCGCGGATGGAACAGGCGCGCGACGGGCTCGAGCGCCTCCGCCGCGTCTGCGACACGACGATCGTGATCCAGAACGACAAGCTGCTCGAGCTCGTGCCGCGCATGCCCCTCGACTCGGCGTTCAAGCTCGCGGACGCGGTCCTGATGACCGCGATCAAGGGGATCACCGAGATCGTCACACGGCCCGGCCTCGTGAACCTCGATTACGCCGACATCCTGACCGTCATGAAGGACGGCGGCGTCGCCCTGATCGGACTCGGGGAGAGCGAGAGCGCGACCGACCGCGTCACCGAAGCCGTCACCGAGGCGCTCACCTCCCCGCTGCTCGGCTCCGTGGAGTTGAAGGACGCGACGGGGGCGCTCGTCCGCGTGATCGGCGGCCCGACGATGACCGTCAGCGAGGCGGAGAAGGCGGCCGCGCTCGTCGGCGGGAAGATCTCGAAGAGGGCCCGCATCATCTGGGGGTGCTCCGTCGAGAACTCCCCCGACATGGAGAACACGATCAAGGTCCTCCTGATCATCACGGGCGTCCGCGCGGCGGGCCTCCTCGGCCAGAAGGGAGGCTACGCTGCCGGCGAGTCCGAGGAAGTCATCGACCTCGTCCGGTAGGACCCGACCGCCCCGGGCCCGCTACCTCGGCGTCGAGCGCACCGCCGGATCCACGGCGGCGTCGGCGCCGCCCGCCTGGGAACGCCTCCTGACGGAGGCGCTCGAGCGGTACGGCGCTGCCGGCGTCCGCTTCCGGGTGGTCCGGGCCGACCGGTTCCGGGCGATCGTGGAGGTCGGGCATACCGACCTCGCCTCGGTCCGCGCCGCGTGGGGCGGCGCGGCGGGGGATGGGGCGAACCCGTTCGCGACCCGGCGGACCTGGGGGACGCTGGTCGGGGCGAAGCGGTGGTGGCGGGGACCCCGCGCTGACGACCGTCCGCGGGATCCGGTCCCGCTCAGACGGTAGCGACGGCGAGCGTGCCGACGGTCAGCGCGAACTCTGACACCGAGCTCGCCGGGATGGCGAGCGTCACCGTCCCGAGCGGGCCGGTGTACGAGTACGGCCCGGTGCAGACGGCGGTGGGCGTGCACGTCACGGTCCCCCACGCCGTCGGCAGGGAGGCGAAGTAGTTCACCCACGCCGCCGCGTACTGGCTGCTGATCGTCAGGTCGACCGCCGACGCCAGGGAGAATTCGTTCGAGGGGAACGCGATCTGCTCCACGGAAACGAGGCGGAACGACAGGATCGTGGTCGACGTGCCGCTCACGCCCGTCAACGGGCCCTCGAAGCGGGGGATGGTGATCGACAGGAGGCCTCCCGCGTCCGAGATCAGCGGAGGGTCGACCATCTCGGGCACCCCTCCGGCGACCGAGTAGATCACGGCCCCCGAGTCGAACGCTACGCTGGCCGCAGCGGTGTAGAGGTTGTGGAGGGAGACGACGAACGACCCGCTCGAGACCGCCGAGTTCTCGAACGCGAGGCTCAGGGGGGCGAAGTACGGGCATGTCGTCGCCGCGACGCTCTCGTAGGTCGTCGTCCACTTCGAGCCGTTGTGCGCGACCGCGTTGTATCCCGCGGAGTTGTTGAGATAGACGTAGATCTCCCCCGTCGTGCCCGTCGGGTTCACACCGGTGAACGAGTCGCTGTGCGTGAGGTTGTCGTACGGACAGTTCGGGCTGGTCGCGTTCGTGGCGTTGAATCCGACGAAGTAGACGTCGAAGATGCCGGTCGTCGGGGCCGCCGACAGCGAGCCCGCGTCGTTCGAGCCGTAGAACACGGTGGTGACCGTCCCCGATTGGGTCCCGGTGGGGAACGTGATCGTGTCGTGGTTCCCCACGAAGGTGATCGCGACCGGCTGGCCCCCCGAGGTGTTCGCCGTGACCTTGTCGTAGCTTCCGACGATGGTGATGAACGACTTGCCCGAGCCGATCCCGTTGAGGTACACGGTATCGTTGCTCCCGATGATCCGGATCTCCGGCGTCCCCGTGCCGGTGAGGCCCAGGGTGGCGGTCGACTTGTTCGTGGTGTAGTTGAGCCACGTCGTCCCGCTACCGGTGAGCGAGGCGGTGAACGAGCGGGAGTTCCCGGCGAAATTGTAGGCGTTCTTCGACGCGGCGGAGCAGCTGATGCTCGACGGGTTCGAGCCCGAGGGAGTGAGCGAGCAGCCCGACGCCGAGCCGCCTTCGGGGGATCCCTGGGGCGGCGAATAGGTGGACGGGCCCGCCAGGGTGAACGAGATCGCCATGCCCGAGCCGGCGGTCGCCCCGAGGATCGACGCACCGTCCGGCCCGGCGAACGGCGGCTCCCCGTTGGATCCGAGCGAAATCGGCTGGGAGACCTCGGTTCCCACCGTCCCTCCCTCGAGGTCGTCCTGGATCAGGGTGGCGAGCCGGCCGACCTGGTCCTCGACCTCGAGGCCGTGCTGGAGGTCGTTCGACTGCATCTGGCCGGGCAGCTGGGTGATCAGGTAGTTCGCGATCATCGACACGAGGATCAGGAGCCCGAACAGGACCGCGATCGCGGACGCTTGGCCCCGTCGGCCCCGGCGTCGCCACGCCCGCGCGCGGGCGCGGGGTCCCGGCCGCCCGGCGCCCGGGAACCCGACTCCCCCCGTACGGGCACCGCCCCGGACGGATCGGAGCGTCGCCGGGGGCAACGGGCGGACCCGCGACGCGACCTCTCCCGGAGCCGGGCGAGCCCCACGCATCCGATGCACGACCACTCCGGAGGGAACAACTAGGCAGGGACTCGCTATTTATTCGTTGTCTCGTGGATCCGCCGAGATCCGGGGTCGGCCCGGGGCGGCCGGCGAAACCCCGGCCCGACGCTCCCGATCGGTCGCGCCGGCTTGGGTCGACACGCCCCGTCGGCCGGGCCCCGCGCGGCGACCCGTTCGATCGGCCGCGAACCTTATCTCGCTGCCTCCCTCCCCGTTCGGGGTAAGGCGGGTGGATTCGGAAACCCCGGCGGCCGAGCCGATCCGGCGGGCCGTCCTCGCGACGGACGACAAGACCGGTCTGCCCGATCTCGGGCGGGGTCTCTCGGCGCTCGGCGTGGAGCTGTGGGCCACGCAGGGCACCGGCCGTTGTCTCACGGACGCGGGGGTCCCGACGCGGCCGGTCGAGGAGCTGACCGGTGTCGGGTCGTGGTTCGGGGGTCGGGTCAAGACCCTCCACCCGGCGGTCTTCGGGGGGGTCCTCGCGCCCCGGACTCCCCCGGGGCTCTCGGAGCTCGCCGACCGGCGGCTCCTCGGCTTCGACCTGGTCGTCGTCAACTTCTACCCGTTCGAGCGGCACCTCCGGGATGTGCCCCGGGCGACCGACCGGGAGGAGTTCATCGACATCGGCGGGGTCGCCCTGGCCCGCGCCGCCGCGAAGAACCACCGGTTCGTCACCGTCGTGACCGGGCCGGAGCAGTACGGGCCGCTCCTCGAGGAGGTCCGCCGCCTCCGCGGATCGGTCTCCTCCGAGACGCGCCAACGCCTGGCCGTGCGCGCGTTCGAGCGGTGCTCGGAGTACGACGCCGCGATCGCCCGGGGCCTCACCGCGGCCGGAGGGGACGCGGACGTCCTTCCGGGGGAGGTCCGGTTCCGCCGGGACCGCCTCACGCTCCGATACGGTGAAAACCCGCACCAGCGGGGGGCCGCCTACGCCTGGACCGGGTCCGGGGGCGTCGGGTTCGATCCCGAGCCGATCGAGCTCGTGAAGGGCGACTCCCTCTCGTACACCAACCTCCTCGACCTCGAGACCGCCGCCGCGGTCGTTGCCGAGTTCCGCGAGCCCGCCGCCGCGGTCGTGAAGCACGCGACCCCGTGCGGCGCGGCCTGGGCCCCGACGATCGACGCAGCGCTCGCGCGCGCGGTCGCCACCGACCCGGTCGCCCGGTACGGATGCGCGATCGCCGTCAACCGTCCGTTCGGCGCGGCAGACCCGGGCTCGCTGGCGGGGGTCTTCGTCGACCTGCTGAGCGCGCCGGAGTTCGACCCGGCCGCCCTGGCCCGGCTCGGCCAGCGCCCCAAGATCAAGCTGGTCCGGCTCGACCCGTCCCCGGCCGCGCGCCCGCGCTGGGAGGCGAAGAGCGCCCTGGGCCGCCTCCTCGTCCAGGAGGCCGACCGGCGGGATATCGTGCCGTCCGACCTCACGCGCGTCTCGGGGTCCGCGCCGGAGGCCGCCGTGCTGGCGTCGTTGGAGTTCTCGTGGAGGGTCGTTCGCCACGCGAAGTCGAACGCTATCGTCCTCGCGTCCGGGAGCTCGACGGTGGGGATCGGCTCCGGCCAGCCGACCCGCGTCAAGGCGGTCGAGCTCGCCTGCGAGGTCGCCGGCGAGCGGGCCCGGGGCGCGGTGCTCGCGTCGGACGCGTTCTTCCCGTTCCCCGACGGGGTCGAGGCCGCGGGACGCGCGGGCGTGCGCGCGATCATCCAGCCGGGGGGGAGCGTTCGCGATCGCGAGGTGATCGCCGCCGCCGAGCGCTACGGCATGTCGATGTACTTCACCGGTTGGCGGGTGTTCCGTCACTAGCACCCGTCCCCCCTACGCGAGTGGCAGAACGGGGCTCCCGGGGCCGGCGAGGCGCCGGGGATCGGAACCGCCGCCGGCCCTGGCTACGGGTCCGGGGCCGGCTTGGCCGCCCCGGGGGCCGCGGAGCGGCCGCCTCCCGCGGCGCCGCCCACGGCGAAGTACTTCCGCAGGATGACCCGGAACGCCACCGGGTCGATCGGTCCGATCTCCCGTCCCCGTTCCGTGCCGGATTCGACGAACAGGTACGTCGGGATCGCGTGGATTCCGTACGAGCGGGTGACGACCTCGGCCTCATCCACGTTCACTTTCGTGAACTTGATCCGGCCCGCCAGGCGGATGGAGAGCTCCCGGAGCGTGGGCTCGACGACGCGGCAGGGGGCGCACCAGTTGGCGTAGAAGTCGACCACGACCGGGAGGCGGCAGCGGATGACTTCCGCCTCGAACGTCGAATCGTCGACGGGAATCAGGTCCCTCGGCTCGCTCCCGGTCACGCGTTCGTCCGGATTGAAAACCCCCGCCGCTTTAAGCCTGCGTTTCGTCTCGCGGCGCGGGGGGCGTGGAGCCGGAGCCAGCGTCCGCCTCGCCGCCGCGGGCGCCGTCGCGCCGCGCGCGGGTCCTCGTGGCCTGGTTCCGCCACCATCGTCGGCCCCTCCCCTGGCGTTCGCGGCGCGATCCGTACCGGATCTGGGTCGCCGAGGTCCTGCTCCAGCAGACCCGGGTCCGGCAGGCGCTCCCGTACTACGAGCGGTTCGTCGCCCGGTTCCCGAGCGTTCGCGCGCTGGCGGGCGCGAGCCGGTCGGAGGTGCTGAAGGCGTGGGAGGGCGCGGGGTACTACGCCCGCGCGCGGCGCCTCCACGACGCCGCGCGGCTCCTCGTTCGCACGAACGGCGGACGGCTCCCCCGCTCGGCCGGGTCGCTCGAACGGCTGCCCGGCGTCGGCCGCTACATCGCCCGCGCGATCGCGAGCCTCGCGTTCGGGGAGCCGGTCGTCGCGCTCGAGGCGAACGGCCTTCGCGTCGCGGCCCGGTGGACCCGGGAGACGGGGGATCTCGGGACCGCCCGCGTGCGGGCTCGCCTCGCGGCGGTGCTGGCCGCGGAGCTCCCGACGCCGGACGCCGGGCCGTTCAACGAGGCGGTGATGGAGCTCGGCGAAACGGTTTGCCTTCCCCGTGCCCCCCGATGCCCCGACTGTCCCGTCGCGTTCGCCTGCCGCGCGTACCGCGAGCTGGCCGATCCGTCCCGGGTCCCACGGCGCGCTCCGCGACGGTCTCGGCCCCACGTGAGGGGAGCGGTCGTGGTCCTGACCGACCGGGGTCGCTGGCTCGTGCAGCGACGGCCGGCGGGAGGTCTCCTGGGGGGTCTCTGGGAGTTCCCGGGCGGCAAGATCGAACCGGGGGAGGACCCCGAGCACGCCGCGCGACGCGAGCTCCTCGAGGAGACCCGGGCGCGGGTGCGTGGGCTCGCCGACCTGGGGTCGGTCCACCACGCCTACAGCCACTTCACGGTCGAGCTCCGTGTCTTCCAGGGCCGACCCGGCGCCCGCCGGCCCGCCACGAGCTCGACGCGCCGCTGGGTGACCCCGGCCGAGCTCGAACGGCTTCCGATCCCCGGGGCGACCCGGAAGATCGTGCGTCGTCTCGAGGAGCCGGGCGGGTTCCTCGACGGTCAGGCCGGTCCGCGGGTCGGCGTCGCCCCCCGCCGGCCCGGGTCCGGGCGAGCCCCCGGACCCGAACCCGCGCCCGGGGCGCGTGGCGTTCCTACGGAGCGCCCGGGTCCGCCACGAGGGCGTCGAGCGCGCGGACCAGGTCGTGAGCCTTGAACGGCTTCACGAGGATCGCGAGCGCCCCGATGCGCTCCGCGTCCGAGTGGCCCACGTCGCTCCCGAGCGGAAGGAGCGCCAGCACCTGGATGCCGGGGTTATCCCGGGTCAGGGCCGACACGGAGTCGGTCCACCGGGCCACGTCCCCGCCCACGTCGTAGACGAGGATCCGGGTCTCCGGCGGCAGGCGCGCCAGGTCGGCCGGCGACATCGCCTCCCCCGCTACGGGGTAGCGGTGCAGCCGCAGGATGCCCCGGAGGAGGATCCGGATCTCGTCGTTCGACGCGCCGATGGCGATGGGGGCCCGGTTCCGGCGCGTGGCGACGCCCTCCGCGGCCGCAGGGAGAGGCGATGCCGATCCGCCCTGGCCTTCCCCCACGGATCGGACCGGCCCCTTCCCCCGAGGGTGCCTTGGGTGGGAAACTGGTCGCCGCGAGTAGATGAACCCTTCCCTGGCCGCTCGGCAACCTCCATCGTCCGCGCGTCCGGTCAACTATATAGTCCGTGGAGCGCTATCCCGGATGGCCTCGGGCACCGGCGGTGCGACTTCTGGTGGCACCGTCCACGAGACCGGGCGTCGCCCCGTCGGTGCCTTCCCCATCTCGTTCCGGTCGAACGATAGGTTCTTCCTCTCCGGGACGCGCGTGCGGGGTCGATGCCCTCGCTGTTCCGCCGACCGCCGGACGACCTCGGACCCCTCCGGGACGCCGTGGAGTCGCTCGGGACCACGAGCGTGCCCGGCCTCGCCGCCGCGCTCTCCTGGCGCGAGCGCAGGACCGAGAAGGCCCTGATCGATGAGCTCTCCCGCCCCGGCTCACCGGTGACGTACGACCCGGCGCTCCGGGTCGTCCGGTGGGCTCCGCCGATCGTCGAGGAGCCGCCGGCGGACGGACCCGATCCTCCAGCGGCGGAGAGCCCGGCCGGGGTCCCGCGGCCGAGCACGGCCCTCGCGCCGACGGGGGCGAAGCCCGTGTGCCCATCCTGTCACGTCCCGCTCCTCGCCGCGGCGACGGGTTCGATCGTCGTCTGTCCGACCTGCGGCCGGCTCACCACCGTGCGCGCCCGCGTCGCCGGAACCGCCGGGGAGGGGTCCGCTGAGGCGCCCTCCGCTCCGGCCCGCGGAACGTCGCCGATCGCCGACCGCCGCTCCCAGGAGCTGTTCGCGGCCTACGTCACCGCGAAGCCGATCCCCTGCCCCCGGTGCCGGACCCCGCTCCGGCACAAGGGGATCAGCGAGTACGCGTGCCCGGCGTGCGGCGAGACCGTTCGCTTCGCGTCCGCGCCCCCTCCCGCGCCGGTGGCCCCGGCGGAACCCAAAACGACCGCCGCGAGCGATGGTCCGCTCCCCGGCCCGAGGGGCACCGGGGAGGAGCGGGCCCCGGCCGCGTCCGCTTCGACCGCCGCCCCCGTGCCGATCGACGTGCCGGCCGATCAAAATCCCGAACCGGGCCCGGCCGTCGGGGCTCCCGCGACCTCGCCGCTCCGCTCCTCCGAGGCCGCTCCGACCCCGCTCCCGGCATCCGAACGGCCCGCCGTATCCGCGGTCTCGCGGACGAGGGTCGACCTGCCTCGCGCCTACCCGCCGCCCCCGACCCCCGCGGCCCCGTCGCGGGCGCCCGGTCCGAAGAAGTACCGCCTGCCCCGCGTCCGGGCCACCTGCCGGGTACCCCCGCGCTTCGCGCCGTAACCGGCGGGCCCGGGGCGCCCGCGCGACCGGGGAGCCCGCTCAGAACGGGACCGCCGCGCGAACCTCGCGGACGAGCTCCCCCGAGGCGATCCCGGCGGCGACCCGCTCGATGTCCGGCGCGGGGCTGCGGTCCCGGGTCCACGGAGCCACCCGGGTCCGCAACGCCTTGAGGGCGGCCTCGCTGCCGACCCCTCCCGTCCGGGGGCGACGGAGCTCGAGCGCCTGGCCGGCCACGAGCCACTCGATCGCGACGACGTGGCGCGCGTTGCCGAGGACCCGGAACAGCTTCGCCCCGGCCCACGCCCCCATGCTCACGTAGTCCTCCTGGTCGGCCGACGTCGGGAGGCTCGTGGCGCTCGCCGGATGGACGAGCGTCGCGTTCTCGTTCACGAGGGCGGCGGCGACGTACTGGGGGATCATGAACCCCGCCGAGAGGCCCGCGTCGGGAGCGAGGAACGGCGGGAGCCCGCGGTTCAGCGCCGGGTGGACCAGCCGGGCGACCCGTCGCTCGGAGAACCCGGCGACGTACTGCACCGCGAGGGCGAGGGTGTCGAGGGCGAGCGCCAGCGGCTGGCCGTGGAAGTTGCCCCCGCTCACGAAGTCGTCGGCGCCGAAGACGACCGGGTTGTCGCTCACCGCGTTGAGCTCCCGGACCGCCACGCCCTCGGCGAAGCCGACCCCGAGGCGGGCCGCGCCCAGCACCTGCGGGAGGCACCGGAGGGAGTACGGGTCCTGGCCGGCCCAGGTGGCGTGGGGGACCGAGAGCCGGCTTCCCCCGAGCAGGGTCCGCAGCGCCCCGGCGATCGCGCGGTGGTCCGGCGAGTCGCGGATCTCGCCGAGCCGGTCGTCGAGCGATTCCGGGGCGCCCTCCAGCGCGTCGAACGCGAGGGCCCCGGCGACCGTCCCCGCGTCCAGGATCGCCCGGGCGTCGGCGACGCCCAGGGCGAGGTACGCCCCCATCAGCGAGGTGCCGTTGAGGAGCGCGACCCCCTCCTTCTCCGCGAGGACGAGCGGCTCGAGCCGCTCCCGGCGGAGGACCTCCCCGGCCGGGACCGCCGCGCCGGAGCGGGGGTCGACGAACGCCCCTTCCCCGATCACGGCGAGCGCGAGGTGGGCGAGCGGGGCGAGGTCCCCGGAGGCGCCCACCGACCCCTGCTCGGGGACCCACGGGACCAGGCCCCGGTTGAGCAGCTCCGCGAGCCGGTCGGTCACCTCGGGGCGCACCCCCGAGAGGCCGCGGGCGAGCGAGTTGAGGCGCAGGAGCATCGTCCCGCGGACGAGGTCGGCGGGGAGCGGGGGGCCGGTGCCGCTCGCGTGGCTCCGGACGAGGGACGCCTGCAGCTCGCGGAGCCGGTCGCGCGGCACGGTCCGGTCCGACAGCGCCCCGAACCCGGTCGAGACGCCGTAGATCGCCCGCCCCGAATCGATCGCCCGCTCCAGCGACCGGCGGCTCGCGCGCAGCGCCGACTCCGCGTCGGGTGCGAGCGCGACGGCCCGGCCCCCGCGGCAGACCGAGAGGAACCGCTCGAGGGTCAGCGAGCGACCGTCGACCGGGAGCGTCTCGGTCATCCGGTCGGGGCGTCGGGGACGCTCGCCGCCTCGGACCTACGCCGGCACCGGGACGACGAGCTCGCCGCCGGACTTCTGGAGGGACGGCTGGCGCTTCGTCTTCGCGCCCTTCGACTGCCAGAAG
Organism: Thermoplasmata archaeon; assembly: GCA_030041075.1. Lineage (GTDB taxonomy): Archaea > Thermoplasmatota > Thermoplasmata > Lutacidiplasmatales > UBA184 > Lutacidiplasma. The sequence goes on along the minus strand of JASHOP010000010.1, from coordinate 8,512 downwards.
ATCTCCGCGAACTGCTGGACGAGGCTCAGGAGCTCCTGGGCGTCCGCGACGCCGGTGCCCTGGCGGGTCTTCGACGCCTGCTTCAGGATCTTCAGCGTGAGCTCGGCGAGGTGGGGGAACTGCTTCGCGTGGTCGGCGGTGAAGTAGTCGCCCCAGATGACCCGGATCTCGCTCTTCACCCTCTCCGCGTGGAGCTCCTTCACCGACGTGTAGCGCGCGAGCTTGGCGACGTACGCCGCGCGGTCCTCGGGCTTCGCGTCCGTCACCGGCCCGGCGAGCTCGCCGATCAGCTGGTCCATCCTAAGGACGGTGAGGGCCGCGATCTGCGCCTCGTGCGGGTCGTAAATACCGCAGGGGATGTCGCAATGGGCGTAGACCGGCGTCGGCGGGCGGAGCGCGTCCCGGGCCCGCAGGGCCCCGGCGCGGAGTCGAGAGAAGGCGGGCATGGCGCGCAGTACCCGGAGCGGTGGATAACGTTGCCGAGGGGAGCGGAGGCGTCGTCCGGCGGCGAGGGCGCGGAATCGGTCTCGTGGCGCCGCACGTGGAGGAGCCGACGGGTCGTGGTCCGGGACGCATCGATGCTCCCCGAACTTAGGCCGGGGGATCGGCTCCTCGTCGACCCGGCGTCGTACGTCTCCCGGGCTCCCGCCCGCGGCGAGGTCGTCGTCGTCGAGGACCCGGAGCACCGGGGCCGGCTCCTGGTGAAGCGGGTCGCCTGGACCGAGGGCGAGCGCCTCCCGTCCGGGGCGACCGTGCCCCCCGGCCTCCTCTACGTCCTCGGGGATGCTCCCGAGCGGAGCCGCGACAGCCGGGCGTTCGGGGCCGTCTCCCGTCGCGCGATCGTCGGGGAGGTCTGGTTCCGCTACGCGCCGGCCGACCGCCGAGGTCCCGTCGCGAGGTGGATCGTGACGTGACGGAACCCCGGTCCCCTCGGCCCCCGCATCCCGTCGCCCGCAGCCTCCCCGCCCCAAGGTCGCGGCAGGGAGCCGGCCCGTGGCCCGGCCCCCGGGCTCAGTCCTTGACCCCCTCGGTCGAGAGCGAGAACACCGCCTCGCCCTCGGGGAGGTTCGGCGAGTCGATCAGCCGCGCGATCCGGCGGGGCGGCTTCGACTTGCGCAGGTAGATCCGGTACGTCGCCGCGTGCGCGACGATGTTGCCGCCGATCGGCCGGGTCGGGTCGCCGAACAGGATGTCCGGCCGGGCCGAGACCTGGTTGGTCACGACGATCGCCGCGTTGTAGGTGTCGGCGAAGCGGAGGAGCTCGTGCAGGTGCCGGTTGAGCTGCTGCTGCCGGGGCGCGAGCTCGGCCCGCCCCATGTACTCCGAGCGGAAATGGGAGGTCAGGGAGTCGACCACCAGGAGACGGATCGGCTTCTCGCGCGCGAGCTCCTGGGCCTTCTGGACGAGGAGCATCTGGTGGTTCGAGTTGTAGGCGCGCGCGACGTGGATCCGCTGGAGCGCCGCGCCCGGATCGATCCCGACGCCCTTCGCCATGTCGACGACCCGCTCGGGGCGGAACGTCGACTCGGTGTCGATGTAGACGACCTCGCCGGCGAGGCCCCCCTGGGCGACGGGGAGCTGGACGTCGACCGCGACCTGGTGGGCGATCTGGGTCTTGCCGGTCCCGAACTCGCCGGAGAACTCGGTGATCGCCTGGGTCTCGACGCCTCCGCCGAGGAGGTCGTCGAGGGCCCGGGCGTTGGTCGTCACCCGCCCGAGCTTCTTGCGGCGCTCGAGGACGATCGACCCGCTCTCGAACCCTCCCACGTCGGCGCGCCGGCGCGCCTCGCCGATGATCTTCTGGGCGACCGCGGTCCCGATCTCCGCGGCCTCGGCGACGTCGCCGGGCGAGGCGACGGCGAGCTCCATCAGGTCGATGTAGCCGGCCTCGCGCAGCTTGTCGGCGATCGTCGGCCCGACCCCGGGGAGGTCCTCGAGCGCGACCGTCGCGCGGGGTCCGGCCTCGGGCTCGGGGGTCTCGGCCGGTCGGGGAGCGATCTTCGCGGGCACGCCGGGTCGACCGGGGCCTGGGGAGATAAGGGTGCGGGGAGGGGTCGCGAAACGGCGGGCGATGCGTGCGCTAGCGGCCCGGTGTCGCGGGCGCGAACGGCTCGCCGGTAAGCCGCTGGTAGACCGTCGTGTAGAGCCGGCTCACCTCGTCCACGAGGAGGGGCGGGAGCGGCGGGATCGGCGGCTCGTCGGCGTTCGCGGCGCGGGCGCGCTGGAGGAGGTCGAAGTAGCCGGTCTGCCGGTAGTGCTGGCGGACGAACTCCTTCGAGAAGTCGACCTGCCGGCCCCGCTCGTACGCTCCCTTGTCCCAGAACCGGTCCTCGTCCGCGGTGCCGAACGTGTCGACCACGCGCACGACCCCGTCGGCGTCGATCCCGAACTCCTTCTTGCCGTCGACGTGGAGGAGGCCCCGCGGGCCGATCTCGGCCTGCATCGCCCGGTCGATCTTCAGGATCGTCTCCCGGATCTGGTCGAGCTGGGCCCGGTCGATCGCCGCGAGCTCGAGCGCCTCGGGGACGGTGAGGAGCCGGTCGACCGGCTCGAGCTTGGTCGTCACCTCGAAGTGGGGCTCGGGCAGCTCGAGGCCGTAGGTGAGGGTCCGGTCCGAGCGCCAGCCGAGGTCCCGCGCCGTGACCTTGCCGGCCTGGACGCGGTCCCACATCGAACCCGCGAGGTAGTAGCGGACGATCAGCTCGAGCGGGATCAGGTAGTCGCGGGGGTGCGGTCCGAGCGACCGCGGGTTCGGGACGATCCGCACCCGTCGGACTCGCATCGCCGTCGGGCCGGTGAGGCTCACGAAGTGGTGCGCCACCCCCAGGCGCGTGCACCGGTCGAACCAGTGGGCGGCGGTCCGCGCGAGCGTCTCCCCCTTGAACGGGATCTCGGACGGGATGTGCTTGTCGAACACCGAGATGTCGTTCGTGAACCGGAACTCGAGCTCGGTGGGGGAGACCTCGTAGACCTCCTTCACCTTGCCGCGGCGGAGGAACTTCGGCGGCGTCGGGGACAGGGTGGCGGCGGGCCGGGTCATGCCGGCGGACGGGGCTGGCTCCGCTTAAGGTTCGCGGACGGCGGGACCGGCCCGGCTAGAGCGAACGGGCGTGGATCGCGGTGATCGGGCGGAATCCGCGCTTCGCGTAGAAGCGCGCGGCGATCTCGTTCTGGGCGGGGAACTCGGCCGTGACGACGCCGGCGCCCCGCGCCTTCAGCGCGAGCGACACCTCGCGCAGGAGGTACTCGCCGACCCCGCGCCGCCGATAGAGCGGGAGGAGGTAGATGTCGAGGATCACTCCCTCGTGCTCGGGCGCGTAGAACGGGCGCTCGCGGACGAGCGCCCGCACGAAGCCGACGACCTTGTCCTTGTCGGCGCCGATCCCCTCGGCGGCGAGGACGACCGCCTTCGGGTCGGCGATCTGCGCGCGGAGGACCTGGCGGGCCTGCGCGTCGGCGTCGTCGCGCACCTTGAGGAGGGGGTCGAACTCCTCGTTGAGCCGCTTGAGCCTCAGGAGCAGGGGCACGAGCGCCGGGATGTCCCCCGCGACCGCGGCGCGGAGGTGGATCGGCGCGGCGGGCGCCGACGGGCTCGGGGACTCCGCGGGGTGGGAGGCCGGCTCGTCGGGCGTCACGTCGCCCTCCGCCGACCGATCGCGCCGCGGGGCATCGGTCGGGTCAGGTGCGCGCGCGCGAGGGTCCGGACGAGGCGGGTCGGCCGGGCCATGAGCGTTCGGGCGTGGTCGAGGAACTCATTGTGGGAGAGCTTCCGGCGCGCGAGCCCTCCGCGGACCGTCGCGTCGGCGACGGCGGCGGCGACCTCGGGGAAGACCTCGGACTCCTCCATCGTGGGCAGGATGTGGTGGGCGTCGAGCCCCCGACGCTCGGCCCCCCGCGCGAGCTCGCGCGCGGCGGCGATGACGATCTCGTCGGTGATCGACCGGGCGCGCGCGTCGAGCACGCCGCGGAACACCGCCGGGAAGATCAGCGAGTTGTTCACCTGGTTCGGAAAGTCGCTGCGCCCCGTCGCGACGACCGCGGCGCCGGCGCCGCGCGCGACCTCGGGCCAGATCTCGGGGACGGGGTTCGCGAGGGCGAAGACGATCGGGTCGCGTGCCATCGCGCGGACATGCTCCGGCCGCACGGTCCCGGGAACGGGCGTGGACGCCGCGACGAGCACGTCGGCCCCCTCGACGGCCCGCGCGACGTCGCCGGTCCGGCCTCCGCCGTCGGTCTTGAGCGCGAGCCGGTACTTCCACGGGTTGCGCACGGACAGCTCGTCGACGTCGTCGCGCTCGGCGTGGAGGATCCCCTTCTGGTCGACGAGCGTCAGCCGGTGCGGATCGTGGCCGAGGGAGATCAGGATCCGGGCGGCCACGAGGTTCGCCGCGCCGGCGCCGAGGAGGACCGTCCGCGTATCCTTCACGGACCGTCCGGTGAGCGCGAGGGCGTTCAACAGGCCCGCGACCGTCGCGGCCGCGGTCCCGAGCTGGTCGTCGTGCCAGACGGGGATGTCGAGCCGCTTCGTGAGCTCCTCCAGGATCGCGAAGCACTTCGGCGAGGCGATGTCCTCGAGGTTGATCCCGCCGAACGCGGGCGAGATCGCCTCGACCGCGGCCATGAACTCGCCGGGGGTCGACGCGCGGATCGGCACGGGGAACGCATCGACCCCGCCCAGGAACTTGAACAGGAGCGCCTTGCCCTCCATCACCGGCAGGGCGGCGACGGGACCGATGTCGCCGAGACCGAGGACCCGCGAGCCGTCCGTGGCGATCGCGACCGTGTTCCACCGCCCCGTCAGCTCGAACGCGAGGTCCGGGTCGTCCGCGATCGCCCGGGATACCTTCGCCACCCCCGGCGTGTACCAGAGGGAGAAGTCGTGCATCGACCGGACCGGCACCTTGGGCACGGTCTCGACCTTGCCACCGTAGAACCGCGAGAGCTCGACGGCGCGCCGGCCCAGGACCTCCGTCTGGTCCTCGCGTCGCTTCTCGATCGCCTCCTCGGCGGGGACGACCCGCCGCCGCCCGACGCGCGCGGGAGGACCGGGGGCCGTCGCGCTCTCCGCCATCGACGCGCGTCGGAGCGCGCCTCGGGCTATTTACCCTTCGTCGATAACGTAGGACGGGTTCGGCAATCGCCGGACGGATCGCGGGGCCCGCGCCGTCCCGGCCCTCGCGAGACTACGCGAGTTCGCGCGGCGCCCGCGCCCGGCGCTCTCGCGCGCGGTTGTTCAGCGTGCAACGGCGTTTCGGTCGCTGCACGCTCCCCGTGGAGCGCGACGTTTAAAGACCCCGCCCCGCTCGACGCCGCCCGATGGATGTCCTCACCGGGCTGACGAGCCCCTTCCCCCGGTCCGAGGCGCTCGTGAAGGCGACCCGCGACCTGGACCGCGGCCGGGCGACCCCCGACGCCGTCGAGGCCGTGTACCGGTCGGCCGAGCTCGAGGTCGCCGCGCTGGAGCGGCGGCTCGGTTGCTCCACGCGGACCGCGGGGTACCTGCGCTGGCCCGACCTGTTCCGGGCGTTCGCCGAGACCTGGGAGGGGTTCTCGGTCGGCCCCCTCACCCGGTGGTTCGAGACGAACACGTTCTACCGGCAGCCGATCCTGCTCGCGCCGCCGATCCGGGTGCCCGGAGCGTTCGCGGCGAGGCTGCCCCCGCCGCTCGCGGCCGACCCCGCCGGGGCCCGCATCCTCCTCCCGGGACCGTACACGTTCGCCGGAATCCTCGACAACCGCTCCGGCGAGACCGATTTCGCGCTCGTGCACCGCCTCGGGCGACTCCTCGCGGACGAGGTGCGCGAGCTCCGCGGCCGGGGCTTCGCCACGTTCCAGTTCACCGACCCGCTCCTGGTCGCCCGCCCGCCCGAGGGCCCCCGGGCGGAGGCGGTCGTGGAGGCCTACGGGTCGATCGGCCGGGCGTGCGACGGCGGCACATCGATCGTCTGGACGTTCGGCGGGGATGCGGTCCCCGCGATCCGCCTCCTCGACCGGCTCCCGGCCTCCGTCGTCGGGATCGACCTCGCCGAGACCGACGTCGAGAGGATCCCGCGCGACGGCGAGCGGACGACGATCGGGCTCGGCGTGCTCGACCCGCGGACCACGCTCGCCGAGGACCCGACCGACGTCGTGCGGGTCGTCCGGGCCGCCGCCGAGCGCCGGGGGGCCCGTACGGTCTGGCTGGGCCCGGGCGCGTCGCTCGACCTCCTCCCGCCCGCCCCGGCGGTCCGCAAGCTCGAGGTCCTCCCCGACGTCCAGCGCCGGCTCCGGACCGGAGGCGAGCGGTGAGCGACCGGCTGTTCCCCGCCCAGGAGATCGGCAGCCTCGCGCGACCCCGCTGGCAGCTGCTCGGCCAGCGGGGGGAGCCGCTCGATGCCGCCGCCCGCTCCGAGTTTGAGTCGTGGGACCGGCGCCTCGGCTTCGCGGGCGAACTGCCGGACGACCGCGACGCGCTGCTCGCGGGCCGGCCCGACGGGGCGAGCGGCGACGGGGTTCGCGACCTCGCCGCGCTGTTCGCCCTGCGGTACCTCGAGGCGGCGGGGCTGGACCGCGTGTACGACGGCGAGGCGCGCCGCGTCGAGATGTACGAGCACCCCGTGCGCCAGATGGACGGGTTCGAGTTCCAGGGCCACGTGCGGTCGTTCGACTCGAAGTACTACCGCAAGGCCGCGGTCGTGGGCGAGGTGCGGCTCGACCGGCCGTACGACGTGGAGGAGTTCGAGTTCGTCCGGCGGCTCGCGCGCGCCGAGCCGAAGGTCCCCGTCACCGGCCCGTACACCCTCGCCGACTGGTCGTACAACGAGTACTATCTCGGACGCCAGCGGGGGTGGAAGGGCCGGGCGGCCCGCCGGGCCGCCCAGCGCGAGTTCGTCGTCGACCTCGCGCGTCGCGCGATCCGCCCGACGCTGAAGGCGCTCATCGACCGCGGGTGCAAGGTCGTCCAGATCGACGAGCCGGCGGCGGGGACGCACCCGGACGAGGCGGAGCTCGTCGTCGAAGGGTTCAACGCGGCGACCGACGGGCTCGACGCCGAGTTCATCATGCACGTCTGCTTCTCTGACTACCGGGCCCTCCTCCCCGCCCTGCTCGAGGCGAAGCGGTGCTCGCAGTGGGCGTGGGAGTTCGCGAACCGCGACTCGGAGGGGCACGACGCCTACGAGGTCCTCGGCGCGCTCCGGGAGTACGGCGACACGCGGTCGGTCGGCCTCGGGGTCGTGGACGTCCACCGCGATCCGGTCGAGACCCCCGCGATCGTCGCGGACCGGATCCGGCGCGCGGCGAAGCATCTGGGGGACCCGGCGCGGATCTGGGTGAACCCGGACTGCGGCCTCCGCACCCGGAGCCTCGAGGTCGCGCACGCGAAGCTACGCGCGCTGGTCGAGGGGGCGGCGCTCGCCCGGGCGGAGCTCGGCTCGCCCCGCCGCTAGCGATCCGGGGCCGGCGCGAGCGACAGGACCTCGGCGCCGGAGGGGCCGACGAGGACGGTGTGCTCCGCCTGGGCGACGAGCCCTCCCGCCGCCTCGACGAAGACGGGGTAGGCCTGGAGGGTGCGGCGGGCCCGGTCGAGCGCCTGCCGTTCCTCGGGGGAGCGGGCCCACCGCGCGGTGAACGGCAGCGTGCGGAACCGCGCGAACAATTCGGCGAGCACGGGGTCGCCGGCCGGAGGGGGCCGGCGGAACCGCTGGATGTGGCCGAACGCCCCGTTGCCGATGCGGCCCGCGCCGTTCGTGGCGAACGGCTCGATCGCGACGATCTCGCCCTCGACGAACGTCGCGTCCGACATCCCCGGAACGTTCGGGATTGACTTGCCGGCGTGGAGGACGTACCGGTCGATCGTGTGGCCCGTGAGGTCGACGACCGGCTTCAGCCCGCGGGCGCGGATCGCCTCCGCGATCGCCCGGCTCACGTCGTCGACGCGCCCGTCGGGACGCACCGCGGCGATGCCGGCGGCGAGCGCGTCGTGGACGGCACGGATCAGGTGGACGTGACGGCGCCCGCCGCCTACCTCGACGGTGTCGGCGGTGTCCGCGACCGCGCCGTCGAGGTGTGCGCCGACGTCGACCTTCAGGAGGTCGCCGTCCGCGAGCTCGGCCACGTCGTCCGCGTCGGGGGTGTAGTGCGCCGCCTCGTCGTTCCTCGAGAGGTTCGCGGGGAAGGCGGGCTGGGCCCCGTGCTCCCGGACGTACGTCTCGATCGCTTCCGCGACGTCGCGCCGCCGGGCGCCCGGCACCGCGAGGCGGATCCCGAGCTCCCGGGCCCGGGCGGCGATCCGGGCCGCCTCGCGCCAGCGGTCGAGGTCGGGGGGGTAGCGGGAAGCGGGGGTCACGGACGCCGCCTCGTCCTCGCGCGCGGACCCGTCAGGTCGACGAGCGTCGACGGGGTGCCCCTCGGACGCGGGCCCCCCACGAGGTAGACGGCGACCGCGCGGCCCAGCGCGTGGCGCGCGGCCGCGAGGTCGGACGCGGGCGGCTCGCCGTGGCGGTTCGCGGAGGTCGCCACGATCGGCCCCGCG
>JASHOP010000104.1 GCA_030041075.1 Thermoplasmata archaeon | reverse complement strand
GGCATCCCCCACCGGACCTTCGGGGATTTCCCGGCGGTCGTGGGGCTCGTGGGAGGGGAGCGCCCGGGTCCGGTGGTCGCGCTCCGGGCCGACATGGACGCCCTCCCGATCACGGAAGCGACGGGGCTTCCGTTCAGTTCCCGCTTCCCGGGCCGGATGCACGCGTGCGGCCACGATGTCCACCTGGCGTGCCTCCTCGGCGCGGGGGCGGTCCTCGCCCGATCGCCCCGGGCGCTTCGGGGGCCGGTGAAGCTCCTGTTCCAGCCCGCGGAGGAGGAGGGGCACGTCGGCGGCGCTCTTCCGATGATCGAGCGCGGGTCGATGGACCGGCCCAAGGTCGATTTCGTCGTGGGGCTCCATGTCGACCCGAGCCTCCCGCTCGGCAAGGTCGGATGGCGCGCCGGGCCGGCGATGGCGGCCGCGGATTCGTTCCGGATCACCGTCCACGGCCGGGGGGGCCACGCTTCGACGCCGCAGCAGGGCCCGGACGCGATCCTGGCCGCGAGCGAGATCGTCACCGGCCTGCAGGCGCTCGTGAGCCGGATCCGGGACCCGTGCGACCCAGTCGTCGTGAGCGTCGGGTCGATCCACGGCGGCACCCGGCATAACATCCTCCCGGACTCGGTGGTCCTCGAAGGCACGGTGCGCACCCTCGAACCGGCGACCCGCGACCTGATCGAGCGCTCGCTGCGTCGCCGCGTGCGATCGATCGCCGCGAGCCTCGGCGCGCGCGCCACGGTCGCGTACCACCGGGGGTACCCGGCCCTGGTCAATCCCCCGGGCCCGACCGGGACGGTGATGCGGGCGCTCGAGGTCGAGTTCGGTCGCGACCGGGTCGTGGAGGTCGTCCGGCCGCTGATGGGGGCCGAGGACTTCTCCCGGTTCCTCGAACGGGCACCGGGCACGTTCCTCCGGCTCGGCGTGGGGGTCGGCGAGCGGCGCGCGAGCCTCCACAGCGCGACGTTCGCGCCCGACGAGCGGGCCCTGGTGATCGGGGCGGCGACGCTCGCGGCGTCGGCGGTGGGGCTCCAGCAGGGCGCTCGATGAACGTCGCCCGGATCCGCGCCGACTTCCCCGCGCTCGCGGCACCGGCGTCGGGCCCCGCCCCCGTCTACCTCGATTCGGCCTGCATGTCGCTCGTCCCGACCCCCGTCCTCCGCGCGATGGAGGCGTACTACCGGGAGTACCCCGGGTGCGCGGGGCGGAGCCTGCATCGGTTCGCCGCGCAGGTCGGCGCCCGGTACGAGGGCGCCCGCGAGCGGTTCGCCCGGTTCCTAGGCCGAAGGGACCCGCGTTCGATCGTCTTCGTGCGGAACGCTACCGAGGCGATCAACCTCGTGGGACAGGGTCTTCCCTGGAAGCGGGGCGACCGGGTCGTCATCTCGGACCGGGAGCACAACTCGAACCTCGTAGTCTGGCAGAGGCTCGCCGCGGAGCGGGGGATCCGGATCGAGGTCGTCCGGCTCCCCGACGACCGTCCGTGGGATGACGAGGCGCTCGAGGCGCCGCTCGCCCGCGGCGTGCGGCTCGTCAGCCTGTTCCACACCTCGAACCTCGACGGGTCGACGCTCCCCGTGCGAGCGATCACGGAGCGCGCGCACGACCGCGGCGCGAAGGTCCTGTTCGACGGCTGCCAGGCCGCCCCGCACCGCCGCGTCGACCTCGACGGTACCGGGATCGACTTCTACGCGGTCTCGGCCCACAAGATGCTCGGACCGACGGGGATCGGCGTCCTCGCCGCGGACCCCCGGGCCCTCGCGGAGCTCCGCCCGCTCACCCTCGGCGGCGAGACGGTCGAGCGGACGACGCTCGACGGCCACGTCCTCCGGCCGCCCCCCCACCGGTTCGAGGCCGGGCTCCAGAACTACGCCGGGGTGATCGGCGCCGGTGCGGCGCTCGACTACCTCGACTCGGTCGGCCTGGACGCGATCGAGTCCCAGCAGCGGTCGGTCAACGCCCGGGTGAGCCGGGCGCTGGCGGCGTATCCCCGAGTCGGCCGGTTGGGTCCGCCGGATCCGGCCGACCGGCCGAGCATCTTCGCGTTCACCCTGGACGGCATCGATCCGAACGACGCGGCCCTCTTCCTCGACGAGGGGCACGGGGTGATGGTGCGGTCCGGGCTCCACTGCGTCCACTCGTACTACGCGGCCCGGGGCCTCTCGGGGAACGTGCGGGCGTCGTTCTACCTGTACAACGATCGCGACGACGCCGACGCGCTCGTGCGGGGGATCGAGGAGCTCCTCGACCGCGTTCCCGGCCGGCGGGCTACCGGTACATCGGGGGCGAAGGCTGGGTCGTCGACTCGGCCCGGCCCCGCTCGGCGGCGCGGCGCTGGATCGAGAGGAGCTGCTTCTCGATCCGCTCCGCCTCGGCGTAGAGGGGGACGGGGTCGAGCGGCGTACGGAGGAGGATCCGGTTGATCGTCTCGATCACCTTCGCGGCGGCGCGGGCATCCGGGTAGTCCGACTGGGCCTCCGCGAGGAACGTGAGGACGTCAAACCCACGGCGGCGGCCCTCGTTCAGGACGACGCCCGCGATCCCCGTGATGACGCCCTCGGTGAACGGGATCATGTTCGGTTCGATGTAGAGGTCGCGCGCCCGCTTCGTGCTCGCGACGCCGTAGACCTTCATGTCGCCGAGGCGCGGGGGCCGGGCGGAGCGCGGGCCGGGCGCGGCGGCCTCGACCACCAGGCCCTCGGGCGAGACGAGCAGGGAGCACCGCTGCTCGACGACCCAGTCGAGGATCGTCGTGGCGAGCGGGTGGACGATCGCGGGCGCGGGGTGGAACTCCGAGACGAACGCGACCAGCTTGTCCGCGCCCCGGCCCGCGCGGTCGGCGGGAGGGTGCCCCGCGTAGATCCGCACGGGGTGCTGGGGGATCCCGTTCCGCACGAGCGACACCGTGGGGAACGCGGGCGATTCCACGATACCGATCTGCTCCATCTCGAGCGTGTCGATGAGGTAGTTCGCGACGATCGAGCTCACGAGCCCCACGGAAGGGAACCCGTCGATGACGATCGCGCCCTCGACGTCGACCCGCTTGATCTCGTAGATCCGGACCTGGTCGGCGGCGAGGGGCATCGGCTACAGCGACCTCTCGACGATCTGGCCGAGTTCCTTCGACAGCAGATCGACCAGGTCCTTCGTGAGGGCACGCCGGACCTCGTCGGGCAGGGCCGCGAGTCCGAGGCGCGCGGTCGCCGTACCGACCCGGACGAGCGCGGCGTACTCCATCGCGCGCGCGGTCAGGAGGTCGTGCACCGCATCCCGGAGCGCCTGGTCGAGCGCCGGCTCGTCGTGGAGGGTCTTCTCGAGGTGCTTGCGGATCTCGTCCTTGACGATGTCCCGCGTCGCCTCGCGCAGCAGCTCCTCGGGCCGGAGCAGGTCGCGCGAGCTCTTCACGAGCACGTCGATCGGCTCGCCGGAGGAGGAGCCCTCGGCCATCGGCGGACGGAGCGGGCCCGTGACCTTAAGCGTTTGGCCCGAGCGCGCGCCGGCGGGGCGTCCCCCGCCTCCGGTCGGGGGCCGCTCCGCCGGAGGTCCGGCTCGAGTCGTTCCCGCGAAGAGGTTATGGCTGGCCCCGCATCGGCGGCGACGTGGGCCGGTAGATCAGCGGAAGATCGCTACCTTGGCAAGGTAGAGGTCGCG
>JASHOP010000103.1 GCA_030041075.1 Thermoplasmata archaeon | reverse complement strand
CGGTCGACCAGCGGTCGAAGGCCGGGCTGTTCCTGGGATTCCAGTACCCTCAGGAGGTGTCGGGCCTCTCGCTCTCGAAGTTCCTCTGGACCGCGCACATGCAGCGCCACACGGCGGAGGACGCGGACGCCGTCCGGTTCGACCAGGACCTGAAGGCCCACCTCCAGTACCTCGAGATGGACGAGTCGCTCCTCAAGCGCTCGCTCAACGAGGGGTTCTCGGGCGGGGAGAAGAAGCGCGTGGAGGTGCTGCAGATGGCGACGCTCCGCCCGGTGTTCGCGATCCTCGACGAGCCGGACTCGGGGCTCGACATCGACGCGGTGCGCGCGGTCGGCGAGACCGTCGCGAAGCTCCACCGGCCGGACGCCGGCATCGTCGTGATCACGCACTACCAGCGGATCCTCAAGTACCTCAAGCCCGACCGGGTCCATGTGATGGTCGACGGCGCGATCGCGCTCTCGGGAGGACGCGATCTCGCGGAGGAGCTCGAGGCGAAGGGGTACGACTGGGTGCGCGTCGGGATCCCGGGCGCCTCGGCCTAGGCTGTAGGGCGGACCGACCGCGCGGACCCTGCCCATGGACGTCGACCGGATCCGAGCCGAGTTCCCCCTCCTCCTCCGGACGGTCCACGACCGCCCGATCGTGTATCTCGACTCGGCCGCGACCTCGCAGAAGCCGGTCGCCGTCATCCGGGCCGAGGAGCAGTACTACGCGCACTCGAACGCGAACGTCCACCGCGGGGTCTATGCGCTCAGCGCCGAGGCGACCGAGGAGTTCGAGTCCGCCCGGGGCCGCGTCGCGCGGCTCCTGAACGCGGGGTCGCCCTCCGAGGTCGTGTTCGTCCGGGGTACCACGGAGGCGATCAACCTCCTCGCGACGAGCCTCGGCCGCTCGACGCTCCACCGGGGGGACCGGGTCGTGACGACCGTGATGGAGCACCACTCGAACATCGTCCCGTGGCAGATGCTCCGCGAGTACGCGGGGATCGAGCTGTCGTTCGTGGGGATCGATGACCAGGGGCGCCTCCGGCTGGACGACCTCGACCGCCTGCTCGCCGACGGACGGACGAAGGTCGTGACCGTGACCCACGTATCGAACGTCCTCGGCACGGTGAACCCGGTCCGCGAGATCGCCGACCGGGCCCACGCCGCCGGCGCGCTCGTGATCGTCGATGCCGCGCAGTCCGCCCCCCACCGCCGGCTGGACGTCCGGACCCTCGGGGCGGACTTCCTCGCGTTCTCCGGCCACAAGACCCTGGGCCCGATGGGGATCGGCGTGCTCTGGGGGAAGGCCGATCGGCTCGAGGCGCTCCCCCCGTGCATGGGCGGCGGCGAGATGATCCGCGAGGTACACACCGATCGGGTCAGCTACCGGGAGGCGCCCGCGAAGTTCGAGGCCGGGACCCCGAACGTCGGCGGGGCGGTCGGTCTCGCCGCGGCCCTCGACTATCTCGAGGGCGTCGGCTGGGACGACCTCCGCGCCCACGACGCACGGCTCCTGCGCCGGCTCGTCACCGGGCTCGAGGACCGGTTCGGCTCGCGAGCCCGCGTCGTCGGCCCCACGGCGATCGCCGACCGGGAGGCGGTCGTATCGTTCTCGTTCGATGGCGTGCATCCGCACGACATCGCCAGCCTCCTGGACGCCGACGGGATCTGCGTCCGGGCGGGCCACCATTGCGCCCAGCCGCTGATGGACCGGCTCGGCGTGCCCGGGTTGACCCGGGCGAGCCCGTACCTCTACAACACCGAGGCCGAGATCGACCTCCTCCTCGACTCGCTCGCCAAGGTCGACCGGCTGTTCTCGAGCGTGCCGCGCTCCTCGCCCGCGGCGGGGTGAGGCGGTCGTCCGCCTTCGGCGGCCGATGCCGATCCCCCGGTGTCGCGAGCGTGCCTACAAGCGACCCCTGACCGGAGGTCATTCCCGATAAGGGACCGGCTGTCGCGGCGCAGGCGACCTATCATTTAAATACGCTCAGGTGCTGGAATTGTCGAGGACGCGGATGGCGCAGACGGCTTCCGAGATCACCCCTCTCGACTACACCCGGTACGACTTCAAGGATCCCGAGACGTACAAGCTTCGGATTGCGAAGGGGCTCTCTCGGGACGTGGTCCGCCAGATCAGCCGGTTCAAGCAGGAACCGGACTGGCTGCTCGAGTACCGCCTTCGCGCCTACGACCATTTCGTCGAGCGGCCGATGCCCGACTGGGGACCGAGCCTTTCGGACATCGACTTCGACGCCTACACCTACTACGCCAACCCGCTCGGCGAGGACGTGCCGAAGCGGAGCTGGAACGACCTCCCGGCGGACATCAAGAATACGTTCGACAAGCTCGGCATCCCGAAGGCCGAGCGGGACTACTTCGGCGGCGTCGGGGCGCAGTACGACAGCGGCACGGTCTACCACAAGATCCGCGAGGACCTCGCGGCGAAGGGCGTCATCTTCTGCGACACCGACACGGCGGTCAAGGAGCACCCGGAGATCGTCCGCAAGTACTTCGGCAAGATCGTCCCGTACAACGACAACAAGTTCGCCGCGCTCAACAGCGCGGTCTGGTCCGGGGGGAGCTTCGTCTACGTCCCGCCGGAGGTCGACGTCGGGATCCCGCTCCAGGCGTACTTCCGCATCAACGCGAAGAACGTCGGGCAGTTCGAGCGCACGCTGATCATCGCCGACCGGGGCGCCAAGGTCCACTACGTCGAGGGGTGCACCGCGCCGATCTACTCGACCGACTCGCTGCACGCCGCCGTCGTCGAGGTCGTCGCCGAGCCGTACGCGAAGGTCCGCTACACGACGATCCAGAACTGGTCGAAGAACGTCTACAACCTCGTCACGAAGCGCGCCGTGGCCCACGAGCAGGCGCTGGTCGAGTGGGTGGACGGGAACATGGGCTCGAAGGTGACGATGAAGTACCCGAGCGTCTACCTGAAGGGCCGGGGGGCGCGCGCCGACATCCTCTCCGTCGCGTTCGCGAGCGAGGGCCAGATCATCGACTCCGGGGCGAAGGCGGTCCACTCGGCTCCCGACACCTCGAGCAAGATCATCGCGAAGTCGATCGCGATCCGCGGCGGCCAGACCAGCTACCGGGGCCTGCTCCACGTCGCCCCCGGCGCGACGGG
>JASHOP010000102.1 GCA_030041075.1 Thermoplasmata archaeon | reverse complement strand
AGCAGGTCTGGCACCAGCTCAAGTACGTCGAGCTGAGGAACCTCTGCCCCACCACTCCGGCGCAGCTCATCGCCGAGACCCGGGCCGGCATGGAGCGAATCCGACACCAACCGGAACTGTTCCCGACCTTCTTCGAGCACGCCGGGCTATCGCTGTCACCGAGCGCTCGTTGATTTCACTCGACCAGTGTCATTAGGATATCCCAACAAGATCATCGAGGTTAGTATACCGATGATGACTCCCGATGGGAGCGACACGACGTTGATACGACAGAGTTGCCTTCTCAATTCGCGCCCCTCCCAGACATGACCAGTTTAGCCTCGCTATCGGCCGAGGTAGATGCTGGGTAGCCGTTCACCTTTCTGACCGCCGACTGGCTACTTCCGCTCGACCGTAACAACTTTCCGGCCCTCTGTGCCCTCGCGAAGCGAGGGCGACGTGAGCTTCCCCTTCTTCGCGACGACCCTCGATCCGGATCGTGAGGGTGAAGTCCCTCTGTCGCAAGGAGAGCGACGGGCGATCCTCGAGCGGCTCCGCCAGCTCGAGCGGCAACTCGACGACTCGCGTGACGAGAATCGTCGGCTCAAGGAGGAACTTCGACGCTACAAGTCGACCCTCCACCTCCTCGCCCCGGACGATGCGACCGTCGAGCCGTGGGGCGTTCCTTCGAGTCGGGTGTTCTACCGACGGCCGGTGCGCACGGAGGTGCCTAAGCCGGCGGGAGGCCAGTTCGGCCACCCGGGTCGAGCCCGGCCTCGGCCCGTGCCCAACTCTCCGCCGCTTCGGCTCTCGCTCGAGCGATACCTCGACTGCGGGGCGAGCCTCGGCGCCCCGTCAGCTTTACCACAAAGCTGAACGCCTACCCCTCAGGACCCCTTTCCAACGCACGGGACGGGGGACGGAGTTACCCGATCGATTACGGCTTCAGTGGAACGGCACCGCTGTGCGGCACCGCGTGCAGAGCACGGACCAGGGCGCGTTGATCAGCCGGCAGGACGGGCAGATCCAGGCCATGGTCCGGCGGTGGGTGGCCAACGCGCGTGGCGATCGATGCCCTTCCGTCAGGCCCGGCACGATTCGATGCCGCTCCCCGATCCACGCGGCGGTCGTACGCGCACAGGAAGCCTCCGGCGGCCACGAAGCGAGATCCCCGGGGTCGTGTCGGGAGCGACCGGCGGGATCCGGATCCTTCGAGGGCCCTCCCGATCCCACGGAGGGCGCCGTATCGGTCCTGTCGCATCTCGGGGATCCGGACACCGGAGGGGCCGGACGGCGCGACCAGGCTCGCGTCAGGAGGTCGCGAAGATCGTACGGGGCCTGAGGGGTCGTTCGCGGGGGCGGTGCGGGGGCCAGATCGGGTGGGGCGGACGACGGTTCGGCTCGCGGCGAGACCCGAGGCGTCGGGCCCTCCTGCGACACGAGCTCGGTGGTAGTCGCCGAAGGTACCGGCGCCCCCCGGGGGAAGTCGGTCTCCTCGACGCTCGGTCCGGGATAGCGCGACGGGCTCCAGGGGGTCAGCGACGGGCGCTGAGGTGGGCCGGACGGGGGGTCCATGGTCGGCGGATACGGAGCTCGCCGGGCGCCCCCTATAAGCACCGGAGTTCCAGTGGAACGTTCGTCGGCGCCCAGCCTTTTCGGGAGCCGTGGCGCACCGGGCTCGCTCTACGCAGACCGGTGGGCGCCTCCGCGCCTGCGACGCCGCGACCGGTGCGGGGGTTTCGCCGCACTACGGCCGCGAGCGGGCGCTGACGCCGGCCGCGGTCGCGGGGCCCGGATCCGGGGCCGCGGAGGCTGGGGCGGCCGGCGACCGGTGGGACTCCTCGTAGATGAACCGCTCCCCCCGGGCCGCGGAGAGCACCGCCGCGGCCGCGGTGACGCATCCCGCGAACAGGAACGCGTCCTTGAGGGCGTTGCCGAACGCCGGGGCGATCGAGGTCGCGAAGAAGTGCGGCGCGAGGAGCGTGGCGGTGGCCGAGGCGGGGAGCGTCTGCCAGCTCGGGTTCAGCGCCGCGGCGGCGAGCAGGGTGCTCATCGGGTTCTCGCCCAGGAACGCGCCGAACAGGGCGCCGGTCGGGTTGCTGGCGACGTACCCGGTGAGGATCTGGAGGTCCGGCGAGCCGACCTGGGCGGCGGAGAGCGCGTGGCTGACCGAGGCCGATAGCCCCGACGACAGCCCGAGGATCACGATCGTGAAGAAGATCGCCAGCGACAGCTGCTGGCCCGAATTCTGCATGGTCGCCAGCATGCCGGACGCGGCGCCCCGGTCCTCGGCCGGTACCGAGTTCATCACCGCGGCCGTGTTCGGCGAGGCGAACATCCCCATCCCGCAGCCCTGGGCGTAGAGGAGCCCGCCGACCTCCCAGTAGGCGAAGTTGATCGGGACGAGGAGGAACAGGAAGAACGTGAGCGCCGCGACCGCCATGCCGACGGTCGCCAGCGTGCGAGGCCCCCGGCGGTCCGAGAGCCACCCGCTCAACGGCGCGGCCGTGAGGAAGCCGAGGATCATCGGCATCATGAAGATCCCCGCCCAGAGCGGGGTCTCGGACAGCGCATAGCCGTGGAGGGGGAGCCAGATCCCCTGGAACCAGACGACGAGCAGGAGCATCATCCCCCCGCGGGCGACCGAGCCGAGCATCGCCGTTGAGACGCCGGCCGCGAACGACCTCACCCGGAACAGGCGGAGCCGGAACATCGGGTCCCGCACCCGGCTCTCGATGAACGGGAAGAGGGCGAGCAGCCCCACGCCTGCGATCAGCCCGCCCAGGACCCACGGGCTCCCCCAACCGGTCGGGGAGCCGCGGTACGGCAGGAGGCCGTAGGTCGTCGCGACGAGGACGAGCGTGAGCCCCACCGCGAACGTCAGGTTCCCCAGGTAGTCGACCCGCTGGTGGGAACGGCGCGTGGACGTCTCGTGCAGCCGCCGGTACGCCCAGATAGTCCCGAAGACCCCGACGGGGACGCTGACCAGGAAGATGAGGCGCCACGTGGGCAGGACGAGCGGGCCCAGGTGCAGGTCCGGCACGGAGGCGAGAAGCCCTCCGACGACCAGGCCAACGAGCGAACCGCCGATGAACGCGATCTGGTTGATTCCCATCGCCTTCCCTCGCTCGTGCGGGCCGAACGCGTCCGTGAGGAGCGCCGCCGAGTTCGCGAGGATGAACGAGGCACCGACCGCCTGGAGGAGGCGGTACCCTACCAGGACCCACGCCCCCGTCGTGCCCGAGAACGGCTCGAGGAAGAGCAGGACGGAGGCGGAGGAGAAGATCGCGAACCCGGCGTTGTACATGCGCGCGCGACCCCACATGTCGGAGAGCCGACCGACCGTCACGAGGAGGGTCGCCGTCACGACGCCGTAGCCGAGCAGGAGCCAGATCAGCACGGGGAAGCTCGACGGCAGGAACGGGTTCACCCCGATCCCGCGGAACACCACCGGTAGGGAGATCAGCAGGATCGTGCCGTCGATGGAGGCGAGCAGGGCCCCGAGGGTCGTGTTGGAGAGAACGGTCCACTTGTACTCCATGGTGCCCCTCCGCGGCGATCAGGCCGACGGGGTCCGCTCGACCGCGTCGCGCAGGGCGTCGAGCTCGGTCTTGAGGCGGGCTCGGCGCTCGGCCGGGAGCGTTCGGCCGAGCCGCCTCAGGAACGCCCGGTGCGAAGCCTTGGCCGCCGTCACGAGGCGGGCGCCGTCCGGCGTGATCTCGACCAGCACCGAACGCCGGTCGGCCGGGTTCTCGAGCCGCCGTACCAGGCGACGGCGCTCGAGCCGGTCGATCAGCTCCGTGCCGCTCGCGGGCGTGAGCCGGAGCGATCGGGTCAGGTCGATCGCCCGCTCGGGGCCGTCCCCGCAGAATCGCAGGGCCCGGAAGTCGGTGATCGTGAGGTCGAACGGCGTCAGGAGACCGGACATGCGCTCGACGAGCAGGCCGTAGAGCTCCCGCACGGACTCCCACCAGACGTCGTCGTCGGGCGCGACGGTCCCGACCGCCCGCGGGGCAAGGGCGGCCGAGTCGGCCCCTCCTCTCGGCATCGTGCCATTTAGTTCGGTTTCAGATATTAAGGTTTCTAATCAAATAGCCGGCCCCCGGAGAACGATAAGTCCCGCCGCGACCTGGGCCCCCGCATGAGCAGCGAGGTCGAGTTCGACCGCATCGCCCCTGTCTACGATGAGACCCGTCAACCCCCGTCGGACGACGAGGTCGAGGCGCTCGCCGAGCTGCTCGCCGGCTGCCGGACGGTCCTCGACGCCGGGGTCGGCACCGGCCGCTTCGCGGTGCCCCTGGACGCCCACCGGTTCGACGTGGTGGGCGTCGACCTCTCGCTCGGCATGATGCGCCGGGCGCGCGGCAAGGGGATCGTGCGGCTCGTCCGGGGCGACCTCCATCACCTCCCGTTCCCGGACAAGGCGGTCGATGCGGCGTTCATGTCGCACGTTCTCCAGTTGATCCCCGACCCACGCTCGGTGCTCGGGGAGCTGGGACGGGTCGCCCGCCGGGCGGTCGTGATCGAGCTGCCGCCGTGGGGCGAGCGGGAACGGACGGAGCGCTGGCGAGGGTTCCGCGAACGGTACCGCGAGCTGGCGGGAGAGCTCGGCTACTCGCTCCCGCCGCGGGCCCCCCGGTACTGGCATTCCCTCGACGAGCTCTCCGCCATCGCCCCGCCGAGCGCCGTCCGGGTCGTTTCCGGCCCGCCGCCCTCGTCGTCCACGGCCGAGGATCGCTTCGCCCGGTGGCCGGCGCGGGCGTTCGGGCAGGACGTGATCCCGCCCGAGGTCCACGCCGAGATCGTCCGCCGGCTCCGGGCCGAGCGCCCGATCGATCCCGCGCGCGGGACGCGTCCGCGCGAGGACCGATTCGTTCGGTGGGACCCCCCCGCGCTCGAGGCGACCCATCGCCCGGCGAACGGGACGTGAGCCGGGCGGTCCCGGTCCGCTACGCCGCCCGGCTCCCGGCCTCCCCGTACCGCCGTCCTCGGAGCCCAGCGGCCCCCGTGGCTTAAGAGCGGCCGGGCCTCCGAGGGGAGCGCGCCCGAGGTCGACCTCGATGCCGACATCGCACCCGTACCGCGCCAGCGTTCGATGGACGGGCAACCGGGGTGTCGGAACGCTCGACTACCGCGCGTACGGACGCGAGCACGAGATCGAGATCGCGGGAAAGTCCCCGATCCCCGGCTCCGCCGACCCCCGCTTCCGAGGCGATCCGGCCCGTCCCAACCCGGAGGAGCTGCTCGTCGCGGCGCTATCGGCGTGCCATATGCTCTGGTATCTCCACCTGTGCGCCGACTCGGGCATCGTGGTCGAGGCGTACCTGGACCAGGCGGAGGGAACCCTGGAGACGGGTTCCGACGGGTCGGGCCAGGTCACCGCCGTGACCCTCCGTCCGAAGGTCACGATCAGCCGGGGTTCCACCTCGCTGGCGACCGAGCTCCACCTCGAGGCCCACCGGAAGTGTTTCATCGCGCGCTCCGTCAACTTCCCCGTCCTCTGCGACCCTACCGTCGCGGTCGATGCGTCCCCCGGTACCTCGCCCGGTCCGCGCTCCCCGTAAGGATCGCGGATCGCGGGAGGCTCCGCCGGCACGCTCCTCTGCTCCGACCGGGAAACCCGGCATGAGCGTCCCTGCCGTCCGATCCGCGCATCGAGTCGGACCCGCGGGGTCCGAGCGCCCTGGGGTCTCCTTCCCCCCGTCCTGTCGTACCGGAGGACGGGAGCGAGGAGGGCGCCTGCCGTCGGTGGATCCGCTCTCGCGATCGACGCTCGGTCGTCCGTCGGGAGCGAGAAGCCCGCCGTCCGCTACGTCGAGGTATCCCGCCGACCCGGACCGCGGTCGAGCCGGTCGACCGCGGTGGGCCTCCACACCGCCGCCACGAGCAGGCTACCCAGGGGAACGGCGGTCAGGTAGACCCAAAGGTCCGCGTACGTCCCCGACAGGACCGCGGGGGCCAGCGTTCGCGCCGGATTGAGCGAGCTTCCCGTCCAGGGTCCGATCCAGTACGTCGAGAGCCCCACCACCGTCGGCGGCAGCACGATCCTCCGGCGACTCGGACCCTCGCCGAGGTCCGCCAGGGCGAAGACCGAAGCGACCAGCGCCGCCGTGAACGCGAGCTCGAGGGGGAACGCTCGCACGACGTTCCCGTCGGCCGGCAGCGTGGCCCCGAGGTGCGCGACATCGCCGAAGACCGCGAGGAGCAGTCCGCTCGCCAGAAACGCTCCCGAGAACTGGCCGAGCAGGTACGGGGGGACCTCGCGCCAGGCGATGCGGCCGCTGGCCGCCAGACCCAGCGTGACGATCGGATTGAGGTGGGCCCCGGAGAGCTGGATGAAGAGCACGATCGGGATCAGCACGGCGAGGAACCAGGCCAGGGCCATCGTCCACTGCGGGATGCCACCCAGCCGCGCGGCCTCGATGATGGTCCCGGTGCCGATCCCGACGAGCAGGCCGGTGCCGGCCGCCTCCGCGCCGACGCGGGCCGCGACCGAGCCGGTCAACGGCGGGCGCTATGCACCAGATGGGCCGCCTGTCGGTCCCGCAGGGCGAGCTCCGTTCGGAGGCCGCGGACCAAGGTCCGGATCCGGTCCCGAACCCGCCGAAACCCCTCGTCGTCGAGCCGGGCCGGGTCCGGCAGGGCCCAGTCTCTCCGCTCGACGTTCCTGAGATGGGCCGGGCAGCTCGCGTCGTCCAGGCACCCCATGGTGATCCGCACACGGGCAGAGTCGATCAGCTCCCTCGAGAGGCGCCGGGGCGGGTGCTCGGGCAGCGAGAGCCCGATCTCCTCGAGCATCGACCGAGTGCGGGGGTCGGCCGCGCGGGCCGGATTGGTGCCAGCCGAGATCGCCCTCCATCCGGCGGGCGGGTCGGCGTTGAAGATCGCCTCGGCGATGAGCGACCGGCCCGCGTTCTCGACGCAGAGGAACAGCACCTGCTTGTCGTCCATCACCGGAAGGACGGACAGCTGCAGCAGCAGCCACAGCAGCAACCACAGCAGCAGCATTCGCTCGAGGGCTCGCAGCACTTCGTCGGCTTCGGGGGTTCGGGCATGGTCTCCAGGGCACTTCAAAAGCTGAAGCGCTGATAAGGCGGCGCTACGTACGGAGAGAGTGTCGCAGTGTTGTGAGGAGAACCTGGAATGCCCGTGTCCGCCGGTCGGCTTGATCGACGTCGTCGGAAAGAAGTGGGCGGTCTGTGTCGTGACGCTTCTCGGCAAGTACGGAACGGTGCGGTTCGGCCCGATCCAGCGATGCCTCTCCGGCGTCAGCCCGGCCACGCTCACGTCGACGCTGCGCTCGCTGGAGCGGACTCGGATCATCCGTCGGGTGCCCGTGGAAGGTACTCGCGGTCCGGTCCGGGCCTACACCCTGACCGACTCGGGGCGTACGCTGTATCAGAGCGTCCTGCCGCTGGCTCGCTGGCTCCAGCCGGGCTAACGCACGCTCGCCCCGCCGGGAGCCGTCGCTCGCCCCGAACGTCGCCCACGTTCGGTCCGGGCACGTACCCCCTGCGGAGACCGAGGCCCGCGGTCGACTCGGGTGGGATCGACCCTCGGTGGATGAGCTCGCATGAGCCCTTCGCCGGAGATCCTCGGTCGACGCACGAAGGGCGGGCGGGCCGCAAATCCTACTTGTAGGGGTCTGGCATGGAGGTTCCGTGTCCGATACCTCCGATTCGGTCGAGACCAAGGTCGCCCGCTCGGTCCTCGAGAAGACGCTGCGCGTTCGAAGCGGCGACAACGTGATCGTGGAATCGTGGTCCGAGTCGCTGCCGTGGGCCGCGCCGTTCATCGGCGCCGCGCGGCGCCGGGGCGCCCACCCGATGCTGCTGTACGAGGACGAACCGACCTTCTGGGAGTCCCTGGCAGCCGGGAGCTCCCGGGTCATCGGCCAGGTCGGCTCCCACGAGTGGGCGGCGCTCGGCAAGACCTCCGCTTACGTGTTCTTCTTCGGCCCGTCCGACTGGCCGAAGCTCGACGACCTCCCCGACTCCCAGACCCGGGGCGTCGCGGCGTACAATGCCGAATGGTACCGTCGGGCCGCCCGGGCCAAGGTGCGCGGGGCCCGGATGTACCTCGGACGGACCAGCCGAGTCTCCGCCCAGCGCTGGGGGGTCGATCTGGATGCGTGGCGGGAGGAGCTGCTGCGCGCGAGCCTCGTGGCGCCTTCGGAGCTGCATGCCCTGGGCGCCCGGGTCGCGAAGCGTCTCCAACCGGGAAAGGAGGTTCGGGTGGCGCATCCGAACGGGACGAAGCTCACGTTCCGACTGGGCCGGTACCCGATTCAACTGGATGACGCGCTGGTCGATGACGACGACCTTCGGGCCGGGAACAACATGGCCACGATCCCCGGGGGAGTCGTGGGGGTCGCGGTCGACCACGCCTCGGCGGAAGGCACCGTCATCGGGAACCATGACGTCTTTCCCAACGAAGCGCGCGGTCCGGTGAGCGCGCCTTCCTGGAGCTTCCGCGGCGGACGGCTTTCCGACCACTTCTTCGGGACCGGCGGGGAGGGCGTGGAGGCCAGCTTCGCCAAGGCACCGAAGGCGGGGCGGGACCGCTTGAGTTACTTCTCGGTGGGGCTGAACCGCGAGCTCACGCGCAGCCCCCTGATGGAGGACCAGGAGATCGGCTCCGTGATGGTCCGCATCGGAGGAAACCAGTTCGTCGGAGGAAAGAACCCTTCGCCGTTCGGCACCTGGCTCGTGGTCAAGGGCGCCGACCTTTCCGTGGACGGTCGCGCCGTGCTCGAGGGCGGCCGGATCGTTTAGACCGGATCGCTGCCCGCCTCGATAGTGGGCGGGGAAGGGGGCATTCCCGCGCGACCGTCGAGGAGCGCCGGGCCGGAACGATCCTACGCGCGAGCGCGCGAGTTAAGCCGACCCAAGCCTAACCGCACTGCTGCCAATGGTCCACGCCGAGCCCGATCCGGTCGAAGGCCCGACGGAGGACTCCGGGTTCCCCCTGCTGCGTCCGGCGGAGGAAGCGAACGCGTTGCGCCGACGCCGGGAGCGGCCGGCCGAAATCGGACAGACTCTACTGGTCCTGCTCGGTGCGGTATGCGCGGGGGCGAGCCTGGCACTGTGGCTGACGCACGGTTCCGTCGTCGCGCTGGGGTTGCTGGCCTTCGGAGTCGTGCTGATAGCTCTAGGGCTGTTCCAGCACTGGCTACTTCGTCGGGAGCGCTCCCATCGGGTCGACCAGGCCCATCTCTGGGAGAGTGGGATCGAGCTCGTTCTTCACAACGACGAGGTCCGGGCGGCGTCGTGGACCGATGCGGCGCTGGCCCTCGATGTCTTCGTTCGTCCGCGTCGAAACTCGGAGGAGGAGGATCGCCTGCTCGTCTGGAGAATGGACCCCAAGGTCCCGGCGTTCGATCTGTCCAAGTCGGGCCTGGAACAGCTCCGGAAGACGGTGGTCGAACACGACCTGGGCTTTACCGAGTACCGGCGCGGGCGGAAGACCCGAGAATCGCGCGCGTACGAGATTCGTTCGAGCCGGCATGATGCGAAGCCCTCGACGATCTCCCCCGAGACTTCCCGGTCGACCCTGTAGCGTTCGGGCGAAGGCGGGGCCGTCAGCCGTCCGACCGGTCATCGACTTCGATCGAACGCAGGCGTCCGGACGTCGGGGTTCCCCGCTCTTCCTAGGACGGGTCTCTGGATAGGTCCCTAGATTACGTACTCTTCGAAACCCTTCGTGGTTCTCCGTGAACCGGAATTTCGTTAAGCGACGGTTTATAGCTCGCGTAGCTTCGTGGCCCGCGTGTTCGAGGGCCCCGGAGTGCGGCGCACCGTCCTTCGGCGGGTCGCGATGCAAGATCCTACCCCGGTCGAGCCATCCCAAACTTCGGTCGAGGATTCCGCGGTCTCGTTCCCGTCCTCTTCGGTCGGCCGGTCGCCCGGAAGTCGGTCGCGTCGCAAACCCCTCGTCACGGCCGCTGTGTCGGTGGCCGCGGCGATCGTCTTGATCGCCGGAGTGTACGTGCTCACGTCGCCGACCGCCAGGGCTTCCGCGGTCGTCCTGGTGCCGTACCACACCGTCTACTCCATCTCGGGCGGCCAGCTCAACGCGGTCGACTTCACGATCCAGACCACCTCGGTGGTGAACGGTACCTTCACCAACACCCTGGGGATCATCGTCTACATCTTCACGCCCGAGGAGCTCGTGAACCTGACCCTCAAGGGGCAGGTGACGGGCTATCAGTGGACCTCCGGCGTGATCGCCAACCTTACCGTAGATTCCATCGATGTCACGGTGACACCCGGAGCCTGGGACCTGACGTTTGTCAACCCCAATCTCTTCAACACGACGATCGTGGGGTTCTGGTCCAACGTCACGCTGAGCCCGTCGTAGGAACGTGGAATCGCCGGGACCGGGGAGCCACCGGAACCGCGACGACTTCTACGGGCGACCGCCCCGGTCCTGCACTCTCGGGCGGGACGTCGGTCCTCCCTGAGCATCGTCCTCGGAGCGCAGGATCCGGTCGACCGGCGTAGCTCGGTCGAAATAGTCCACATGCAACCGGGCTACAGGTACAGATCCGAGTCTACCGTGGGAACCGCGAGGATCCCGTCTGCCTCGAGCGGAAAACGGGCCGACCCCGGGGGGTTGCCCCGGGGAAAAAGGTTGTCGTCGGGAAGGTGTCCGGATCTGCCTAGATCGAGTAGATGCTGACCTCTTGGGCCTCCGCCGCGAGGTTGGCGTTGTTGCCGGGGTTCGTCACGAAGTTGACGAAGGCGAGCGCCTCGCCCGTCAGCGGCGTGATCGACACGAGCTCGAACGGCCTCCAGCCAAGGTAGCCGGTCGTGTAGTCCGACGGCGTGGCGGACGACTTGATTCCCAACGCGATCGTGCCCGAACTCCCGGTCGTAGGCAGGATCCCGCCGTACCAGTCGGATGCGGCCTTGTCCGTAGCGGGGGACTGGCCCACGCCGACGAACGGGATCAGGTTCACCGTTCCCGCGGCTCGAGCGATTCCATCCGAAGCATACCCGATGGAGTTGGCGTCCGCCGCGACCGCGGCGACGACTGCGGGGTTACCGCTCGCGGCTGTGGTGGCGACCCAACCACAGTCCGAGATGTAGTTGTTGCTGCCGCAGCCCGTGAAGCCAGCCGAGCCAGGGGAGTTGAGCGTGCTCTGCGACGCGAAGTTGGCCCCATCGCATCCGGCCGACGGGCAGTCGGCGTCGATGAGCCGCGCTTCGAAGGACTGAGTCGTGCCGCTCGCGTCCGACCGATCTACGGTATCGATGGGGGCGTCTCCCGAGGCGCAGATAGAGAATCCGCACGGGGTCTCGGTAGAGTTGGCACCTGTCGAGGTGTTCACTTCGACGACGTCTCCCAAAGCGCCCTCAGACACCGTGTGTCCGGTGTCGGCCTTGACGCTCAGAGTGGTGTTGTTGTCCAAGGCCGTGTTGTTCTCCGTGACGCTGCCGAGCGCGTATCCGCCTACTGCCGCCGGAATCTCGCTCCACTCGAGATTCTTCGTGTCGTTGGGGATGCCGGAGGGAATCGGAAGCCCTCCATCCTCGGTGTCCGTGACCATCGTCGGAGTTCCCTTCTGGGTGACCGTTGCGTCCTCGTAAATGAGGGTGAGCGTGTCGTAGTTGATGCTCAGCAGTCCGTGGGTGTTGCTGTCCGACGTGATGACGTCGACCGCGTCGTAGGCGACGGTCGTGATCTGGGCGGTCGTTTCGACCGAGCTCGAGCATCCGTAGGACGTCACGAGTCCGTCGGCCGTCACGGGGAACGAGGCCGCCCCGAGGTCGACCGCGCCCGAGCACACCGCGAGCATGCCCGCACCGGATCCGCCCTGGTTGTCGCTGACGACGACATCGGTCTCATTCTGCTCGAACTGGGCCACCGCTAGCTGGTCGAACGGGTAGACGGACGTGCTGCCCCCGATGGTCAACGTGGGCTGGGCGCCGGGGCTGCCGATCCCCTTGGTGACGGTCCCCTGCCAGCCGACCAACCAGAGGTAGAGCGCCGCCGCGGCCGCGACCGCGATGAGGATCAGGATCAGCGTCGCCACGACGGGCGACACGGCCCGATTCTCACCGTGCTTGCGCATGTGCCGGCGGAACCCCTGGCTTCGTTCTCTCAGTCTCGCTCGCTTGTCGATCATTTCGTTCTTCGCTTCCTCCTGTTTCTGGTGTGGCTCGGTCTCGGGCCTCACCGAGACCGCGCCACGGCCTTGCGACCGGCTCGTTCGCTCATAGGTCGGGCCGAAAGAGAAGCCGTAGCGGGTCGGAAAATCCGTGACGACCGAAGCCGGCAGGGGAGGGCCGGTCGCTCCGGACGTCTACCGACTCTACGGTGATTCCGTGGTGCGGATAGGCTCTTAACTCCGGGGCCCCGCCGGGTTCGTTGATGCCCCCGCAGGAATCCCCTTCCTCCGGGATGGCCGCCGCGACCGGTGTCCCCCGGTCGACCGTCCACCGTCGAAGCGGGGTCGGTACCCAGCCGAAGGACCGGGCGACCCTACGTCGGGAAGCCGACGCGCTCGATCAGCGGCTGCGTCCCCCGGCGACGATCTCCGAGAAGCTCCTCATCCAGGGCGAACTGGGTTACATGCGCCGCCAGCTGCTGACGGACCGGAAATCGGTCGACGTCACGTACCCGGTCCGGGCTCCCTACGCCTTCGTGAGGATCTTCTTCAGCCCGGCGGACGGGGAGCTGCTGTACCACATCCTCGAGCCCACGCTTCGGCCGGGAGAGCCGGAGAAGATCGCTCGCATCCGGGAGCGCATGGAGGCCTCGATGGCCCAGGAGGAGCTTCCCCTCACCGACGGCCAGAGCCTCGAGGAGTCCCCGGCCCTGCAGGAGTATCTCCAGCAGAGGTTCCTCGCGACGATCGACCTCTACGATATCGAGGTCGCGGAACGGCGACGCCCGGTGATGCTGTACTATCTTCGGCGAGAGTTCGTCGGCCTCGGCCGCACCGACGCCGTGCTCCGCGACCCGTTCCTCGAGGACGTCAGCTGCCTGGGGCCGAGCACGCCCCTGTACGTCTTCCACCGCGTCTACGGGTCGATGCGGACCAACATCACCTTCTCGGGGGAGATCGAACTCAATCGCTACATCTTCCGGCTGGCCCAGATCGCGGGAAAGCACGTGTCGATCTACCAGCCGATCCTCGACGCGACGCTCCAGGACGGGAGCCGGATCAACCTGACGCTCGGGACCGAGGTGACCCGCAAGGGATCCACGTTCAGCGTCCGCAAATTCTCCCAGGATCCGGTCTCCCCGATCGACCTGCTCCGGTACGGCTCCGTGTCCGCGTTTGAACTCGCGTACTTCTGGACGCTCATCGAGCACCACCGCTCGCTCCTCATCTCCGGCGGCACCGCGGCAGGGAAGACCACGTTCCTCAACGCGATCTCGATGTTCATCCGCCCCGAGGACAAGATCGTGTCGATCGAGGACACTCCGGAGATCCAGATCGACCACCAGAACTGGATCCAATCCGTCGCCCGGACGGGGTACGGCATGAACTCCGGCAGCGGTGCTTCGGGCGTCTCGGGAGTGTCGGGAGCGGGCCCGAAGGCGTCCGGGAGCGTGACGCTCTTCGAGCTGCTCGTGGCCGCGCTGCGCCAGCGGCCGGAGTACGTCATCGTGGGGGAGGTGCGGGGGGTCGAGGCGTTCACGCTCTTCCAGGCGATCTCGGTGGGGCACGCCTCGCTCTCGACGGTCCACGCCGGCTCGATCGCCGAGCTGATCCACCGCGTGGAGAACGAGCCGATGAACATCCCCCGGGTCCTCTTTCAGGCCCTGGACGCGGTCGCGTTCCCTGCCCAGACCCTCGTGAACCGCAACCGGGTCCGCCGCGTCACCGGGGTGACGGAGATTCTCGAGATCGACCCGACCACGAAGGAGCTCCTGACCAACGACACGTTCCGGTGGGAGCCGACGACCGATTCGTTCACCTACCTCGGCCGGAGCTTCGTCCTGGAGGAGATCGGCCAGCGGATCGGGCAGGACGTCGACGCGATGGCCGAGGAGCTTCGGAGAAAGGAGGCGTATCTGCGCCTGATGGACCGCCGCCAGGTGAGCTACTTCCGCGACGTGAGCCGCGCGATCGCGGACTACTACGTCGATCCGGCCGCCGCCCTCCGCCAGCTCGAGCAACGCGCGTCGTGACGGCTCCCGATGTCGCCCGCCGCTGAAACGGTCGCGACCCCGCCCCGCTCCGCGGAACCGGCGACGGCGACGAAGCCCCGGCCACCGGATCTCGCGGCCCGGTACCGCGCCTTCTGCTTCCACCTGCTCGGCAAGCGGATGGAACGGTCGGTCGGATCGGAGGTCCTCGCCGAGCGCCTGAAGCGTGCGGGCATGAACGTCTCGTCCGCCGTGTACCGGGCGATGCTCCTCGTGAGCGCCCTGATCGCCGGGGCCGCGACGGCGGGGGTCGCCTT
This sequence comes from Thermoplasmata archaeon, assembly GCA_030041075.1. Lineage (GTDB taxonomy): Archaea > Thermoplasmatota > Thermoplasmata > Lutacidiplasmatales > UBA184 > Lutacidiplasma. The sequence continues at coordinate 19,792 of JASHOP010000102.1, read as the reverse complement.
CCTGCTGTTCCGCGAGGCCTTGCGGGATCCTCAGTGGTACCTGTACGTCGGATTGCTGGCGGCGGTCGGCGTGGGCTCGGTCGCTGCCGGGTTTCGCTTCCTGGTGGACTCCCGGATCGCGAATCGTAAGGAGCAGCTCGACCGGGAGCTGCCGTTCAGCCTGAGCGAGCTGTCGGTGCTCGCCAGCACGGGAACCTCGCCGATCCGGCTCATCCGGCACATGGCCCGAAGGGACCACGACCCGGCGCTCACCGCCACGTTCCGCGAGATCGCCTACAAGACCGACGTCCAAGGAAAGGACCTGATCTCGGCGCTCGCGGAGACCGCCAAGGAGAGTCCCTCTACCTCCGTTCGGGACACGCTCTGGGACCTCGGCAACATGATCCACCAGGGAGGCAACCTCGACGAGTACCTTCGCAGCAAGTCCGACGCGGTCCTCAACCTGAAACGCCTGGTCCAGAAGGAGTTCATCGAGCGGCTCTCCACGTTCCTCGACATGTACGTCAGCCTCGTGCTCGTGGGGGTGCTGATGATCGCGGTCGCCGCGTTCCTGCTGAACGCCCTGGGAAGCACCGCGGGTCCCCTCGACGCGAACGACCTGCTGCTCCTCCTGACGTTCGGTCTCGTGCCGGTGGCGGTCGCGATGACGATCCTCCTCGTATCGGTCGCATACGCGAGGGCAGAATGAAGCCGGCCCTGTGGATGCCCCTCGTGCTCATCGCCCCGCTCCTCATCGGAGCCCAAGCCGTGGCCGTCGGGTCGCTCCCTTCCGCATCGGGGCCTCTGGTCCTGACGATCCTGAGCCCCGCCACGAACGGAACGGTCGGGACGACGACACCCACGATCGAGGTGCAGTACTCCGACTCAGTCTCCACGATCAACTCGTCCCTGGTCTTCGTTTACGTGGACGACGAGAACGTCACGGCGACCGGACTGGTGACGGTGACCGACCACGTCATCGCGTACCCGGTCCCGTCGTTGCTGCAGCTGCGGGACGGGGCGAACAATGCCACGGTCACGGCCACGGACATGGCCGGGAACACCGCGTCGATTTCCTGGAACTTCACGGTCAGTCCATCCTCCCCCCCTCCTTCGAGCCCGCTCGGCGGGTTGACCCCGGCCCGGATCCTGCTCTACCTGGGCGTGGCCGCGGCGGTCGCGGGCGCCGTGGTCGGGGGGTTCATCCTCTACCTCAGGCAAACCGCGAGGTTCACGTTCCGAAGGTACTTCGCGACGCATCCGGTACGCAAGACCTACCTCGTCCTCTACCTTCCGATCGCGGCCGCCTTCGTTTTCGTCCTCGTGGCCCTGTCGTACGTCTTCAGCACGCCGGGTCTCCCGTCGAACGCCGTCGACTACGTGTTCATCGCAGCGATCTTCATCGCGCTGACGGCGTTCGGCATCGACGCCCGGGCCGAGATGCAGAGGATCCGGTCGTTCGAGCGCGCGTTCGCCCAGTTCCTGTTCGAGATGGCCGATGCGATGCGCGGCGGGATCGACCCGGCCAAGGCCCTCGTTGAGCTCGCGAAGACCCACACGAACATCCTCGCGAAGCCGCTGCGGATCGCCGCCGACGCCGTCCGTCTCGGACGACCGTTCGAGGCGATCCTGCGGGAGATGGTGGCCCCGATGCGGAGCCGGCTCATCCGCCGATACGCCGGCCTGATCGCCGACGCCTCCACGATCGGGGGGGAGACGGCGACCGTGGTCTACCGCGCGGCGAAGGACATGGACGACTTCGTCAAGATCGAGGAGGAGCGGGAGAAGCAGCTGATGCTCCCGGTGGCGGTGATCTACATCGCTTTCGCCGTGCTGATGGCGGTCCTCTTCGCGCTGCTCTACATCGCCCCCACGCTGGGGACCCTCGACGTCTCCTTCCTCGGGCTCGGCACGCCGATCAGCGGGGGGGCCGCCGCCGCGACGACCGTCCCGCGCCTCAGCGTCCCCGAGATGAAGGAGCGGTTCTTCGAGCTGATGGTGATCAATGCGTTGGGGACCGGTGCGATCATCGGCGCGTTCACGGAGGGTCGGGCGCGGTACGGAATCCTTCACTCCCTCGGGCTGGTCGCGGCTACCACGATCGCCTTCCTCGTGCTGTTCCCGTAGCCGCAGCGTCGGGCGTCCTCGGTGGTCGACGAGCGCTCGCCCGGCCTAGGCGGAAGCGTACTGGATGTAGCCCTCGCCGACCAGGGAATCGCTATTGGTGACGTTCAGGTAGATGAAGTAGGTCGAGTCCGGCGAGAACGGTAGCGGGAGTTCGTACTCCTGTCCTGAGTAGGTGTCACAATCGCCCGACGTGTGACAGGGAGTCTCGTTTCCCGGTTGCACCACGCTCCACCTCCACTCGTCTATCGTTACGTTCTCGCCACTCCCGCCGGCGGGTTGGTACGAGCTCGATCCATCGAGGATCGGATTGGAGGCGGTGACGGAGCCCACGAACGAAAGCTGGGCAATCGCCACCGGAGGAACGAACGATTGGGTGAACACGTTGCCGAGCGACGTGTAGAGTTCGAAGTTGAGGGTGTCGCTCTCGGTCAGGGTCACGGACACGTTCGTGGGGAATGAGTAGCCCGGACTATCGTAGACGAGGTTGAGCTCCAGGAAAACCTGGGTCTCGGCCGGAACGTCCAGAACGCAGGAGGCGCTGGTCGATAGGAACGGGTTGCCGTTGAGGCACTCCGTGGTGCTCAAATTCTTCCCCGAAAAATCCACGACAGTGTAGTTAACGACCGCGTAACCGTTGAGGCTCATGCCGTCCACGACAGTCGGGTTGACGTCGCTGCTCGCCAGCTCGACGGTGAGCGAAGCGAGCGTCGGTGGAGAGCCGCTGGCGTTAGGGGACAGCGCGAGGATCCTGAGATTCTCGAGACTCTTGTCATGCGTCAGGGTCTCCTCGGCCTGGAGCTGCTTCTGGTAGGCCGCCACAAAGAACGAGAAGGCCGTCGCCGCCGCGACGACGATCACCACCAGCATCAGCGTGCCGACGATCTCGGCGAGGGCCCGCCGGTCCCTCCGGAACGGTCGCATCTAGGAGCGGAGGGCCGCCCTCACCTTAGGGCGTACCCCCGGAGATTACGTAACCGACCACGATCCTCGTAGTACCCCGTAGTTCTCTCCCCGCGCGGTGTTATGCGAACTTCGTCATGACGGGTCGATGAACATCCCCGTCGAGGTGCCGGGGCTCGTCACGATCATCCCCGAGCTGGGAGAAGGCAAGCTCGTGGTCGTGGAGAGCGGGGCGGACACGGTGAAGAGCTTCTTCGTCCGGCGCCTGTGCCTCACGGCCGGGCGGGTCGGTTGGCCCGTCACCTTCGTGACCTCCCGAGATCGCGACGAGCTCCAGGGCCAGCTCACGCACGAGCGAGGCACGGACGCGTTCTCGGACCGCTGGATCCAGATCCACGAGAGGGACTCCCTGGAGGAGCTCGAGGAGTTTGCCGAGTCCGGCGGGCTCCTCGCCATCGACTCGTTCTCGTTCCTGACCCTCGATCTCGCCCCCAACGCGCTCGCCCAGTCGCTCCGCACCCTGCGCACGCACTGCCGGCACCGCGGGACCACCGCGGTCCTCGCGACCGAGCGCGGGATGTTCGACCCGCGCTCGGAAGCCGTGGTCACCCACCTCGCGGACGGGTTCCTCCAGTTCCACTCGCGCGAGGGCCCCGAGGGGATCCAGCGGTTCCTTCGCGTCCCCAAGTGGATGGACGGTCGATTCGTGGACCGCAACGTCTACTACGAGTTCGACGGCAAGCGGATCGCCGTCGATCTCCGCAACCGCGTGCTGTAGGAGGGAGGACCACGCCCAGCGGAAGCTACGAGCGCTACGGCCTCACCGGCAACCCGTTCCGCGACCTCGCGAGCGAGAACCTGGACGACGTGACCATCTACCACGTGAACCAGGCCTCGGACGCCCAGCTTAGGACGATCCGCGACGAGGTGCTCGACCGCGAGAATCGCGCGGTCGTGGCGATCACCGGACCCCAGGGGGTCGGGAAGACCCAGCGCCTTCTCGTCACGGCCGCCGAGGCGCGGGAGCGCAAGGCGTTCGTGGTCTACTTCGACGTGACCACGACGAGCCCGTGGGTCCTGCGCGGGCTCGCCGAGGCGTTCCTCAAGTCGGCCAAGGCCGCCGGACTGGTGAAGATGCTCGGGGCTCCGGCGTGGCTCCGGCCGTTCGGGGTCCTCGCGCGGTCGAAGGGGGAGGCGTACGACCCGAAGAGCGTGGGTCGCCGCATCGGCGACGCGCTCAACGCCACCATCCCGTCGATCCTCCTCCTCAACGACCTCCACAACCTGGCCGAGTCGCGCGAGATCGAGGTGTTCGCGAAGGTCCTCGAGGAGGTCACCGGAACGATCAAGCCGGGCGTTCTCGTGATGTTCTCGTGCTACGCGAGCTACCTCACCTGGCTGGCCACGCGGCAGCCGGCCCTCTCGTCTCGGGTCAATCGCGTGATCCCGCTCGTCGGCCTGACGGACGACGAGGCCCGGCTCGTCCTGGCGAAGAAGATGCTCGCGAAGCGGATCGTCGAAGAGCTCGAGCCGACGTACCCGTTCGATCGCGGGGCCGTCCACGAGCTCAACCGTGCCGCGCGCGGCAACCCGCGCCGCCTGTTCGAGCTCGCGGACGTGGCCCTCGAACGGGCCGTCGCCACGCATGCGTACCAGGTCGACGAGGAGCTGGTGCGGTCCGCGTTCGCTGCCCGGGAGAAGGCGGACGCCGCGGGGCAGGGGGCCGCCGACACCCCCGAGTGGGCGGAGACCCCGCCGCCTCGCCCGCCGGCCCAAGCGGTCGCCCCGCCCGCCGCCGAGCGCCGCTCGGTCTGGGGACGCAAGAAGTAGCCCTACGCCACGCCGGGCTCCAAGAACACCGCGAGGTCGATCGCCTCCTCGGCGATCTCCGACGCGTAGACCGCGGTCCGGTCGAGGCTGTCCACAATCGACCCCAGGGCGAGAAGGCTCTCGCCCCGGCGCGTCGCCACGCGGTGCGCCAGCGCGTCGATGAGACGCTGGTGGGCGGCCCGGGCGTCGATCGCCTCGTTCGCGGCCTCGATGTTCTGGGTGACGAGGGCGTGGAACGCCTTGTCGAGGATGGCGACGGCCGAGCTGCGCGCCTCGGCGAGCTGCTCGAGAAGCCTCGGGTCGCCGCTCTTCTCCCGGGCGACCACGGGCGCGGTCGCGGCGATCCGCTGGGCGTGCTCTCCGATGCGCTGGAGCAGCTTGGCGATGAGACGGTGGCCCTGGACCGCGGCGGCGGCGGTCCCCTCCGACGTCGAGGTGCGGGCCAGGTGGTTCTGCTTGGCCACCATCCAGTAGAGGCGGTTGACGTCCTGGCTGCGGAGATCGACGTCGTGCGCGATCGAGTCGTCGGCGTTCTTGAGGGCGCCGACCGCGTCGTCCAGCATCGCGCGCACCGTGAGGTGCATCCGGCGCAGGCACTTCTCCGAGCTCAGCTCCGACGGGTCGGAGAGGTCCTGGATCAGGATCGAGTTCGGGGTCTCCTCGATCACCTCCGGGCCGATCACGAGGCGGCAGAACTCCCGCGCCACCCTCCGCACGAACGGGCCCCGGGCGGGGGTGAAGTGGACCTCGATGAGGCCGAACCCCGAGACGTAGGCCCCGATGAACTTCCGCAGCAGGTGCTCCCGCGTGTTCTCCCCGCGCTCGTGGAACGACTTGCGGCGGATGGCGGGGCGCGTCCCCGACTGCTGGCGGATCGACACCGATCCGTCCGACTGGGTATCGACGAACAGCGTGTCGCCGGCCTTGAGGCCGGCGCCCGTGACCCACCGCTTGGGCAGCGAAACGAGGAACGTCGACTTGCCTGCGAGCTGGAGCTTCCGGCCTTCCATGGGGAGCGGCCCGGACGTCGTACATCCTACGTAGGCTTAAGCATTGAAAATATAGACTATATATTCCAATGGTAATCACCTCCAGACTGGCGCAGGGAGCTCGGCGCGGGACCACGACGAGATTGAGTCGGGTCGGTACCGGTCCGCCCTAAGCTCGGCCCCCAAGAGGACGCGGATCGGCGACCGGATCCACCGGCTTCTCGAGTTCGCCTCCACGTGACCGGGCACCCACAAGGCGGAATCGGCGGAGCTCAGGTACCTTCCACCGGTCGGCGGAGCCGGACCCCGAGACCGATCGGAGACAGCTGCATCTCGCACGACCCGAACGGGCTCGCTCGAGCGAACTCTTGGAAACCGGCCGCGGTATACGCGCGGCGCCGGAGGGACCGGAGCGTCCATGCCGTCAGGAACGCCCGGAACGCCGGCAGATGCATCGCGGCGACCTCCTGCCGGATGGCGAGGTTAGTGGCGTCGTGGCGCATGTCGTCGATCCAGGCGGTTCCCCCCGGGCGGAGCACCCGATAGATCTCGTTGACCGCAGCCTGGGGGCGGCTGAAGTTCTTGAACGCGGCCTGGCAGAGCACTCGGTCGAACGAGCGGTCGGGGAACGGTAGCTGGGCCGCATCCCCCGGCTCGATGCGGACCGCGACGCCGGCCCGGCGTGCGTTCGCGGTCGCCATCTCCACGAATGTGTGGCTGATCTCGAGCGCGGTCACGTGGACGCGGCCGAGCTTCGCGAGTTCGATCGAGAAGAATCCGGGTCCGGGTGCGACTTCGAGAACCTCGGCCCCCAACGGCAGGTCCTGGGTCGCTTCGATCGCCTGTCGCCGCCAGAGCGCGAGCTGGGTTTCGGTACCTCGGGTCCGCGCGTACCATCGCGCGATCGAACCCTCCATCGCGACGCCTCGGTAGCCTTTGGCCGACGAGACCGCCGGTGGTGACCCTCCCGCGACCCTGGCGTTCGGCGCCGCGCTCGAACCTGCGGAGATCGTCTCACCCCCGCTCGGGAACCGGTCTGCGCGATGATAATCCGAACTCACCACCGGCGGTCACGAGCCCGCTCGATACCGGGTCATCCCTCCTGACGGACCGCCGGACGAGGCTCGGCCGGGCGGTGTGGGTGCACGGCGGCCGGTGCGGGGGCGTCGATCCGCGATCGGAGCGGGGTGACGGAGCCCCGGGTCGGGGACAGCTCTCTCTACACGACCGACCGTACAGCAGCTCGTTTGTGTCACGAGACCCGCTGCCTTCGGCCATCCCTCCGCCGGATCGATGGAGAAATGGGCGTCGGGGAGTATCTCCGCGATCCGATCGGCGACGTCGGGAGCGATCCTCACCGGTCGCGGATCGAAGGGCATCCGGCGTCCGGGGGGAGAACCCCGGCGAAATCGGAGAGGGGCCGGTGCCCGGTCCGGCGGGCCACGACCTCGGAGGAGCTCTTCGACCTCCCCGTGGGCGCCAGCAGTCGCCGGTACGCTTCTTCCGTGACCGTGATGGTCCGGACGGACTTGCGTGTTGGAACGCGAACCGACTGCAAGACGTTCCCCGGGGCGGCCGAGGATCGAGCCCGACCCGGACCGCCCGGAGCCAGGGTGCCTGGCGGCTCGAAGGCCCTGCTCCCGGCGGGATTTGAACCCACGTCGCGGCGTCGAAGGCGCCGAATCCTTGACCGGACTAGACTACGGGAGCACGGGCCGCCGGTGCGGCAGGTCCCGACGGCGCTAAGAGCCTATCCGGAAACCCCTCCGCGATCCGCGTCGATCAGGGAAGGAGGTGGACCGTTCCGGATTCACCGTCCGCCCCCCGGGGTCCCGAGACGCGCGTCCCGGACGGGGCTGCGGCCCGGTTCCTCATCGGACGCTCGGCGGCCGCGCGGGCGTCCGGCCGGCTCCCGGGCCCCTATCCCGAGGCTTCGGGGCCGGGCCGGGGGCCCGACGACTGGTCCGAGCGGCGGAGGTACTCGGTCCGCCGCTCGCCCGTGATGGCGTAGACCGCCTTCTCCGCGATCTTGCAGGCGTTGTCGGCGACCCGCTCGAGATGTCGGGCCGCGAGGAGCTCGTAGGCGAGCCGGTCGGAGGCCGGGCCCCCCCGACGCAGGAGCTCGATCAGCTTTCCCTGGACCTCGCCGTGGAGCGCGTCGACCTCGTCGTCCATCGGGAAGACCGCCTTCGCCCGGGGCGCGTCGTTGCCGAGGAACGCCTCGACCGACTGCGCCACCATCGCCCGGGCGCGCTCGTCCATCCGACGCACCAGATCGGGGATCACGCCTCCGCTCGGGTCAGGTCCCTCCGCGAGGTAGCGGGAGATGTCGTAGCCGAGCCGTCCGATCCGGTCCACGCAGTTCGCGATCTTGAGGACCGCCTCGGTCGTCCTGAGGTCCGGGCCCTCGGGCTGCATCACCGCGACGAGACGGATCGTCTCGAGCTCGATGTTGAGGTCGTAGCGATCGAGCGCCACGTCGCGGGAGGCGACGGACCGGGCGAGCTCGGCGTCGTTCTGGAGGAGGGCGCGGCTCCCGTCCGCGACCATGCTGACCGCGAGCTGGGTCATCTCCGCGACATGCTGCTTCAATTCCGCCATCGCCCGGTGGTGGTCCTCGGTCAGGATCTTTCGGTACTCCCATCCGCCCGTCATTCGTATCGCCCCGTGATGAACTGCTCCGTGAGCTTCTCCCGGGGCCGCTCGAGGATGTCGGCGGTGGCGCCGACCTCCACCAGGCGGCCCGAGTGGAGGAACGCGATCCGGTCGGAGAGCCGGGCGGCCTGGCCGACGTTGTGGGTCACGAGGACGAGCACGATGTCCTCCTTGAGCCGCTGGAGCGTCGCCTCGACCCGCTGGGTCGCGCCCGGGTCGAGCGCGGACGTCGGCTCGTCGAGCAGGAGGACCCGGGGGCGCACGGCGAGCGCCCGGGCGATGCACAGCCGCTGCTGCTGGCCCCCGGAGAGGGCGAGCGCGGGCCGGTCGAGCTCGTCCTTCACCTCGTCCCAGAGACCCGCCCGCTGGAGCGCCTCGGCGACCGCCCGGTCGACCTCGCCGTCGTCCGCCCGGACGATCCTCAGGCCGAACGCGGCGTTCTCGAAGATCGACATCGGGAAGACGGTCGGGCGCTGGAAGACCATCCCCATCCGCCGGCGGACGACGACCGGGTTGACGCCCTTCGCGTAGATGTCCTGGCCGAGGTACCGGACCGTTCCCCGGATCCGGAGGCCGGGCGTGAGCTCGGTCATCCGGTTCAGCGAGCGGACGAACGTCGTCTTGCCGCAGCCGGACGGGCCGACGACCGCGGTGAGGGACCGGGCGGAGAAGTCGATCGAGATGTTGTCGAGGAGGTCGCGGTCCCGGGTCGTGACCCCGAGCCCGTCGACCGAGAGGATGGCCCCGTCGGGGGGGAGCGCGGCGCTCACTGGTAGAGCCCCTCCAGGCGCCGGCGCGATCGCGACGCCACGATCCGGACGAGGACGTTGAGCCCGATGACGATCACGAGGAGGAGGAACGCGGCCTGGAAGGCGCGGTGGATCGCGATCGGGAGGATGAAGCCGGTCTGGTAGTCGCTCCAGATGTAGAGCGAGAGCGCGCTCACGGGCTGGAAGAAGCCGAGCGGGGGGAGCGCGACCGTGGTCGTGGTCAGGTAGAGCGGTGCGGTCTCCCCGACCCCGATCGCCATCGCGAGGAAGACGCCGCTCAGCACCTGGGGGAGGGCGATGGGGGTCGCGACCTTCATGAGGTACTGCAGCGGCCGGGCTCCCGAGCCGACCGCTGCCTCCCGGATGTGCGGGGGGACCGAGGCATAGGCGATGTCGGTCGCCCGGAAGACGTACGGGGTCATGAACACCCCGAGGGTCACGGACGCGGCGGCGAGGGAGAACCCCCAGCCGAAGTACGAGACGAACGCGATGTACCCGAACAGCCCGACGATGATCGCCGGGGTGCCCGCCATCACGTTCGCGGTGATCCGGATCACGCCGGCGACGCGCTCGGCCAGGTACTCCGCGGTGGCGAGCCCGCCGAAGAAGCCGAACAGGAGCGAGAACCCGGTGGCGAACAGGAGGATCGTGAGGGAGCCGACCAGCGGGGCGTACAGCCCGCCCCCGGCCCCCGACGGGTCGGTCGTGATCACCGCGACGGTGAACGTCGGGAGCGCCGCGCGCCCCACCCAGTAGACGAGGTCGAGGATCGGCACGATCGCGACCAGGTAGAGGAGCGGCAGGAGCCATCCGACCAGCCGGTCGGCGATCGTCCGTCCCCGGACGTGGCCGGTCCGGTCCCGGCGCAGATCGTCGACGACCGGGAGGTTCCCGGGGAGCGTCGCGGTCGCCATCGCCCGGGCCTACAGCCCTGCCACCTCGGTGTAGGTCCGCCGGACCATCCAGCGTCCGGCGACGTTGACGACGAGCGTGATCGCCAGGAGGACGAGCGCGAGCTCGGCGAGGAAGTGCAGCTCCGTCACGCCGCTCGCGTTGAGGTTGAACGCCGCGTCGATCGAGCCGATGATCAGCGACGCCATCGTCGAGGTCCCGCCGTAGACGTTCGTCGGGATCTTCGCGGCCTGGTCGATCACCATGAAGACGGCGACCGTCTCCCCGATCGCGCGGCCGAAACCCAGGAACGCCGCGCCCCAGATCCCCCGCTTCGAGTAGGGGATCGCGACCCGCCGGGTCACCTCCCAGCGGGTCGCCCCGAGGGCCAGCCCGCTCTCCCAGAGGTCCCGGGGGACGGACTTCAGCGCGTCCCGCATCAGGACCGTGGTGATCGGCAGGACCATCAGCACGAGGACGACGATCGCCAGCGCCAGGCCGAGCCCGTTCGGGGCGGGCGAGAGCCGGTTCGCCGCCAGCCCGGGGAGGAAGGCGAGCCGCGTGGACGTCCACGGAAAGACGTACTGGCCGAAGAACGGGCCCAGGACGAGGTACCCCCAGAGCCCGTAGATGATGCTCGGGATCCCCGCGAGCAGGTCCACGAACGGGTCGAGCCAGGCGGCCAGGATCCGGGGAAGGTAGGTCGCCGAGGCGATGCCGATTCCGAGCCCCACCACCATCGCGATCGCGAGCGCCGGGACGGACGTCAGGAACGACCCGATCACGAAGATCAGGATCCCGTAGTTCGTCGCGTTGAATCCCCAGAACGACGGCCCGAAGTTCTCGAGGCCGCTCGCGCCGAGGAGCACGGCGATGATCGCCACGGTGAGGGCGACCGGGACCAGCGCGGGGGCGTACGGCCATGCCCGAGCGAGCGGGCGGCCGACGCGGGAGGGTCCGCGAGCTAAGGCGCGAAGGAATCGAGAAAGCGGTGGAACGGGTTGCCGGTCCCCGGACGGGACGGGGGCCGGCTGCGGGGTCACGGAAACCGCCAGCCCCTACGTGGCTATCTGGACCGTGGCCAGGGCCTCGAGGTCCAATCCCAGCAGCTGGGGAGTCAGCGGGTTGAACCCTACCTGGCTCAGGTACCGGGTCACGTTGTTGCCGTAGGTGACCGCCCAGAGCACGAACGCCACGACGTACGCCTGATGGCTCGGGCTGGCCGGGTGCGTCTTGATCAGCGTGTACTCGAGGTTGGTGATCGGGTACGGCGTCGGGTCGGCGGTCGACGGGTTGGTTCCGCCCCCGCCCACGGACCAGGTCGTCGGACCGGCCGGGCTGCCGCCGAGGATCAGGCTGACCGCCAGGCCGTCCGCGGCGTAGTCGAGCTCGTTGAGCCCGAGCGACGTGTCGTAGCTCACGTTCGTGGTCGACCAGTTGACGTAGTTCGAGCCGACGGTGCCTCCGACCGCGGAGTTCGCCTTGTTGTCGCCGAGCGCCGCGTAGCCGAACTTGTCGTTGGCCAGCACGTACGACATGTAGCTGATCCCGACGTACCCGATCGCCCCCGTATAGTTGTTGAGCTGGTCGACGACGCCGATGTTGCCGTCGCCCGGCTCACCGCCCGGGGGGTTGGTCCCGGTCGGGGGGATGAACGCCTTGGTCGAGTTCCCGTACGTCCAGGACGGGTAGGACATGTCGCAGTAGGTCGTGAAGATGTACGTGTCGCCGCTCGAGTCGGACCGGTAGATGGGGGTGATCGCCTGGTCGGGCAGGGTGACGCCCGGGTTGGCGCCCTTGATCAGGGCGTTGTCCCAGTTGGTGATCGTGCCCTCGTAGATCTCCGCGAGGATCGTTCCGTTCAGGTTGAGGTGGACGTGCTGGAAGCTCGTTCCCAGGTTGTAGACGATCAGCTGGGAGGAGATCGCGACGGGTACGTCCACGACCCCCAGGTTGTTCGCGGTGTAGGCGTCCGAGGCGCCGATGTCGACGGTCCCGGCCTCGGAGTAGCTCTGGCCGTCGCCGCTGCCGCCTCCGGACGGGCTCAGGACGACGTGCGAGCTCGAGAGGCTGCTCGTGTAGTTCGGTCCCCAAATGTCCATCAACGGCTCGAGAAGCGTCGAACCCGCCTCCGTGATGTCCACGGTCGTCGCGCTCGTCTTCGTGATATACGCGCCCAGGAAGTAGCCTCCCCCGATCCCGACGAGGAGGAGGACGACGCCGATCCCGATCGCGACCCCCTTCGTGACCTGGCTCGACCGCCTCTTCACGGTCGAGCCGAGGGAGTCCGTTCCCGTCGATCCCGTGGACCCCGTCGTCCCGGTCGTTCCCGCTGTTCCGCCCGAATTCTGTCCGCTCAACGTCTCCCACCTCGTGATTCCATCGATCGCCGGCCCCCGGCGGAGGGATCCGTTCTCCTCGCGGGGAGCGTCTCCGTCGGGGCCGGCATCAACTCACCGACGCATCTCAGTGATATATGGAAAATCAATGTAGTGTATATATTCAACTATAGTCCTACGTGTCACACGCGGTTTCACGGTAGACCGTGACCGCGTCGAAGGGGGTCGCGCCGTCATAACACCCGGTACTCTCCCGGGCGTCACGCCGCGCTGGCTCGTCCGTTTTGGGTACGACGGAACCGCCTTCCGGGGGTGGGCTCGCCAGCCCGGCTCGAGGACCGTGGAGGGGACGCTGCGGCGGGGTCTCGTCGCCCTGGGCCTCGCGGCCTCTCCCGCGACGCTCCACCTCGAGGTGGCGAGCCGGACCGACCGGGGCGTCAGCGCGCGCGCGAACGTCCTGGCGCTGACGAGCGACCTCGATGGCGCTCGCCTCCTGCGAGCGCTCAACGGGGTCGCACCGGAGATCTTCGCGACGGCGGCGACCCCCGCTCCCCCCGGGTTCCGGGTGCGCCACGCGCGACGGAGGGTCTACCGGTACTACGAGGTCGGCGCGGACCGCGACTTCCACGCGTGGGCGGAGGCCGCGCCGGCCCTCCAGGGGGCGGTCGACGTCCGGTCGTTCGGTCGGGGCGTCGTCAGCCGCGAGCCCGTCTGGCGGACGGTGGAGTCGATCGTGGTGACCCCACGGCGCGGCGGCGCCGTCGTGGAGGTGCGGGCCCCGTCGTTCGTCTGGGGGATGGTCCGCAAGCTGGTCGGCGCGCTCCGGGAGCACGAGCGACGGAGGCTGCCGTTGGAACGGCTCACCGAGGCGGCCCAGGGCCGGGTTCGCCTGTCGCTGCCGATGGCCGAGCCCGAGGGCCTGGTCCTCTGGTCGGTCGAGTATCCTCTTCGATGGGAGTTCCGCTGGCAGGGACCGAACCGCCACCAGCGAGCGTACGCTACGTCCGCCTACGACGCATGGTGGGTCCGCCGCCGGGTGCTCCGATCGATCGCCCCCTACGCTCCCGCTCGCCCGCACGCCGGGGGACCCGCCCGGCCCTAGCCCGGACGCGCGATCCCTCGGCCGGATCGCGACCCCTCCGCGCGCGGCAGCGCCCGAAGGCGATGCCGCGGGTCAAGGTCCGGACCGCGCGCCCATTAGCCGACGCGCTCCCACCGCTCGAGCTTCTGGACGGAGCTTAAGGTCGAGCCGCGCTGGATCTCCTCGCGCACCCGGTTCTCGTGCTCCAGGACATCGAGCGACCGGTTCGCGATCTCGGCCGCCCGCTCCGCCGGAACGACCACGACGCCGCTCGTGTCGCCGACGATCCAGTCGCCCGGCCGGACCTTCTGCCCGCCGACCGTCACCTCGACGCCGATCTCGCCCAGTCCCTTCGGCTCTCCCGCGTCCGAGCTCACGTAGCGGCTGAACGCCGGGAACCCGAGGTCGAGGATCGCATCGAGGTCGCGGATCGCCCCGTCGACCACGACCCCGGCGACCTTCCGTCCGTGCGCGCTCCAGCTCGCGAGCTCCCCCCAGATCGCGGTGTGCCCCCCGCCCGCGTCGACGACGACGACGTCGCCCGAGCCGGCGCGGTCGATCGCCTCGACCGGCTTCGCCCAGTCGCCGTCCCGCGTCACGACCGTGACGGCCGGGCCCGCGATCCTCACGGTCCGATCCTTGAGGTGGGGGACGATCCCGTGCATCGCCCCCTGGCGCTGGAGGGCGTCCGTCACGTTCGGGCTGGAGACCTTGAGGAACGCCTCCCGGATCGACTCGCCCGCGTAGCGCCGGAACAGCTCGGTCGCGACCTCCTGCTGGGTGGCGATCGCCTCGACGATCCGGCGGGTCGCCTCCGGGATCTTCGGGCTCTTCGCGATCGCGCCGCCGACGATCAGGATCTGCGCCCCGGCCCGGACGGCCGGGGCGACCGTTTCGCTGGTGAGGCCCCCCGCGACGCCCACGGGCACCGGGGACGCCTTCGCGAGCTCGCCGAGGATGGCGAACGGGGTCTTCCCCTGCATCTGGACGTCGATCCCGACGTGCCAACAGACCGCGGCCGCCCCGAGCTCGGCGGCCCGCACCGCGCGCGGGACCGGATCGGCCACCCCGATCAGGTCGACGACGACCTCGGCGCCGTAGAGCCGGCCCCCCCGGACGGCGTCCGCGATCGTGTCGTCGTCCGCGACCCCGAGGACCGTGACCAGGTCCGCGCCGGCCTTCGCCGCGATCTCGACCTCGAACGCCCCGGTGTCCATCACCTTCATGTCGGCGACGATCCGGTGGCCGGGGACGGCCTTCTTCAGCTCCCGGACCGCGTCGAGCCCCTCGCTCTTGATGAGGGGGGTGCCGGCCTCCACCCAGTCCGCGCCGCCCTCGACCGCCTCGCGCGCCGCGGTCAGCGCCCGGGAGAGGTTCTCGAAGTCCAGCGCGACCTGGAGGACCGGCCGCTCGAGCCGCATCGCCGCGTCCGAGGGGAGCGGCTCTAATAACGCATCTCGGCGTCCGCCGGCCGCGGTGACCGCGGCACGCCGGGGTCGCGTTCGCCTCGTGCTCGGCGACGCGCGCCGTCTCGCGGGCGTGGACGCCGGATCGATCCACCTCGTCGTCACCTCGCCGCCGTACCCGATGATCCCGCAGTGGGACGATCTGTTCCGGGCGCTGGGGGCGGACGACTACGAGGGGATGCTCCGCGTCCTCGCCGACGCCTGGCGCGCGTGCCGTCGGGCGCTCGTGCCCGGCGGGATCCTGGCGGTGGTGATCGGGGATGCCCTTCGCCGCACGGACGACGGGTTCCGGATCTGGCCGAACCACGCGAGGACCCTGATCGATGCGACGGAGGCGGGGTTCCGCCCCCTGCCCTACGCCCTGTGGAAGAAGCCGACGAACAAGCCGAACGCCTACCTGGGGTCCGGCTTCCTGCCGCCGAACGCCTACGTGACCCTCGACTGCGAGTTCGTCCTCCTGTTCCGCAACGGCGACCTCCGGTCGTTCCCGACGCGTCACCCCCCGCGCGCCGCGAGCCGTCTCTCCCGGCCGCAGCGCGACCTCTGGTTCAGCCAGGTCTGGACGGACATCCGGGGGGCGCGCCAGGCCCAGGGCGACCGCCGGACCGCCGCCTTCCCCGAGCCGCTCGCCGAGCGACTCGTGCGCATGTTCTCGATCGTCGGCGACACCGTCCTCGACCCGTTCGCGGGCACGGGGACGACGCTCTGGGCCGCGGCGCGGTGCGGCCGCGACGCGATCGGCGTGGAGTGGGATCCCGAGGTCTACGCGGCGCTCGTCGAGGCGGGTCGCCGGCGGGGGTTCCCGCCGGGTCCGCCCGGCGGCGGGCCGAAGAACTCGACCCAGTTGCCGTCCGGGTCCCGGGTGTAGACGAGGTTCTCGTGCGGCTCCCGGATCCGGGCGACGATCGGGAGCCCTCGGCGGCGCAGCTCCGCCTCCCAACCCTCGACGTCCGAGACCCGGAACCCGAGGTGGTCGAACTCCGTACCCCGCCGTATCGGCGTGAAGAACCGGCTCGTCCGGGGGTAGAAGTTGAGCTCGAGCCGGGCGGCGGCGCCGGGGAACGCGAGATGCACCCACCGGCCCCCGTGGCCCATCGTCCCCCGGCGGTGGACCCGGAACCCGAGCTTCCGGTAGAACCGGAGCGACCGGCGGAGGTCGCGGACCCTCAGGCCGCTGTAGACGAACTCGACCGAGATCCGGGCCATCGCCCCGGACGTGGGACGGCGCGGGAAAAGCCTGTCGGACGGCCGGATCCTGACGGCGCCGGCCTGTCAGGCCGCGGGGACGGGCTCGCGCGCGGCCGGGAGGGGGGGCGGGGCGATCGGCCGCTGGCGATGGGCGAACTCCTCCTCGACCGCGGCCCGCAGGTACTGGAGCGCGCTGTCGTTGAGGCGGTCCATGTGGAGGAGAAGGTAGTGCAGGTAGAGCCGCTCGGGCCGGTGCGAGGGACCCGGCGCGTGGGGGACCTGCCCCGGCCCCGCCGCGCGCTCGGACCGGTGCCGCTCGAGCGTCTCGGCGTGGTGCTCGTTCTCGGGCCCGTGGTACGCGCGTCCGTGCGCCCCGACGAGCGGGGGGTAGACGTGGCCGACCGGGTCGTACGGCTCGTCGCCGTCCGCTTGGCCCGCCTCGGACGCGGGCGCCGGGGCGCGCGACGCCTCGAGGCTCGCGCGGACGTACGGGTGGGGCGTCTTCGCGGGGTCCTGGAACTCGCCGATCGGCTTCCCCGCGACGTTCTCGACGATCGCCTTCAGGCTCCAGCTGGCCCGTCGTCGGGGCGGGGGGCCGTCCGTCCCTCCGGACTCCACGACGGGAACCGGCCTTTCTCCGCCGTATAAACCTCGCCCTCGAGCGGAAGCGTCGCGGCGCCCGCACCGGCCGACCCGACGCCGAGCGTCGCGCCCAGGAACTCGTACTCCGGGGTCGACGCCACGACCGCGAGCGGGAGGTGCCACTCGCCGATCCTCCAGAGCGACTCCGAGTAACCGGCGTCGCGCGGCAGCCGGGCCTTGGGGAGCCACTCCGCCTCCGCGCTGCCCAGCTGGAAGAACCCCCGCGTCTCGGCGGAGACCTCGGGGAGGCGGAAGAACGCCGTCGCGTACAGGTTCCGCAGGAGGGAGCGCCCGGCCGGGTGGGCGAGGAAATCGTCCGGGTTCTGGGTGACGAGGAGGAGGCCGGCGTCGAAATGGCGCATGTGGCGGACCACGCGGTCGAGGAACTCGGCGGTGGGGCCGTGGCGGGCGAGCAGGTGCGCCTCATCGACCACGACGAGCTTCGGGCCGGGGCGCGACCGCAGCCGGCCGTAGACCCAGTCGAGGACGTAGGCGAGGTGGAACGGCAGCTGATCGTCGGGGATGCCCGCGAAGTCGACCGCGACGGTCCGCGAGCCCGCGGCGAGGGTGCTCGGGCCGTTGACCGCGCTCAGCGACCCGGACCGGAACACCTCGAGGAGGGAGCGGAGCCGCCCGGACGGCGGCTCGAGCCGGGGGACCTCGTCGAGCAGGTCGTCGAACGTCGGGGTCCGGTCCGACCGGGCGTAGAGGCGGCTCACCGCGGCGTCGAGCGCCGCCGACTCCTCGTCGTGGAGGCTGGGGAACAGCGCCCGGAGCATGACGCCGACGCGTCCGGCCTTCTCCTTCCGGTCGCCCCCGGTGGTCTCCGGGTCGAGCGGATTGAGCCGCCCCCGGGCCGGGTCGGCGAGCCGGACCACCGAGCCTCCCAGCGCCGTCGCCAGGCGCGAGAACTCCCCCAGCGGGTCCAGGATCAGGACGTCGGTCTCGGGGCGCAGCCAGCGCGTCCGGAGGACGACCAGCGACGCGGCGAACGACTTCCCGGAGCCGGTGGTCCCGAAGAGGCCCCACGAGTGGCTCGCGTGCGACCACCGGTCGAGGAACACCGGGTTCGCGTTGGCGAGGGCGAGCCCGATCAGGATTCCGTTCGACTCGAGGAGGGTCTCGTCCACGAACGGGAACAGGGCCGCGAGACCGTCGGTCGAGAGGGTCTGCCAGTACCCGGTGGGGCGGGATCCGGCCGACGCCGGTCCGACGGGCGCGAGCGCGTCGTTCACCTCGTAGCGGGGGATCCGCGACCGGAATCCCAGCGCGGCGAGGCGCTCGGTGAGGCGGATCCGCTCGGCGTCCGCGCGCGGCAGGGACGGTCCGTGGGCGACGAACGCGATCCCGACCTTCCAGAGCTCCTGGGCGCGCTGCGCCACCGCGCGGCCCAACGCCTCGGCCGCGGCCCTCTCCACCTCGAGCTCCGCGGTCGCGCTGCCCGCTCGTCCCGCGACCAGCTCCGCCTCGGCGACGGCACGCGCCCCGTGGACGATCGCGAGCGCCCGCTCCGCCGGGATCCGGTGGGCCTCGATCCGGAGGTCGACGTCGGCGTGAGGCGGCAGGACCCGGCCCAGGAAGCCGAACGGCACCTCGGGCGGGAACCGCCGCACGAGCAGCGGGGCGAGGTACCGGCGTCCGACCCGCATCGAGGTGGTGCCTTCCGCGGCCGCGCGCGGGCGGGCCTCCGAGGTCATCGGTCCGTCCTCCGGACGAGGGCGTCCCCGCCCCGGCGTCGCTCGACGACCCAGAGCGGCACGAGCCCGAGACCGAGCAGCAGCGCGCGCAGCGGCGCGAGCGGCTCCGGTGGGTCGAGGTAGACCACGCCGCCCGCGGCGACCGCGGCCAGGGCCGCCCAGCGGGGCCCCGAACCGAGCCTCCCGCCGTGCCTTCGCTCCCGGTAGCGTAGGGAGGCCCAACCGGCGACGGCGAGCGCGGCCAGCGTCCCGGCGAGGACGGAGAGCTGGGCGGCGACCAGCGAGAGCGCCCCGACCACGACGCCGAGTCCGACCGCGGTCCCGAACGTCTCGAAGCCGAGGAGGGACGGGGCGGAGATCCGGCCGCTCATCCGGACCCCGCTCCGTCCGCGAGCCCGATCCGCCGGGCCGCCTCGCGCAGGGCGCGGTCGGTCAGGCGCGCGGGCCGCAGGCCGAGTCCCGCCAGCCGCTCGAGCAGGGTCTCGACGGTCGCCTCGAGCCGCTCGATCCCGGGGACCCCCGGGTCGGCGCAGACGACGACGACGTACACCCGGCGGACCGACCGGCCGCGGGCGATCAGCTCGACGAGCTCCCGGTACCCGGCGCGCGCCTCCCGCTCCCCTCCGTCCGGGGGCGGTCCCTTCGGCACGAACGGACCGGGGTGGATCGGGGCGCCGGCCGCGAAGAGGAAGAACCCCCCTTCCAGGCCCCGGACCAGCTCCCGGAACAGCGCGAAGCGGCGGGCGAGCTCCGCCGGCGGAAGGTAGGCGAGCGGAACTCCGGCGGCCCGGACGACGGCGGCGCGAACCCCGGGCGCGAGGGCGAGGTGCGCCCGAGGCCCGGGTCCGGGGCGGGCGGGCGCGCTCATCGCCCGCGCGCTCCCGAACCGGCGCGCCTCCCACGCCAGCACTCGGGCGACGTGCCGCTCGACCGGCTCTCCCCCGGGTTTCCACACCGACGAGGCGAAGCCGAGGACCGCGATCCCGAGCCAGACGGCGGTCGGGACGAACGGCGCGAGGCAGGCCGCGACGGCGACGTACGTGACGAACCGCAGGGCGTCCCGACCGGAGGGGAACGGCCCCAGCCGGAGCGTGCGGTCGAGCCGCTCCGGGAGGGCGACCGTCGGCGGCTCCTCGGCCCCCGCCATGCCATCGCCGACCTCACGGGCGGAGCGGGCGCAGGCTCGGGGGGCGATCCGACGACGCGCTCGAGTGGGGCCCAATGTGCCGGGCGAGACG
>JASHOP010000101.1 GCA_030041075.1 Thermoplasmata archaeon | reverse complement strand
TCTCGTGCGACTACTGCGGCAGCTCGGTCACGCTCGGGGGCGAGGGGTGGAAGGAGATCCAGAAGCATACCCTCCTCCCGCTCAAGGTGCCGGACCAGAAGGCGGCGCTCAAGGCGGTCCACGACTACCTCGACACCGGGTTCATGCACCGCCACGCGTTCGAGGAGTCGAAGCTCGAGGAGGTGCGGCTCTCGTACGTCCCGTTCTGGGTGATCCCGACCTCGGCGTCCACGACGTACCAGTACCAGGCGGCGGCCGCCAGCATCGGCGGGACCGTCGGGACGATCGCCGCCGGGGCGCTGCTCGGGAGCGCGCTCAGCGGCCGCGGGCGCGGCGGGTTCGCGGTGATCCCGATCATGGGCGGTCCGGTCGTCAGCCCGAACCGCTCGGAGACGGTCGCCAACCAGTACGAGTACCCCGTGGTCGCGGTCAAGTCGATGGCCGCCTACCAGCCGAAGGACTACACGTTCCAGCTCGGGGAGCGCCAGCTGTTCGACAAGAAGTCGATCCCGCAGGGGTCGCCGGTCCTGAACGGCGACTTGGGGGAGGACGCGGCGAAGAACGTCGCGCGGTCGGCGGTCGACCAGCTCCAGAGCGAGGCGGTGCACAAGAAGCACAGCATGATCTCGAACATCCGCAGCCAGGTCGACATCTCGGACGGCGAGCTCCTCCACGTCCCGGTCTGGTACTTCAGCCTCGATCGCAAGGGCGAGAAGACCGTCATCCTGGTCGACGGCAACGCCGGCCGGGTGATCCGCACCGTTCCCTGATCCGCCTCGCCGGGTCGGCTACGACGCCGACCGTGGCGCCGGACCCGTCCCGGGCGGCGCGCGCTTCGACCGGTTCCCCGACCCCGCGCGGGAGAACGCGTACCGGACGGGGACGCGCCGGTGCGCGTGCGACCAGTAGTCGCAGCGCGAGCACCGGCGCCCGAGCTCGATCGTGTCGCCGGCGAGCGTCCGGTTGCGGATCGGCAGGAGTCCCGAACCGCAGACGGGGCACGCGGCGGGCGCGGGCTCGCCGGGGCGCTCCGCATAGCGGACGGACAGCCGGACGCCCGGGACGCCGACCGCGAGCCGCCGCAGCCTGACGCCGCCCAGCGCCGCGCGGGGATCGTCGCGGCGAACCTCGGCGACGACGGCGTCGAGGAACGCCGCCTGGGAGGGGAACGACGCCCGGCCCCCGCGCACGACCCGGCGTGCCGCCCGGCGGACGAGGTCGTCCGGGGGCCGGGAGTACGGGGGCCGGCCCCTACGCGGCGGCGCGGCCCCGGCGCCCTTCGCGGGCACGGATCTCCTCCTCGTAGAATCGGCGCGCGAACTCCGACTCGGGCTTCCCGATCGTGAGCGACGTTCCGTCGGGGTCGGCGAAGTACGTGAGGAGCGAGGCGGCCGCGCCGAGGCGGACGGCGCGGCTCTTGAGCCGGGGCGAGAACTTCGGGAACTCCGCGGTCCGGAGCGCGCGGTCGGAGACCTCCCGGAGGCGGTCGTACAGCCCGCGCTCGAGACGGACCGGGCGGGGCCGGAACCGCCGGGCCACGAGCGGGTGGCGGGTTTGGATCGCGTGGACGAGCGTCAGGTGGTCGCGGATCCGGCCCGCGAGCCCGAAGTCGAGCTCGCCGAGCTCGAGCCGCTCGGCGCTCGCCTCCACCGCGCGGAACCGCCCGCGGGTCATCGGATGGAACCGAAGGAGCATCCGGTCCTCGAGCGCCGCGAAGTTGGGGTCGCCGATCGTCGTCCAGTAGTCCTGGGCGCCGGCCGTGCGGACGTTGTAGTTGACCGAGAAGAACGAGCGGAAGGTGTACGGCCCGATCGTCCCCAGCGTCGTTTCCCACTTCACCTCGCGCTGTTCCATCACGAGCTTGAGCGGTTCGACCATCCCGCGGTACTTGAACCAGTCGTTGAACTCCGGGACGATGAAGTTGAACGTCCGTCCCGCGTACGCCTGCCCGACCCGGAGGAACTGGACCGGCGTGATCCCGCCGCAGTAGCGGTTGCGGCCCGGCAGGCCGTGCGGGGGGACGCCGCTCCGGGGGTTGCCGCGGATCAGATCGTCGATCGAGAACGTCTTGCCCGTGCCCGGGGGCCCGAACAGCGCGAGGTGGAACCCCGTGGTGCCCGTGGTCCGCCCCGTTGGGGCCAGGAGCGGGGCGTCCGCGAGGGCGTACTGCTGGAGGAGGGAGATCAGGGAGTCGAAGTAGAGCTCCTCGCCGAACAGCCCGCGCAGGTAGCCGGCGAGCTCGGCGATGCCGAACGTGCGGCCGAACGCGACGGTCTCCTCGAGGCGCTGCCCGACCACCCCGTTGAGCTGCTCGAGGAAGTCGAAGTCCATCGCGTGGATGTGGGCGGCCTCGTCCGGGAGCGCGAGCGTCGCCGCCGCGTCGACCGCGTCGGTCCGCACCGCCTCGCCGAGGAGTAGCTGGCATAGGTCGTCCGGGTACGGCACCTGGAAGCCCCGGTCGGTCCCCCCGCCGGCCAGATCGAGGAGAAGTCCCCGCCGCCTGAGCCGGGCCAGGAGCCGGGCGGGGTCCTCGAACACCCGCTCGCGGAGGAGGCGGCTCCGGAGCTCGGAGACGCGGAACGTGAGCGCCTGGGTCGCCACCCCCCGGACCGATCGGCGGCGATCGGACTCGGCGACGAGCCCGGCGATCGCCCGGGCGATCGGGATCTCCGTCGGCGCCAGGTCGAGTCCCGCGAACGCGGCCACCGTTCGCTGCGAGTCCGACCCGCCGCATAAGATAACTCCTCAACACGACTCGGGTCCGTCGTGGTGGGACATGGGTTCGGCGACTACGAGCGCGAGCTGAGGAGCCTCCTGTCCGGGGACCGGGCCGCGGTCCGGTCGTACGCCCGCTCGCTGCCCCCCCCCGCCCGCCCCGGGTTCGAGAAGCTGATCGACGAGCCGTTCCTCGTGATCCGGGGCGCCGGCTCCCTCGGGCTCGACCTGGTGGCGCTCCGCAAGGAGTTCGCCTTCCCGATCGAGGTCAAGGCGTCCTCCGAGCCGGTGATCCGGTTCACGTCGGCGAGCGGCCGGGCGAACCAGCAGCTCGCCGCGCACCGCCGGGCGGTCGAGCGCGTCGGCCTGATGGTCCTCTACGCGTACCGGCGGCTCGGGGCGCGCCGGGAGGAGGCGTGGCGCCTGTTCGCGACCGGGGCGATCCCCGAGCGCGGGATGGTCGGCTACGTCTGCCGCTCGCTGCCTCCCGTGAGCGCGACGCGCGAGGGGAACGGGATCCTCCGCTGGGAGGAGGGGATGCCGCTCTCGCGCTTCGTCGAGCGGTTCCAGTACCTCTCCACCCGCGGCGCCCCGGTGGGCGGATGACGGCGCACGTCGCGAGCGTCGGGGTAGCGCGGTTCGGGAAGCGTGCGGAGGGACTCGTCGACCTCGCCGCGGAGGCGGCCGGTCCGGCGCTGGACGGGGTCGGGAGGAAGCCGATCGACCTCCTGGTCGTGGGAACGATGCTCGCCCACGGGGCCCGCGGGCCCGAGCCGCTACTTCCCCGGCTGGCCGGCCGCCTCGGGCTCGAGTCGGGGTCCGGGCTCCGGGTCGAGGCGTCGAGCGCGTCGGGGGCGATGGCGTTCCACACCGCCGCGCTGGCGATCGAGTCCGGCCGGTTCTCCCGGGCGCTGGTCGTCGCCGCGGAGAAGATGACCGACCGGCCCACCGCGGCGATCTCGGGCGAGCTCACGGCGGCGATCCACCCGAGCGAGGCCGCCCTGGGCGCGACGATGCCCGGCCTCGCCGCCCTGGTGACCCAGCGGTATCTCGAGCGGCACGGTCTCCCGGCGGACGTGATCGACCGCGTGAGCGTCCACGCGCGCCGGATGTCGGCCGGCAATCCGGCCGCGCAGTTCCCGAAACCGGTCTCGGCCGAGGAGGTGGCGGCCAGCCCGCTCGTCGCGTTCCCCCTCCGCCGCCTCCACTGCGCCGCGATCTCGGACGGCGCGGCGGCGGTCGTGCTCGAGCGCGGCACCGGGCCGGCCTCCGTGCTCGGGATCGGCCAGGGCTTCGACTCGCTGCGGCTCGTCGACCGCCCGGATCTCGCGTCGTTCGTCGCGACACGGACGGCCGCGCGGATCGCCTACGAGATGGCGAAGGCGACGCGCAAGGAGCTCGAGGTCGTCGAGCTCCACGACGCGTTCGCCCCGTTCGGGCTCGTCCATCTCGAGGATATCGGGGCGTGCGGGCCGGGCGAGGGACCCTCCTGGTATGCGAACGGCTGGGTCGATCGCGACGGCCGCCTTCCCGTGAATCCCGGCGGCGGCCTGCTGGGCCGCGGGCACCCGGTCGGCGTCTCGGGCCTCGCCGGCATCGCGGAGGTCGCCCGCCAGCTCCGGGGCGAGGCCGGCGCGGGCGCGGTCGCCCACCTCCCGAGGCTCGGGCTCGCGCAGTCGATGAGCGGGCTCGGGACCCAGAGCTTCGTCACGGTACTCGGACGGGCCGAGCCATGACCGAGGGCCCGGTCGCGATCGAGCTTTCGCGGTGCGAGGCGTGCCTCGCCCGGTTCGTCCCGACGGACGGGCCCTGCCCGCGGTGCGGCTCGACGCGGGTCGGCCCGCTCTCCGTGCCCGGCGTCGGGAAGGTCCTCGCGGCGACCGAGCTGCTCGTGACCCCGCCCGGCGTGCGGTCGCCGAACCGCCTCGCGCTCGTCGAGGTCGCCGACGCCGTCCGACTCCTGGCGGTCGTCGAGGGACCGCTGCCCGGGCGCGGGGCCCTGGTGTCGGTGGCGCGGGTCGGGGAGGTCTATCGCGCGCGGGCCGAGCTCCCTCCGCCGGCCGAACGCGGGGAGGGGGAGTCTCCGAGGGCCCGCACGTCCGGGCCCTCCTTTGAACCCCCGAGGTGAAACCACCACTGGATTAGCAATCCAGCGCCTTACCGGGCTGGGCCATCCCCGCGCACCCGTCCGAGCGAGCCGCCCTCCTTAACTTTTGGGCTGAACGCCTTCCGTCCCCGGCGAGTCCCACGTCGCCGCGTTGGTCCGGACCTCCGTGATTTAAGGGGCGTGCCCGGTCGACATTCCGTGTCGGCGGGGGCGCCGAGGATCGACCTCTCCGGGTTCCTCCTCCTGCGGGAGGTCCGCCGGTTCGTTCGCGAGGCCTGGGCGTGGGGTCTCGTGGTGGTGCTCGGCCTGCTCTACCTGCTCGGGTCGCTGGTCGAGGGCGGCATGCTCGGCCTGGCCCGCCTTCAGGGCGGCTATACGATCACGATCATCACGTCGAACGCGACCGGCGCGGGCTGGTGGAACTATCCGGCGCTGATCGTCGCCGCGCCGTGGGGATACCTCGAGCTCCCGTTCTTCACCGCGGTCTCGATGCTGGTCGTCACGGTCGGCGTCGCCCTGGGCATGGCCGTCGCCGCCATCCTCCTGTACCGGCTGCTGCGGCCGTCGGCGGAAGGCGCGGCGCGCACCCAGGCCGTCGGCGCGGCGACCGGGCTCACCCCCGCGATGATCGGCCTCGTGACGCTCGGGGCGTGCTGTTCGACGACCGCCGCGGCGAGCGCCGGCGTCGGGCTCGTGGCCCAGGCATCGGGGACCACGGTCTCCAACCTCTTGCTCAACGACTGGTACCTCGGCGTGTTCCAGGTCGTCGTCGTCTGGTCGGCCCTGTTCGCGCAGGAGCTCCTGCTGACGGTCTACGGCGGCCTCTTTGGACCCCGGGCCTCGTCGACGTCCCGGGCCCGAGCCCGAGTCGTGGCGATCGGACCGAGGTACCTTGTCGGGGGGGCGCTGCGGGCCCTCCTGGTCGCGGGCGGCATCCTCTGGTCGCTCGCGATGTTCGTCGAGTGGACCACGGTCGCTCCGTCGTCCGCCGGGGCCGGTCTCTGGTTCCAGTGGATCGTCCAGCACCAGCTTCTGGCCGCGGCAGCGATCGGAGCCGGGTTCTTCCCGCGGGGGACGCTCCGGCTCCTCGAGCGGTGCCGGAGGGGCCTGGCTCGGGCGTTCCCGACCGCCCTCGTCCTCGGCGGTCTGAGCCTCCTCGTCTGGCTCCCGCCGACGCTCGTCGGCGCGGGCCTGGACAGCCTGACCGACCAGGTCCTCGGAGCGGTCGGGGCGCCGACGTCGTGGGGAGCGATTTCGCCCGGGCCGATCGGCGGCGCCGCGCTCCTCGCCCGGTGGCTGGTCGAGTACGTCACGGTCGCGCTGTTCGCGGTCCTGGCGGCCGCGGCCCCGAGGACCGCGCTGTCGCCGCTCCTGGGCGGGAGCCTGGCGAAGGAGAGGGCGACCGCCCGGGTCCCTCCGCCGCGCGAGGCCGAGGCGTCGATCGCGACGTCTCGTGGCGGGGTCCGGGGCGATCCGCGTCCCGCGAACGCAGCCCCGTCGGGCGAGTCGTGACGGGCCGCCAGGAAGGAGGGAACCGTGACGCAGCTCGATGACGCGATCCTGGCGGGGGTGGCGGCCGGCATGGCCGTCACGACCGCGGTCCTGATCAAGTGGGCCGCCTCGGCCCGAACGCCGCTGCGTCAGGGCACGGTCGTGTTCCTGCTTCTGATGATGGCCGGCATGCTCGCCGGCGCGCTGGCGTATGCCCTCCGCCCGGGGACGACCAGCGCGGTCGCCGGCCTCTGGATCGCGAGCGCGGTGATGTCCGCGAGCGTCGCGGTGATCTTCGCCGCGTTCCTCGCGGAGAGCCGGCCCGCGCTCGCCCCGGCCGGGTCCGCCGCGGCACCGTGGTCCCGTCCGGGTTTCGTGGGCGTGGTCGTGGTCCTCGCCCTCACGAACGAGACCCTGATGGGTTGGACGTTCGCGCTCCTCTCGGGGGGCCTGGCCGCCGGGGGCGGGCTCGTCGGGACCCTGGGCGCCGTGGTCATCTCGCCCTGGTTCGTCTTCACGATGGCGGCGGAGATGGCGCTGACGGCCGTCCTCCTGCGCGACCGGCTCGAGCGCCCGGTGTACGCGGTCCTTCTCGCCCAGTCCGCGCTGATGTTCCTGTCGCCGCCGGCGCTCGGTGCCGCATGGTGGCGCGAGGGGTCGATCGTCCTCTCGAGCGTCGCGATGATTGCCCTGTTCGTCTTCCTGATGGAGTACCTCTACCGGCACCGGGCGTTCGCGACCGGGTTCGCGACCTACCTCGTCCGCCTCCTGCCGATCTACGGCCTGATGATGGCCGGGATCTTACTCTGGCAGGTCTACGGGGCCGTCGGTCCGTTCGCGCTCGCGGTCGCGCTCGAGATGGTCGTGTTCTTCGAGGCGATCGTCCGGGTCGAGAGGTTCGAGGCGACGCCGGCGTTCTCCTGGCAGCTCGACGCGTTCTGGACGTTCCGGGTCCTCCTCTGGGTGTTCGTCTCCGAGCTGTTCATGGGGGCGGTCCTCGCCGCCCAGCTCAGCCCGGGGGTCTACCTCGCCACCGTTCCGTCGCTTCCGCTCGCGGGCAGCGCGTGGGTCGTCGTCCAGGACGCCGTCTCGAACGGGTTCTACTTCTTCGCCAACACGACGGCGACGACCTGGTTCCTCGTGATGATGGGCGTCGAGATGGGCGCCCTCGTCGCGTTCAAGATGAAGGAGGCCCGGGGTCGGGAGCTCCGGGTCCGCCTCGCGCTGATGCTCGGGGCGTACGGCGCGTTCGCCGTGTTCTACCCGAGCGTCTACTACGGCCTCGCCTTCCCGCAGGCGCCCGGGGCGTCCGATCCCACGACCGTCCCGGTCCTGGGCTGGAGCATGGGGATCGGGTCGGCGCCCCTCGCGGTCGGCGTCTTCGGGGTCCTCCTCGCCACCTACGTGATCCTCGGCGCGGTCACGATCCTGTTCGGACGGCGGGCCGTTTGTTCGGTGTTCTGCACCGCGTCGGTGATGTACCAGGGCACGACGATCGACGCGATGAAGAGCTTCAACCGGACCTCGCCGGTCGCGCGGAAGTTCCTCGGAAGCCGGTTCGGCACGGCGTACCAGGTGTCGAACGCGGCCGTCCTGGTCGCCCTGGCCGGGACCTCGCTCCTCTCCTACTTCGACTCCGCCGGTACGCTGGACGTCTCGGTCGGCGGCGCCGATCCGTCCGTGTTCCTGTTCGTCCTATCGTTCGGCGTCCTGTGGTACGTCCTGTTCGTCACGATCCCGTACGCGGGGAACTACAACTGCGTCACGATGGGCTGGTGCTACACCGGGCAGATCTCGGCGGCGTTCAGCCGGATCGGCTTCTTCGGCCTACGGGTCCGGGACCGGGAGGTCTGCCGCCGGTGCACGACCCTCGACTGCGCGAAGGCATGCCCGATCGGGCTCGTCGACATGCCCGGGCACTTCCGCACGACCGGTCAGTTCCGCAGCGCGAAGTGCTGCGGCGTCGGGGGGTGCGCCGAGGCGTGCCCGTACGGCAATCTCTACCTCTCGGACGTCCGGCACTGGATCCGGCGACGGCTCGACCGGTCGCGGTCCCCCCCCGTCGGGGCGCGGCTGCCGATGGCGGGAAACCGGCGACCGGTCGCGACGCCGGCGACGACCGCGGCGGGGGCGAGCGCCCGGGCCGCGTCCGCGCGACCGTAGCGAAGCGGCCCCCGACCGGCTCCCGGCGGTGCGCGGGTCGCCCGCCGTTATGTAGCCTCAGGGAGGTGGCCCGCCCGGTGTAGCCGTGCGGGTGGCGAGGGCCGGTGTGGTCGGCGCGGGCACGATGGGGGCCGCGATCGCCGAGGTGCTCGCCTACAACGGGGTCGACGTGGTCCTCAAGGACTTGGACGCTCCGACGGTCGAGAGAGGACGGGCCCGGGTCCGCGCGATCGTGGACGAGCTCGTCGCGTTCCATGCCGGGAGGGCGGAGAAGGAGATCGCCCGGGTCACGGAGGAGGCCGGGACGCTCTCGGAGGCCCAGCGCGACCGCATCTCGGCGAAGCTCGCGCCGCGGTTCTCCCGGGAACAGGGCGACGAGGTCGTGGCCCGGGTCCATGGCGCGGCCGACTACGGGGCGTTCTCGGGCGTGGACCTCGTGGTCGAGGCGGTCTTCGAGCGGGCCGGGGCCAAGCGCCCGGTCCTCGAGGCGCTCGATCGAGTCCTCGACGACCATGCCGTCGTCGGGTCGAACACCTCCTCGCTCTCGATCACGCGCCTCGCCCGGGGGCTCGTCCGTCGCCCGTCCCTCCTCGTGACGCACTTCTTCAACCCCCCCTACACCCTGCCGCTGGTCGAGGTTGCGGGGGGGATCGACACCCGCGAGGACGTGATCGCGGACACCGTCACGTTCCTCGAGGGGCTCCGTAACCACCGGGGCCCGCTCGTGCCGATCCGGGTCCGGGAGTCCCCGGCGTTCGTCGTGAACCGCCTCCTGATCCCCGTTCTCAACGAGGCGTGCTTCGCGCTCGAGGAGAACCTCGCCTCGTCCCGCGACATCGACCTCGCGATGAAGGCCGGCGCGGGGATGCCGATGGGCCCGTTCGAGCTCGGGGACATGATCGGGCTGGACGTGGCCCTCGAGGTCGCCGAGACGCTGTTCCGGGAGACGGGGGACCCCAAGTATCACCCCGCGCCGGGCCTTCGCCGGAGGGTCGACGCGGGACACCTCGGCCGCAAGACCGGCCGGGGGTTCTACGAGTACCCGGTGTAGTCCGCGCGTCCTCCACGGCGCGGGCGCGGGTTGAATAGCCGTCCGTCCTGCCCCCGGATCGGGCAGGCTGGGTCCCGGGGCCTTGAACTGGAACTATTGGGCCACCCTCAACTGGGTGCACGATACCGGCGGAACTCGGGTCCTGGCGGGGGAGCTGCTCCTGATCGCCGGCGGCTTGGCGATGCTCTTCGCATACCTTGTTCGGACCGTCCGTCCGTACCCGACTCTCGGGCTGGCGCTGGGCTCCGTCGGCGTGATCGTCGGCGCCTTCCTCCTCGGGTCGGGCCTGTGGGCCCATCGTCAGGCCGGACTGGCCTGGTGGGACTGGGACTGGGACGGCGAGGGAAGATCGACGTAGACCTCGCGAGGATCGGATGGCCGCCTCGTGGCACCGTCCGGTGTGGAGCGTGGGCGCCTCGATCCGCTCGACCTCGCCGGGAGCCTCTCCGCGGCGGGGGTTAGCGTCTGCCGAGCAAGCCTAGCAGCGGCTCGGGGTCCCCCTTCCCGAACAGGCGACTCGTACTAAGCCAATCCAATCTGACGAAGTGCCAAGGCTTATTCGCGGCATGCGCCTCTTGCCTTCGGAGTGGCCACCATGAGGGCGCTCCCTCACGCCGTCGTCGCTGGCATCGTCGTCGGGGTTGTCGCCGTGGCGGGAGCCGCCGTAGCGGTCACGGTGCACAACGCCAACGTATCCCGAAGCTTTCGGTTCTACGGTAACACTGCCGAGGACCCTATCTTTCTCTGCCGTGCTGACATCACGCCGGTGGCTGGGACTGAGGTATCGTTCCACTGGTGGGCAGCGAACTGGACTTGGCTGGGTGTGTGGTATTGCGGTGCCGGCGGGTCGGGGGGGGATTCTTGGGTTTCCTGGGGCCAGGGGGCATCCCTTACCTACCTGGCCAACGGAACCAACGGTTCCTCCTCGTTTGTGGCCCCGGGGGGCAGTTTCATGTTCGGAACCCTTTGTGAGGCCTCCTGTCAGCCGCTTGCAACCGTGGCCGGAAACTACACCGCTTCCGTGCTCGTGCTTTAGGAAGGGTCAAGTCTCACTCCACTCTATGGTCGGGTTCCGCGTCGGCCCCTCAGGTCGGACCGGAGAGATCCGCTGCATTGTTAGTAGCCGCTCACGATTCCGGCACTCGGTCGTGATCGGTTGAATCGGTTCCTCGCGTAGCACAATAAGAAATCCAGGAACCCGTTACCTCGGTGCCCGAGGGCACTAAGAGCCCGTCCGAATACTTGAAACCCTCACAATTTCGAGTGGAGACCCTCGGCGATAGGTAGTCGGTTACCGGCGGTCTCGTGACTGCCGAGTACGAGGTGCAGATCCCTTCCCGCTTCCGCTTTCCCGATGCGCTTTGGGATCGGGTGCTCCCTCTCCTTCCGGCCCCTCCTTCCCGGGCCCGCGGAGGTCGCCCTCGCCGATCGAACCGCCCTATCATGGAGGCGATCCTCCTCGTGCTCCTCACCGGTATCCCGTGGCGCGCTCTCCCTCGATGCTATGGCGCCGCGACCACGGCCCACGATCGGTTCCAAGAGTGGACCGAGGCGGGCGCCTTCGAGGAGCTCTGGCGCCGCGCGCTCCTCGAATATGACGAGGTCGTCGGTCTCCGATGGACCTGGCAGTCGATGGACGGCGCGATGACCAAGGCGCCCCTCGGGCGAGAGGCCACCGGGCCGGACCCCACGGATCGCGCCAAGCGAGGGGTCAAGCGCAGTCTCCTCGCCGACGGCGCGGGGATCCCCATCGGACTGGCCATCGGGCCGGCCATCGGACCGGCGAACCGGAACGATCACAAACTGATGCAGGAAACCCTCGACAGCCGCCCCGTTCTCCTGCCGCCCTCGAGGTCGCAGCACATGTGCCTGGACACGGGATACGACTACCCGGCCGCTCGCGAGGTGCTCGAGGCCGAGGAGTTCGTCGCGCAGATCCGCTCCCGAGGCGAGGAGGTCCGGGAGATGGAGCGGAACCGGAAGCGACGGCCCCGGCGGTGGGTCGTGGAACGCCTCCACTCGTGGATGAACCGGTTCCGTCGCCTCCTCGTGCGGTGGGAGAAGAAGCTGGCCAACTACCTCGCCCTCGCCCAGTTCGCCCGTGCGTGGATCACGTATCGGGCGGCGGGGCTCTTCCCCGCACGCTGAGTGCTTCTATAGGCCGGTCGCCTCGGCGGTCCGTGCCCTCGAGGAAGCAACCCGCCGGGAAGAAGGGCGGGGACCCGGGCATCACACTCCTCCCCATACAGTTCGTCTCCTGTGGCACGTGGAGCGTGCTGGAGTTCGCCGGGCGCTCGCCTTGGCCCGGGGCCGTGTTCCAGAGAGAGGACTGGACCGTTCTAAACGAGCCGGAGGATGGCCACGTGGTGTTCGCCTGTGGGAAATGCTTCGAGGCGGAATCGAACAAACCGGGCTCAATGATTCACGGAGAGGGTTAGGAATCGTTATCGGATGGGCTCTAAGTCCATTCAACCTGACGAAACGCCAAGGCTTATGCGCGGCATGGGCGTCTTGCTTCCGGCGTGGTCACATGAGGGCGCTCCCTCACGCCGTCGTCGCTGGC
>JASHOP010000100.1 GCA_030041075.1 Thermoplasmata archaeon | reverse complement strand
CGAGCGCAAGGGCCAAGGCGACCGTCGGTTCGGAGTGCCGTGCGAACCATCACCGTCGAAGCCTCCACCGTGCGTCGGTTCGTCCTCGGAGGTCAGGGGCTCTGGCCCGGCCGTCGCTGGAGGGGGATGGAAGGACTTCGCGAGGCGGTCCGCCGGATCGGGTCGATCCAGGCCGACCCGCTGAACGTCGTCGGCCGCAGTCAGGACCTCGCGGCGCTGTCCCGGGTGGACGGATATCGTCCCGACCTTCTCGAACGCGCCCTCTACCGGGAGCGCACGATGTTCGAGTGGGGAGGGAACCTCCAGATCCGCCCGATCGAGGAGTTTCCCTACCTCCTGCCCAAGATCCGGACGGCCGACTATCAGGGCCGGCGCGCCGCGTTCCAGCGTTCCCACGCCCGCCTCATCGCGCGGGTCCGGCGAGAGGTCGAGGTGCGTGGCCCTCTCGGGAGCCGGGACCTCTCCGGCGGGGAGCGGGTGTCGAGCTACCGCGCACGGCGGGAGACCGGCCTCGCCCTCTACCACCTTTGGTGGCGCGGGGATCTGATGATCCACAGCCGCGACGGGGGAGATCGGAAGTACGACCTCACGGAGCGGTTGGTCCCGGCCCGCTTCCTGCGGTCGCCCCCCGACGCGGAGTGCGAGCGGCACCTGTTCCGCCGGGGGATGCTGCTCTACGGCCTGGCCAGCGCGAGCGAGCTCCTGGCCGTTCGGCGGACCTCTTCCCTCCGACCGGTCCCCGCGCGGGGACTGAGACGATGGGTCGAGGGCGCCGAGAAGGACGGTCGCCTGATCCGGGTGAAGGTCCGCGGCTGGAGGGGGCCCTCCTGGGTAGACGCCGAGGATGCCGCTTTCCTGGAGACCCTGGCGGAGGGCGGGACTCCCGGGCCCTGGACCCCAATCTCGACCTCGACGACGGCGGAGGTCGTCTTCCTCGCGCCGCTGGACATCGTCAGCGCTCGGGGGCGCTCGAAACGGATCTTCGGGTTCGACTATCGCTGGGAGGTCTACAAGCCGCCTTCGCGACGCCGCTGGGGGTACTACGTTCTCCCAATCCTTCTCGGCGACCGGCTCGTCGGCCGGATCGAGCCGCAGGTCGATCCGGCCACGGGCAACCTCGTCGTGGGCCGGGTATGGTGGGAAGACGGCATCGAGCCCGCGAGCCTTGTCGCGCCGATGACGCGTGGGCTGCGGCGGCTGGCCACCTATCTTGGCGCGCCCGGGCTAACGCTGGCCCCGCTGTCCCCGCCGTTATTCCGGGCGTCGTTGTCCCGGACGACCAGCCCTGGGGCCTGAGAGGAGCGGGGAGGCCGGGGGTCGACGGTCCCGGTCGGACGGCGCTCCGGATCGACCCCCCGGGGAGGGCCCTTAATCAACCGCCGGGAGTTTCCGGGTCGTGCCCCCGACCCGCCGCCTCGCCGCGATCATGTTCACCGACATGGTTGGGTACACGGCCGCCGCGCAGACCGACGAGAAGGCCGCCCTCGGCCTGCGACGCGAGCAGGACGAGCTCATCCGACCGGTGCTGGCCGCGCACCGGGGCCGGACGGTCAAATCGACCGGCGACGGGTTCCTGGTCGAGTTCGAGAGCGCCCTCCGGGCGACCGAGTGCGCCGTCGACATCCAGCGGCGGCTCGGCGAGCGGAACGGAACGCCGGGGGTCCGACGGATCGACCTGCGGATCGGGATCCACCTCGGGGACGTCGAGGAGGACGGCGCCGACATCTTCGGGGACGCCGTGAACATCGCGTCGCGGATCGAGCCGACCGCCGAGCCGGGTGGGATCTGCATCTCCGGCGCCGTTCGCGAGCAGGTCCGGAACAAGATCCCCCACCCGCTCGAGAGGCTTCCTCCCAAGGTGCTCAAGGGCGTCCGGGACGAGATCGAGATCTACCGCGTCGTGCTGGCCGGAACCGCCGCCGGACCCTCGCCGCGGGCCGGGGGCCCGCCGACGCTCGCGGTCCTCCCGTTCTCCAACATCAGTCCGGACCCGAAGGACGAGTACTTCGCGGATGGGCTCACGGAGGAGTTGATCGCCGTCCTTTCCCAGCTGTCCGGCCTCAAGGTGATCGCCCGGACCTCGGTGATGCAGTACAAGACCAGTCCGAAGGACGTCGCGCAGATCGGCGCCGAGCTCCGCGTGTCGAACGTGCTCGAAGGCAGCGTGCGGAAGGCCGGGAACCGGCTGAGGCTCACCGCGCAGCTGATCGACACCGCGTCCCAGGCCCACGTCTGGTCGAGCTCGTACGACCGCGACCTGGACGACGTCTTCGCCGTCCAGTCCGAGATGGCGAAACACGTCGCGGAGGCCCTGAAGATCCGGCTGCTCGCCCCGGTGGAGCAGCGCCTCGAGAGCCGCCCGGTCCCGCGCGCCGACTCGTACCTCGAGTATCTCCAGGGCCGCACGAGCATGCACGGCTCGACCGAGGCGGCGACGCGGACGGCGAGGGAGCACTTCGAGCGGGCGATCCAGCTCGACGAGCGGAACGCGGCCGCCCACGCGGGCCTGGCCGACCTGTGCGCGACGTGGGGGACGTTCTACGCGATACTCCCGAAGGCGGAGCTCCGCGCGATGAGCCGGGAGCACGCGGCGCGGGCGATCGCCCTCGATCCGAACCTCGCGGAGGCGCATGCGTCGTGGGGTGGGATCCTCCATTCCGAGTACGACTTCGCGGCCGCGGAGCGGGAGCTCAAGCTGGCGCTGTCGCTCAACCCGAGCTACGCCTGGGCCCGAGGGATCTACGCCGGCCTCCTGGCCGATCTGGGGCGCACGGAGGAGGCGCTCCGCGAATTCGCCATGGCCGACGAGCTGGACCCGCTCTCCGCGATCCTGCTCTACGCCCAGCTGGAGCTGCTGACGGCCCTTCGGCGGGTCGACACCTCGGCGCCGGAGCTCGAGCGGCTCGGCCGCGTGGACAGTTTCGGGCTCCTCTACCACGCCGCCCGGGGGAACCTCTGCTTGCTCAAGGACGACCAGGACGAGTTCCTCCGCGAGGTCGCCTGGATGGCCGAGAATCTTCCGGGACGCCCGGAAGCGGCCGCCGCGCGGGCGATGTCCGCGGCCCGCGTCGGCGACGGGGCTCGCGCGCGCGAGCTGCTGCAGCCGCTCGAGGCACTCCCCGACTCGGTTCGGCCCGCCAGCCAGATCTCCCTGGTCTATGCGATGCTGGGCGACCTCGACGCGTGCTTCCGGTGGCTGGAACGCGCCGTGGCGGACCGGAAGGTCGGCATCATGTGGTTCCGGCTCGACCCGACGCTCGCCACCGTCCGGGCCGACCCGAGGTTCGAGGCGGTGCTCCGGACGATGAACCTCGCCTGAGCGCGAGCGTCGGGGCCGACTCGGGCCGATCGACGGAGGAGAGCCGCCGTCAGGGCGTCCAGGTCGCGCCGCCGTAACCATCGGGCAGCGCGGGAGGCTTCGCGCCCCCGAACGGATCCGGTCGCGGCTCGGGGGCCCGTCCGTGCTTCTTCGCGAGGTAGGCGTCGATCGCGGCTGCGGCCCGCTCGCCCGCGGCCATCGCGTGCACGACGGACCGTCCGCCGGTCGCGAACACCCCCTCCACGTCCGTCATCCAGCCCTCGCGCGACCCCTCCGGCCAGCCCATCGACGCGAACTTGAACCCCAGGTCCGCGTCGAACCCCGAGACGTCCGCGACCTCGCCGACGGCGACGATCACGGTGTCGCACGGGATCGTCTCCTCGGAGTCCGGGACGACGCGCAGCGTGCGCCGGCCGTGGGCGTCGGGGGGGCCGTGCTCCGTGCGCTCGACCCGCAGTCCCTCGACGCGCTCCGATCCGAGGATCGCCTTCGGGGACCGGTAGAAGACGTACTGGATCCCCTCGATCTCGCCGCCGGATTTCTCCTCCTGGGTCGCCTTCATGTCCTCGGGGCCGCGACGGTAGACGAGCTGGACGTCGCCCCCGTCGGAGAGCCGCCGCGCGGAGCGCGCCGCGTCGAGCGCGACGTCCCCGGCGCCGATCACGACGACCCGACGCTCCTTGCGCCCGTAGAGCCCCTCGGGGGTCTTGTTCATCGCGAGGAGGAACGGCAGCGCGTGGTAGACGCCGGGCAGCTCCTCGCCCGGGATGCCGAGCGTGCGAGCCTTCGACGCGCCGACCGCGACGAGGACCGCCTCGTAGCCTTCCGCGAGCAGGCTCTGCGGCGTGTAGTCGACGCCGGCCTTCTTGCCGGCGACGAACGTGATGTCGAGGTTCTTCCACCGCGCGAGGTCGGTGTCGAGGTCGTCCTCGTCGAGGTGGTACCTCGGGATCGTGTTGATCTGGCCGCCCAGGAACGGCTCGGTCTCGTAGACCGTGACGGGATGGCCCCGCACGCCGAGGTCCCACGCCGCCATGAGGCCCGCCGGTCCGGCCCCGACGACCGCGATCCGCTCCTCCTTGCGCTTCGAGGGCACGTAGAGGAGGTCGGACTTCCCGAATTCGAGCGCCGCGCGCTTCAGGTGGCGGATCGCGATCGGCACTCCCCGGCCGGCCATGATGCAGTCGTCCTCGCAGAAGTGGTAGCAGGTCTTGCACAGGACGGTCGCGAGGGGGTTGTCGCGCAGCGTGAGCCGGGCGGCCCCGTCGAAGTCCCGCTCGCCGATCAGGATGTTGTAGCCGCGAGCGTCCTGGGTGATCGGGCATCCCTGGAT
The DNA here is from genome assembly GCA_030041075.1 of Thermoplasmata archaeon. Classification (GTDB taxonomy): domain Archaea; phylum Thermoplasmatota; class Thermoplasmata; order Lutacidiplasmatales; family UBA184; genus Lutacidiplasma. The sequence continues at coordinate 2,285 of JASHOP010000100.1, read as the reverse complement.
GCAGTACGGCATCGCACACTGGAGGCACCGCTGGCCCTCGAGGACGGCCTCCTCGAGCGTGTACGGGTGGTCGATGAGCGCGAACTTGCGCACGCGCTCGTCGCGGCGCTCCTCCTCGATCGGAACCCTCTCGTAGCGGTCCATCGCGGCCCCGGTTCTCAGCGAACCGTGATCATCGGAACTACCTTGGGCTCCCTTTAGACTCCTCGGATTGGCGTGCGACGTTCTAGCTCGGGGTCCGTCGCGGGCGAGTGCCCCTCGCGGGGCCGAGGCCCCCCGGCTCCAGCTTCATCGCACACCGAGCGGTCGGGCTCCGTCCGGGGCCGGAAGATCTCGGGCGGGACCGGGGGGATGCGTCGCCGTTCCGACTTCGTTCGGGCGGCGGAGTCCAATCGAACGGTCGGGGTAGGGTCCCCCAAGGATCTCGGGCTCCGAACTCAGTTCCGCCCGATTCCGTGCCCGGGCAGTGCGGTCTACTTCGAGTCCGCGGGAGACGAATCGGTCCACTCCCGCATCGGAGTCCGGCGAATCCCCGCGGCCCGCGCGAGGACGTTCTTCGTCTCCTCCTTGGCAAGGTGGGGGGCATCGGCCACTTCGATCCGGGCGTCGTGGCCCATCCCTCCCAGGGCTTCTCGCATCTCGTGCAGGTGTTCTCGGAATCGCGGTCGGTACGTCTCGTCCGTCATGGTTCCGAGCGTGCTAGCCCCGGCGGGGGTCCAAATACCTTGAGGTCGATGGGAATCGCCGGCGCGCGCGTCCGAGGATTCCGGCCGAGGCAATGCTCGATTCGCGCGCCGGCTCCGGCGAACCGGGGTCGGTCGGCAGGTCGCTGGTCCGGGCGTTCCCGCTAGTGCATTAGTAGATACCACTATTACTATCAACACCTATGCCGTCGTCGGCGTACCGAGCCATGACGGAGCCTCTCGTCGCGGTCATGGGGAGCGTCACCCGGGCGTACTCGCTCGCCATCCTAGCCGGTAGCCGGGTTCCGATGACCGCCTATCGGATCGCCCAGCTGGGGGAGCTCTCTCCCCCCAACGTGTACCTCGAACTGCGACGCCTGGCACGGGATGGTGTGGTCGCGAAGCGCCCCGGTGGCTGGGTGCTCTTGGACGAACGCGTTCGGGCGTTCTGCGAGGGCCGGGGACCGCTCTTCGAGCGACGCTTCTCGCTCGAAGCCAAGCGGAAGTGGTATCGCGAGAACCGGAGCCGGATCCGGACCTTGCGCGCGCAGCCGATCCCCGAGCGTCGGGCGCGGCGCGGAGCCGAACCGAGGCGGATGCGCGAGTTCCGTCGGTCTCGGACCAAGGACGCCCTGCTGAGGGCCGCCGGCTTGAAGGTCTCCCGCCACAACGGTCGATGACGACGCCGGACGAGATTGGATCGATCCTCGCCGGAGTCCGCGAGGACGACCGGCGGATCCTCCACTTCAGCGCCCTCCTTCGCCGCGAAGCCGGCCTCGGGGTCGACGATCTGGTGGTGGTCGGTGGCTCCGCCGTGGAGATCTACACCGAGGGGGCGTACGTCTCGGGGGACATCGATGTATGCGCGCCCCGCGACCGCGTCGGATCGGTCCTCGACCGATGGGGATTCCAGCGGCCGGGACGCGAGTGGGCACGGCTGGATTGGAAGATCGTGCTGGACGTGGTCGCGCCGCGCGTGAGCGGATCGATGCGGCTCACTCGGGTGGTCGAGACGCCGTACGGACCGCTCCGGATCGGCTCGATCGAGGACCTTATCCTTGGGCGACTCGCGCTCGTGAGATTCTGGAACGAGCCTCAAGAGTTTCGCAACGCCCAGCTTCTCGCGGTGCTTCCCGGGATCGACTGGACCTACGTGGCGCGGCGGGCGTCGCGGGAGGACCTGAGCGCGGAACTGGATCGACTCCGGACGACGGCCGTTCCCGACGGTGCCGATTAGGTTCGGGTTCCCGTGGGAGCCGCCGACCTCCGATCGCGCCCGGCCGGGTCGTCAGAGAGTCGGAAGGCACCCGCTCGGCGTCGCGGCAGGATCCCGGCATCGAGCGCGCCTCGTGGGCGACGCGCGGGGGTCCCAATCCCCTCGATAGTATCGGACCGTGCGGGTCCCGACCCGCCGGTGATGGTCGTTCCGCAGGCACGCGAGTCCACGGCGACGGTACCCCCTCCCCGTGCCACCGATCCCACGAAGGTCCCCGTCGTTCGGCCACGCAGCGAGGGAGGGAGAAGGTGCGCCCGGGGTGGGTCTTCCACGAGGAGATCGGTGGGAACGGAGCCTCCCCGTCCGGCGGGCACGGGACAAGGCCT
>JASHOP010000099.1 GCA_030041075.1 Thermoplasmata archaeon | reverse complement strand
GAGCACCGGGGTCGCCTGACCACCCACTTCTTCCCGGCGTATGCCCCGGACGTGAACCCCCAAGAGCAGGTCTGGCACCAGCTCAAGTACGTCGAGCTGAGGAACCTCTGCCCCACCACTCCGGCGCAGCTGATCGCCGAGACCCGGGCCGGCATGGAGCGGATCCGACACCAACCGGAACTGTTCCCGACCTTCTTTGAGCACGCCGGGCTATCGCTGTCACCGAGCGCTCGTTGATTTCACTCGACCAGTGTCATTAGTGTTCGTCGGCTTGGACGCCAAGTCGCTCGCGACGGGAACAATCTCGACTCTGCAACTTACGACTCTCCTCATCGTGCTTGGGTTTGCAGGATTGTTCGTGGCGACAGTTGCCCCGGGTCTTCCGCTAACTCGCTGCGGAGCCGATCTTGTTAGGGTGAACGATGATGGCCTAGAGCTCGTCTTTCCTTCGGGTCGTTCCATATTCATGAGGTGGTCCGACCCGAAGATTTCGTTCGAGCTCTACGATGCTAGTACCGCTCCTCGCTCCTTGGTCCTCGTGAGCACGCCGTTCTTCATGCGAATGAGACGGACCGAGTCATGCCTGTCGAGGGAAGCCTATGAGCAGATACTCGCAGCCGCGAGACAGCATGGTCTGAGGATCAAGAGCGTTCGGGGAAGCCGATGGATCTACCCTGCCGCCGTCGCGCCCATGATTCACTACGTTCGGACGTACCGATCCGTGGCTTTACCGGTCGAGCCCAGCCAAGAGCGGAACAGCTGACCGCCCGTGAAGGGGGACCACGGCCCCTTACATCGCTCTGGTCAGTGCTTGTCCCCTCGGTCGCACGCTCTGCAGCAGTGTATCCGAAAACCGGCGATTCGTTGATTCCGGTCGAGGGACTCGTAGATGAACCGGGCCCCATCGATCGAGGGGAGTGCCGCCAGCTTACGCGGACCAGATCGACGCTCGCTACCGTCTCCCCGATGAGCTCTGGACCCTGATCCTCGCCATCCTCCCTGAACCCCCCTCGCATGCGCAGGGCGGCCGCCCTCGCCGAGACGACGGGCGTGCATGGAGGGCATTCTCTACGTCCTCAAGACCGGCACTCCCTGGCGGGCGACCCCTCGGTGCTTCGGTCCCGGCACGACCCTGCACGACCGGTTCCAGGAGTGGGCGAAGGCGGGCGTCTTCGACCGACTCTGGGAGCGGTGTCGGTTGGTCTACGATGAGAAGGTCGGGATCCCGTGGACCTGGCAGTCGATGGACGGAGCCATGACCAAGGCGCGTCTCGGCGGTGGGGCCACCGGCCCTAACCCCGCCGATCGGGCGAAGAGCGGCACGAAGCGGAGTCTCCTCACCGACGGCGCGGGGACCCCCTCGCCGTCGTGGTGGCCCCGGCGGATCGGAACGACTGCAAGCTCGTAGAGCCCACGCTCGAGGCGCGGCGGGTCCTGCCCCCGGCGGTCTCCCAGCACCTCTGCATGGACAAGCGATGCGACTCCGAGAACGTGCGGACCGTGGTGGAGGCGTACTGCTTCACCCATCACACCCGCTCTCGAGGGGAAGAGACGCTCGAGATGGAGCGGAACCGCAAGCGCCGAGCTCGCCGCTGGGTCGTGGAGCGGGCCCGCGCGTGGATGGACCAGTTCCGTCGGCTGTGGGTCGGGTGGGAGCGGAAGGTCGCCCACTACCTCGCGCTCCTTCACGTCGCCTGCGCGGGGATCACCTACCGGGCTGCCGGACTCTGGTAGGTGGCCCGCCGATCTTTTCTTCCGAGGGGACTACCACCGGCCCGAGGGCCGGCGATGGCGAAGCGGTGGGGAAAGGCGGGGGAGGAGAGCGGACCCTCGGACGAGCTCCTCGAGGAGATGCTGGGCACCATGCTGCCGATCGCGTGCGCCGGGCCGAAGTGCGAGAAGCGAGCCCACATCATGTTCCCGGGCGACAGTCCTTACGAGGGAGGGTTCTTCCTGGGGAAGGGCTGGACATCGGTCGCCGCGGAGAATCCCCCGGCGGTGAGCTTCCTCTGCCCGGAGTGTTTTCAGAGAGAGGTCGACCAAGACCACGTCTCGGCCAAACCGCGAACGGCCGTCGAACCACCGGTTTCCGGATAGGCTCTAAGGACCCGGCTCACGCGTTGAGCTGGCGATCGAGCGAAATCAGTTGCTCAAAGCGGGGGTCCTGCCGGACCTGGGCAAAGTGGGGTGAGAAGAGGAGATTGCTCATGGGAAGCGTGTGACTCTTCACCGCGGCAAACATGTACTCGAAGAACCGGTCGACATCGCCGAGGGCGAGATAGATGTAGGCCGCATACGGGGAGGTCACCCACCCGTGGTCACGCGCGGCGTCCAGCTTCGCGATCATCTCCAGCGCCTTCGCCCGATCGCCGTTCAGCGCCGCGAGATGCCCGCGCTTCAGGTACGTAGCCCGGTTCGTTGGGCTGATTCGCTCCATCTCCTTCACCATCTCGTCCGCCCGTTCGAGCTCTCCCTGGGCGATGTAGTAGTCGGCCAAGCCGTGGTACGAAGTGATGGGGTCCAGATGGAGGGTCTTCTTCCAATGCTCGAGGGCATCCGCGTATCTTCCCGCGAGGAAGTATGCCCGGCCAAGATATCGTACGGTGGGAGGGGAAAGCGGGTCCAGCCGATACGCCTCTTCGATGTGGCGGACGTAAGAATCTATGTCCCCCTTGATTCCCGCAATCTGCCCCAAGAGATCGTGCGCCTCGGCCAGGTTGGGATTGAGCTCGAGCGCCCTTTTGGCTTCGTTCTCTTGCTGCGCGATCGGATCGTCCGCCATGAACGACAGCTCCGCGAGCATGGCATGCGCCTCCGCGAGGTCAGGGCTGGTCGCTCGGGCCTTCTCGGCCGCCGCCTTGCCTTGGACGATGGCCTCCGACCACGAGATCAACCCTTCCTCACCCAGCTGTTTGTAGGCCCGGGCGAGGCTGGCATACGCCCGGGAAAAGCTAGGATCCTTCTCCACCGCCTGTTCGAAGAATCGCAGGGCCTGCCGTATGGGGACCTCTTCGCGTTTCCAAACCAGGGCCTGTCCTTGGAGAAAGTAGAGGTACGCCTGCATATCGTGGGTCTCCTGCAAGGCCGGAACCGGAGCTGCGGGGAGAGCGAGGTTCTTTGGCAGCGACGCAGCCACCTTGGTGGCGATGTCGCTCTGGACGGCGAAGACGTCGTCGAGATTGTCGTCGTACTTCGACGCCCAGAGGTGCTCCTCGGTGGCGACGTCAATCACCTGAACCGTGACGCGGATCCGATTCGACGCCTTGCGGACGCTCCCCTCAACGACCGTCCCGACGTCGAGCTCCTTCCCGATCTCCGAGACGTGCTTGTCTTTCTTCTTGTACTCCATGACGGAAGTCCGCGCAATCACCTTGAGACCCCTGACGAGGGCGAGGTTCGCGATCAACTCCTCCGTGAGCCCGTCGGCGAAATACTCGTCATTGGGGTCCGGGCTCATGCTCACGAACGGCAGGACGGCAATCCGGCTCTTGTCGATGGGGGCCGCCCCGTCGTCGCCGGAGGACCCCTTGCGATCGCTCCAGGGCATGAGAACGCGGTAGATGTCGATCGGTAACCGAAGCCCCTTAAGGGTGGTCGGAGGGAGTTTCTCCAGCGGGTTCGGGATCTTGTTCCGAACTTGACTGAAGACCTCCCCTGAGATACACACCCCGCCCGGCGGTGCCAGGGGCTCGATGCGAGAGGCGATATTCACGGCATCTCCGAAGATGTCGGTCTCGCGCTGCTCGACGTCCCCGAGGTGAACCCCGATGCGAAGTTGAATGGGAGGCACGCCCCGCTGCGCATTCCGTTCGTGCAGGTGCTGCTGGATGTCGATCGCGCACTGAACGGCCCGAAGGGCGCTGTCGAACTCTGCGAGGAACCCATCGCCCATCGACTTGATTTCGCGCCCGTGGTGGGCAGCGAAGAGGGGACGGACAAGCCCTGCCTGCTCGTCGCGGAGCTTGAGCGCCCCGGCCTCATTCTCTTGAGCCGACGCGGTCGAGCCGACCATATCGGTGAACATGATGGCCGACAGACGACGGACCGACGCCACAGCGCGAGAACGCTTCGGTTAGATTAAGGACCCTCTGCCCACGAATCGCGCATCGGAGACCAAGACGAGTCCGTTACACCGAGCGAGGGCCTTCTCGGCGCACCGCTCGGAGCCCGAGGTTATGGTGTGGAATCCTGGCCCCGGCACCAGAGTCTTGGCTCGCGGCTCGGGTGCCGCGGATCCATGCCCTCCAGCCTAGGGCGCCCCTATCGACAGGGGCGGCCTCTTCGCACGGACATATCGATGCCGTCAGCGCTTCGCAGGAGTGATGACGGTGGAGACCGTGACCGTATCCTCGAAGTATCCTGTCGTGATTCCCGAGAAGACTCGGCGTCATCACGGCATGCGCCCGGCGACAAGCTCGCGGTGATCGTCAAGCCCGGAGTCGTATACCTGGTCCGGTCCGCCGATTCGAGACGTCCGAGGGCATGGTCAACGGGTCCAAGGTCGACCTTCGGGACCTCCGCGACCGCTCGGGCCGCCTTTGGCGGAGGCGGGCGCATGATCTGCATCGACAGCTACGGGTGGATCGAGCGGCGGCTTGGGGGTCCCAGGCTCCGTCGCACAATCGCGTATTCTCCAGCGTCCCTCCGACGGAGATTCTTTCCTCCGTGGTCATGGTCTAAAAGAAACTACGGCCGGCGAAGGGCGAGTCGGCCGCCCTCGCCGCGGTCGTTCACCTTCGCGCGACTACCCCGGTCCCGTTCGACGACCAGCTGGCCTTGGAAGCGGTCGACTCTTCGCTCTCCTTGCGCCCCCGCTTCTCGAGCGCCATCGTCTACGCCACGGCGCGAAGGTTCGGGGCCGATCTCCACGCGAGCGGTCCCGGACTTCGGGGCGTGCCCGGTGCCGTCTTCCATGGGGGTACCGCAGAATCCCCGGGTCGTGCGCCCGCAACGGGGGTTGTTCGAACGCGACCCGGGGTCCTCGGCACCCCCGACCCCGTCCCGCACCGGGCGCGGGTCAGCGGATCGCTCGCCGGACCAGCACGTTGCTCTGCCCGAACGACCGAACGATGCGGAACCCCTCCCGTTCGAACATCCCGACGGTGCCGAACCAGGTCGCCACCGCCCTGCCGTGCGTGGCGGGGTACGCCTCGACGATCCCTCCACCGTGCCGCCGGATCGCCTTCAGAGCGGCGCGGAGGGCGAACCGCGCGACGCCCGACCGTCGGAACGGGCGGTCGACGAAGAAGCAGGTGATCCGCCAGTTCGGGGGCCGCCCGAGACCGCTCGCGAGGGACCGGTACTTCCGCCCTCGTTCTACTCGAGGCAGGTCGTCGCGCCGCCCGAACTGGCACCAACCCACGGCCCGGCCATGCCGGTAGACCAGGATCCCCTGCCCGTGGCCCCGGAGAACGAGGGCGCGATGGTCCCGCCGGTTCGCCTCCTGGCGCCGGGCGCTTGCGAGCGGACCGGTCGGTCCCTCTCGGTGATAGAACATGCACCAGCATCCCGCTTGCACGCCGTGATACTTCCGGAACAGGCTCTCGAAATCGGTCCAGCGCCGGGGCGTAAGCTCGCGCGCCTCCAGCGGGAGCGCTCCTCCGCGGGACGATGGCGGCCCGGACCCGCGCCGGAGATGGCTCGCAGGCGATGAAGGAGAATCGGTGACCGGGTTGGCAGCCGCGCGTCTCATGGGACGCTCGCACCGTACGGCTCATCAAGCCGGGACTTATCAGCATCGATGCCTACGGGCCTCCGATCCCCCCTCCACGGCGCGGTCAGGGCGTAGCGTGCGGACAGGACCCGGCGAACTCCTTCTCGAGGGCGCGTGATCGTCCCGGACCGGTTGCGCCGGTGGCTCACCGGTCCGGGATCCGATCCGAGCGTGCGGGCCCGCTACTGGACCGACGTCGAGGGCGTTCCCGCGACGGACCCCCGGGTCCGAACGGCGCGGCGGGAGATCGGGAGGCGCGGTTGGGCGGCGTGGCTCCTTGACGACCAGTTTCCCGACGGGCACTGGCACACGCCCGGGACCTCGGGTCCGGAACTCTTCCGCCCGCGGTACATCGCCACCTTCTGGCCGTTCCTCGTCGTGAGCGACCTGGGCGGGACGAAAGAGGACCCGCGCATCCGGCGGGCGGCAGAGTTGATACTCCGACGGTTCGACCAGCGCAAGGCGGGCGAGGAGCCGCTCGACTACCGCCCGAGGGGCCGGACCCGGGAGGTCTGTGTCCCGGGCATGGCCGCTCGCGCCCTCCTCCGGGTCGGCTACGGGGACCACCCCGCGGTCCGGCGAACCATCGATTGGATCGTCCGGGTCCAGCTACCCGACGGGGGTTGGAACGACGGCCCGGCGAAGCACGGCTCGCTGGACGGCTGGAAGCCGCTCGAAGCGCTGGCGGAGATCCCGATCGAGCAGCGGGACGAGAGCGTCCGCCGCGCCATCGACCGCGGGGCGAAGTTCTTTCTCGAGCGACGCCTGATGCGCGAGGGGCCGCGCCGGTATCCCCCGTGGTTCAGGATTCACTACCCGAACCACTACTACTACGACATCCTCGTGGGCCTGCGGACGCTGGCCCGGCTCGGGTACGCGGGCGACCTTCGCATGGTCCCGGCCCTCCGATGGTTGCGCCGAAAGCGGGCCGCGGACGGGACCTGGTCGCTGGACGCGAGCCATCCGGATGTCGACGCCACCGGCGCCCGGGACCCGTTCGAGGGGTTCGAGTACCCGATCGTCCTCGAACCGGCGGGGGTTCCGAGCCGGTGGGCGACGGTGGAGGCGCTGAGCGTACTGAGCCAGGTCGCGGCGTCACGTACCGGCGGCGTCGAAACCTCCCCGCGGTCCTGAGAACCTCCGGGTCGTAATCCGCTCACGGGGCCGTCGCGTGCCCAGGGGGGACGGGGCGCGGCTCCACGGGCCGCGGTCGATTGGACGGGATCGCCTCGCGGTGAGCCCGGGTCGGGCGGACGATCCGGGGGCGTATTCAGGAACTCGGAGGAGGAGCCGGCGGTCCGGCGGAGCCCGATCCCTCGGGCGGCGAACCCGGTCCGCGGTGCTTCCTCCGCTCCCGGACCAGGAGCGCGGCCAGGGCGATCACCGCGACCAGCAGGACGTAGATCCCGATCTCCAGTTCGCCGGGCGTGGGGCCGGGCGTGGAGGAGGACGGGGTCGGGGTGAACGTCACCGTCGCCGAGGACGGTGCCCCGTCGATCCTCACGGGGCAGGCGAGGCCGGGCGCCGAGGCGGAGTAGCCCGGCACGGATCCGATCGAAACGAAGTAGGAACCGTTCCAGAGCGGGAAGGCGATCCCGCCGGGAGCGAGGCCGGCGCCCACGCTGCCGCCCATCGTGACCGACCAGAACGTCCCGTTCGCCAGCCCCGTTTCGTTCACGGTCTCGATGTACGAGGTCGGGGCGAACTCCAGTACCCTATCGTTCGAGCCGTCGACGACCCACAAATCACCGGCCGGGTCGAGCACGGCATCACGGGGGGCACTGAGGTTCCACGGAGTCGTGCCGAACCGGGTGCCTCCGGTCGAGGACTGGCCGATCGCGACCGACGGGACCTCTCCCGTGGCCAGCGACGGTTCGTACTCGAGGACCCGATCGTCCCCGGAGTCTGCGACCCAGAGGTCGCCGTCCGCGTCGAACCCGATCCCCCACGGATCGCTCAATCCGTACGGGGCGGTCTCGTTGGTCAGGGTGAAGTTGTACTGGCCGAGGACCGCGGAAGCGGCCTCCCCGGTCGTTAGCGGGTAGGCGAACTCGAGCACGCGGTCGTTCCCCTGGTCGGCGACCCAGAGGTCGCCCGCCCGATCCACCGCGAGAGCGGTCGGGAACGACAGGTTGGTGGCGGTGGTGCCGGGGCGGGACCCGGAGAGGCTCGTCTGCCCGAGGGCGAGCGTCGCCGCCTCCGCGCTCGAGAACGGCGGGTCGAAGGCGAGGACCCGGTTGTTCCCGCGGTCGGCGACGAACAGGGCCCCCGTCGCGTTGAATGCCAGACCGGACGGAAGCGACAGGTTCGTGGGGCTCGTCCCGCCGAGCCGGCTCGTGAAGTCCGATTGGCCGAGGACCAGCGTCGCGCTCATCCCGGTCGAGAACGGAGGCGCGAACTCGAGGACCCGGTCGTTCTGGGTGTCGGCGACCCAGAGGTCACCGTTGCCGTCGAACGCGATCCCCTCGGGCTCCCAGAGTCCGCTCGCGGTCGTGTTCGACCGGAAGCTCGTGAGCGTCGGCTGGCCGATCGCCAGGGTCGCGCTCATGCCCGAGGTGAACGGCGGAACGTACTCGAGGATCCGGTTGTTGTCCGTGTCCACCACCCAGAGGTCGCCCGATCGGTCGAAGGCGGCGGCGCTGGGACCGAACGAGAGATTGCCGGCTCCGTGACCGAAGTAGGCGTTGGTGAAATTGGACTGCCCGAGGACCAGGGAGGCGGCCATCCCCGTGGAGTACGGATCGGGGGTCGGTAGCTTCGGGCAGCTGACCGCCGGCGAGATCGGGGAGGCGGCCGGCGCGGGGTCCCGCTCGGTTCCGAGAACGCTCGAGGAAGCGAGGAGCACCCCGGCCAGGACGACCGCAACGGCGATCGGGGTGGTCCTCGGCACGCCGGACCCGAGCCGACCGCGCTCCCATAACGGCTACGCACGGGAGGCCGGGCGCGAGCGATCCGGCCGCCGCTCCTCGGAAGCTGGCCGGCGCGCCCCGGCACCGGGCTACGGAGCCGGGGTCGGACCCGGGGCTACCGCCTGACCTTCCGGGGTCGGCGTGTACGCCTCCTCCCCGAACTCGGCGATGTCGAGGCCGGTGTCCTCCTCGTCCGGCTTCACGCGGAGAGGGCAGAACACGTTGATGACCCGCAGGAGAACGTACGTGCCGGCGAAGGCGAACGACGCCACCACCGCGACTCCGACCAGCTGGACGAGCGCCTGGTGCGGGTCGCCGTACAGGAGCCCGTTGCGGCCGGCGGCGTTGATCGCGGTCGAAGCGAAGAGGCCGGTCGCGATCGTCCCCCACATGCCCCCGGCGCCATGGCAGGCGAAGACGTCGAGCGAGTCGTCGAGCGTGGTCCGGGCCCTCCAGTTCGCGATGTAGTTGCAGAAGACGCCGGCGACGAGGCCGATCACGATCGAGGCCGAGGGGCCGACGTAGCCGGCCGCCGGCGTCACGGCCGCGAGGCCGCAGACCGCCCCGACCGCCATCCCGACGGCCGAGGGCCGTCCCTTCCGGACCCAGTCGACGAGCATCCAGCTGACCCCCCCGGCCGCGGCGGCGAGGTTCGTGGTGACGAGGGCGTTCACGGCCACCGCGTCGGCCGCGAGCGCGCTGCCGGCGTTGAAGCCGAACCAACCGAACCACAGGAGCGCGGCGCCCAGGATCACGTACGGGACGTTGTTCGGCCGGTTCTCCCGGACCTCGGCCTCGGGCCGGCGTCCGATGACGATCGCGGCGGCCACCGCCGACACCCCGGCCGAGGTGTGGACGACGAGACCCCCCGCGAAGTCCTCGACCCCGAGCACATGGAGCCATCCCGCCGGGTTCCAGATCCACATGGCGATCGGCGCGTAGATCAGCGTCGTCCAGAGGACGATGAAGATGAGGAGCGACTTCAAGCGGACCCGGCCCGCGAACGCCCCGATGATCAGCGCCGGGGTGATCGCCGCGAACTTGAGCTGGAACGCGAAGTAGAGGAGCTCCGGGATCGTGCTCGAGTACGCCGGGTTCGGGGCTGCGCCGACGTTCATCAGGCCGACCTTCGAGAGGTTCCCCAGCAACCCGAACGTCCCGCCGTGGAGCCGGAGCGAGAACCAGGCCGGGCCGAACGTGATCGAGTAGCCCCACAGCGCCCACACGAGGCTGACGACGCAGAAGATCGCGAGGCATTGGACGATCGTGGAGACGAGGTTCTTGCGACGTACCAGCCCGCCGTAGAAGAACCCCAGGGCCGGGGTCATCAGCATCACGAGCGCCGTAGCGGTGATGACCCAGGCCGTGTCGCCCGAATCTATGGCCACGGGATCGCTTCCTTCGGTCCGGCGTCACCCGCGCGCGACGATCGTCGATGGGCCGTCGTTCGATCCACCGTGGCGCCCCGACGCGGGCTTCGCTCCGGAGAGCGTGGGCGGGACCCCCGAGTTAAACCCTCGCCTCCACCCACGGAACCCGCCGGTGGGCTCCCCGGGCCCGGCACCCGGCCGAACCGCTACCGGGACGCTCCCCGCACTGCGCCGGATGGGTCACGGCGCGGCCGCCGGACCGCTCGCAGAAGCTTCGTCCGGCGGCCCGCGCAGGACCGTGCGGTGGGCGTCCAGGTACGCCGCGAGGAGGAGGAAGTACGATACGAACAGGTACGACGCGAGCGTGTCGATCGGGCCCACGAACCGGGGCACGCTGAACGTCCGGGTCGTCAGGAGGGTCATCACCGTCGGGAGGTTCGCCCCGAGCGCGTTGCCGATGAACACCGAGATCAGCAGGGCCCATGCGATCGACGCCAACAGCGCCAGCTGGCTCGAGCGCGGGGCGAGGTGGAACACGAGGATGACGTAGGTGACGAACGTGCCAAGGACCAGGGAGGCCATCGAGGCGCCGAAGAGCGCCTCCGCCCAGACCGGGACCCCGAGGCCCGGAACCTCGTAGAGGACGGCGATCGTGGCCCCGCCGACGGCCGCCCCAAGAAGGCTCAGGCCGAAGACGAGGTGGGCGCGGCGGACGCGCGAGCGGTGCAGGGCGTTCCACTCGTGGCGGCCGACCCAGAGGAACAACAGGCCCGCGACGGTCAACGCGGTCAGCAGCGCGAAGAACAGGCTCAGGCTCGGATGGTACGACCCGCGCGAGACGAGCGAGTAGAGCTCGCCGCCGCCCTCGATCGCGAAGCCGAGCGTCAGGATCGAGAGGCAGATGCGGAGGTTCGTGGTCATGGAGCCGCGCGGGCGGCCGACGGTGGGCTCTCCACTTACGGCTATCTGCCCTAGGGAACCCCGCGCGCGGGGCCCGGGTCCGCGCGGGGGCGACCACCGTACTCCCCTTAATGGGAGCGGGTTCTGGGCGTCCGCCGGCGGATCGATGACGAGCGGATGGGATGCGATGGCCCGCTGGCGCGACCGGCGGATGGGGGCGAACGGCGACCTCTGGCACCGCTCGCTCATCGATCCGGCCGTTCGCCGGGTCGTGGGCCCGGTCCGGGGCCTCCGTGTGGTCGACGTCGCGTGCGGGAACGGCTACCTCGCCCGCCGGATGGCCCGGGCGGGCGCGGCGACGGTGGTCGGGTTCGACCGTTCGGCTCCCAACGTCCGTATCGCCCGCGGCCACGAGCGCAACGACCCGACCGGCGCGCGCTTTGAGGTGGCCGATGCGGCCCGACTACCGCTGCCGACCGGCACGACGGACCTGGTGGTCGCGAACATGGCCCTGATGGACATCGCCGACGCCCGCGGAGCGATCCGGGAGGCTGCCCGGGTCCTTGGACCGAACGGCCGGTTCGTGTTCTCGATCGCGCATCCGTGCTTCGACCTCGACGACCGCTCCCTCTGGTCGGTCGAGCGGGGATTCGGTACGGACGGGATCTACCGCGCCACGGTCTGGAGGAAGGTCCGCGGCTATCGCGTCGAGGGTCGGTCGAGGATCCCCTGGGAGGTGTCGGCTGGGCGGATCGTCTGGACCGAGTCGTTCCACCGGACCCTCTCGACGTACTCCGGGTATCTTCGCGCCGCGCGGCTCGTGGTCACTAGGCTCGAGGAACCCTGGCCGTTGCCGGAGATCGTGGCGAAGAGCCCCCAGGGTACGTTCCTCACCGAGATCCCCCTTCACCTCGTGGTCGAGGCGGTGCCCCGCGCGGCGCCTACACGGGGGTCGCGAACGCGGCAACGTAGTCGGGCGGGGGCCTCCCGACGATCGGGATCGGGTGCCCGCACGCCCGGCACCGGTTCTCGCGGTCGAGGTTCCACGACCGTATCGTGAAGCCGTAGCGTCGCACCGCGATCGCGCCGCATCCCGGGCAGTAGGTGTGCTCGAGCGGGTGCCCCCAGATGTTCCCGAGGTAGACGTACTCGAGCCCCTCGGCCTTCGCGACGGCGTGGAGCCTCTCGAGGGTGGCGATCGGGGTCTCGGGCAGGTCGAGCATCTTGTAGTCGGGATGGAACCGGAGGAGGTGGAACGGCGTGGCCGGCCCCAGGGTGTCGACGACGTAGCGGGCCAGCTTCCGCGTCGCGTCGACGGAGTCCCCGACCTGGGGGACGATCAGGTCGGTGATCTCCACGTGGACCCCCCGTCGCTTAAGCCCGGCCGCCGAGTCGAAGATCGGCTCGGGTCCCTTCGCGCTGATGTACTTGCGCATGAAACCGGGCTCGCCGCTCCCCTTGAAGTCGACGCTCACCGCATCCAGGTGCGGCCCGATCGCCTCGACCGCCTCGGGGGTCATGTAGCCGTTCGTGACGAAGTTCGCGAACAGGCCCGCCGCGTGCGCCTCGCGCAGGATGTCGAGGGCGTACTCGGCGAAGATCGACGGCTCGTTGTAGGTGAACGTCACGCCCGAGCAGCCGTACCGCCGGGCCCCCGCGACGGCCGCCTGGGGGGACAGGGTTCGCCCCTTGATCTCGTGCTCCTGGGAGATCTCGGCGTTCTGGCAGTAGAGGCAGCGCCAGTTGCACCCGACCGTGCCGATCGAGTAGACGCGCGTGCCGGGGTGGAAATGGGAGAGCGGCTTCTTCTCGACCGGGTCGACCTGGATCGCCGAGGCGAGCCCGTAGGTCAGCAGCACGAGCCGTCCGCCCTCGTTCTTCCGAACGAAGCAGAACCCGTGCGAGCCGTCGGGGATCGCGCAGTAGCGGGCGCACGCCGTGCACCGGACCTTGCCGGCCTCCAGCGGCGTCCAGAGCGTCGCGGCCCGATCGGCCAGCGTGGCCGCCATCTCCCTCCCGATCCCTAAGGCCGGCCGGCGCGATAACGCTCGCTGCCCGGCCCGGAGCCGAAGGCTCATCTGCGCCGGAGCGTCCCCCCCGTGGAATGTCCTCTCCGCCACGGCACGAGACCGAGGTCGAGGCGGACCGTATCGAGGCCGCGGTCGGCGTTCGGATCGCCCCGTCCTCGGAGCTCCTGGCCCGCGTGGAGCGGGTCCGGTCCGAGCTCCCCGACCGGGTCCAGCAGGCGGCCCGTGCCCGATCGAGTCCGCTCGTCCGCGCCGTCGTCGCCGGCAGCGCGGCGCGGGGGACGTTCCTCAACGACCGCCTCGACATCGACCTGTTCCTCCTCTTTCCCCCCGACCTCCCCCGCGACCGGCTCCGCGAGGAGGGGCTCGCGCTCGGGAGGGCGGTCCTCACCGGCCCGGAGACCCGGTACGCGGAGCATCCGTACCTGCGCGGCCGGTACGAAGAGTTCACCGTCGACGCCGTCCCCGGTTTTGCGGTCTCGGACCCGTCCCACCCGATCTCCCCCGTCGACCGTACCCCGTTCCATCAGGCGTACCTCGCCGAGCGCGAGACGGCGTCCGAGGTCGGTCAGATCCGGCTCACCAAGCAGTTCCTTCGGGCCCTCGGCATCTACGGGTCGGAGGCGAGAACGGAGGGGTTCTCGGGATACCTGGTCGAGCTCCTGGTCCTCAAGTACGGCTCCCTCCGCGCGCTCCTGACCGCCGCGCGCCGCTGGCGCGTCCCCGCGCGCCTCGAGGAACCGGGCCGCGAAGCCCCCCGGCTCCCCGACGACGTCGCCCTCATCCTGACCGACCCGGTCGACCCGCATCGGAACGTCGCGACGGCCCTGTCGCGCCGGAACCTCGGCCTGTTCGTCGTCGCGGCCGGAGCCTATCTGGACGCGCCGTCCGCCGCATGGTTCGATGTCGACCCCCCGGACCGGATCTCGCGGGGGGAAGCCCTCCGCCGGACGACCGACCGCCAGAGCCACGTCTGCGTGGCCGAGATCCCCCGGCCCGACATCGTCGACGACACGCTCTACCCTCAGGTGCGCAAGGCGGAGAGCGCGCTCGCGGCCGAAGCGGCGCGGGCCGGGTTCGAGGTCTTGGGCAGCAGCAGCGCCGCGGACGCCGAGCGGATCGTCCTCGCGCTCGAGGTCGCGCACCGCCTCCGCTCGCCGGTCCGCCGTCGGGACGGCCCCCCGCCAGGGATCGACCGGGTCGGGCAGTTCCTCGGGAAGTGGACCGCGAGCGGTACCGGCGTCCTCCAGGGACCGTTCGTCCGGGACGACGGCAGCCTCGGCGTGGAGACCCGGTGGACCGAGTGCGAGATCGAAACGGTCCTCGGCGATAGCCTCGCGCGGCTCTCCCTCGGGAAGAACCTGACGCCGGACGGCCCCGGCCAGCTCGCGGTCCGGCCCCTCGCGGCGGCCCCGGAATCGGAGGCGCTCGCCGACGCGCTGCGGCAGCTCCTCGACAAGCGGCTCCCCTGGTCCCACCGGAGCTAGGGCGCCGGCCTACGCGACGTTGACGAGCACGAACCAGAGCGCGATCCAGCCGAAGAACTCGAGCGCGAACAGCGCCGCCCAGTCGCCCTTCGTGTAGAGGTGGGAGTTGGTCCGGAGCCGCCCGATCGCGATCAGTCCCAGGATCACTCCGGCGAGCCCGATCAGGAACCCGGCCCACCAGGGCAGGAGAGCGTTCCACGACAGCCAGGAGAGGAGGCCCAGGAGCACGGCGAAGCCGCACGCGAGCACGACCGCCCACGTCATCTCGAGCTCCTTCTTGAAGAACCCCGCCTCGTCGAACGCCGGGAACTCGAACTTCGCCTCCTCCGCGGCCTCGGGGTTGCGCCGGACCTTCTTCGCCACCCGCTACCCCCCCCGGGCCGCGCGAGCCCGGCGGTAGAGCTCCTCGGCCCGGTACGAGCTCCGGACGAGGGGACCGGCCTCGACCCCGGCGAAGCCGATCTCCC
Organism: Thermoplasmata archaeon; assembly: GCA_030041075.1. Lineage (GTDB taxonomy): Archaea > Thermoplasmatota > Thermoplasmata > Lutacidiplasmatales > UBA184 > Lutacidiplasma. The sequence goes on along the minus strand of JASHOP010000099.1, from coordinate 54,999 downwards.
GGCCGACCGAACACCAGCGGTCGAACTCGTCGGGGGGGACGTAGCGCGCCACCGGCAGGTGCTCCGGACCGGGACGGAGGTACTGCCCGAGCGTGAGGAGGTCGACGCCGGCCTCCCGCAGGTCGCGGAACGCCCGCACGAGGTCCTCGTCGCCTTCGCCGATCCCCAGCATGATCGAGCTCTTCGTCACGGTATCGGGCGGGCCGATCTCGCGCGCGCGCGCGAGGACGCGCAGCGAGCGGTCGTAGCTCGCGCGTGGGTCGCGCACGCGCGGGCTGAGCGCGCGGACGGTCTCGAGATTGTGCGCGAGCACGTCGGGCGACGCGGCGAGCACCGTCCGGAGCGACCCGTCGTCGCCGGCCAGGTCGCCGATCAGCAGCTCCACCAGGGTTCCCGGACTCGCCTCCCGGATCCGGTCCACCGCCTCCGCGAGCAGCCCGGCCCCGCCGTCCGGGAGGTCGTCGCGGCAGACCTGGGTCAGGACCACGTACCGCAGGCCCCACCGGCGGACCGCTTCGGCCACGCGCGTCGGCTCCGTGCGATCGACCGTCCCCCGGGGCCAGTGCGTCGTCACGGCGCAGAACGCGCACCGACGGGTGCACTCCGTCCCCAGGAGCATGAGCGTCGCCGCACCGCGCGACCAGCACTCGGAAAGGTTGGGGCACCGCGCCTCGCGGCAGACCGTCCCGAGGCGGAGGTCGCCGAGGATCTCCCGGACCGCGGGATAGACCGGTCCCTGCGGCGGCCGGGTGCGGATCCAGGCCGGAAGGCGTTCGGGAACGGAGGACGGCGCCGACCGCGCCTGGGAGCCCGCCACGGGGCCCGAGGACCCTCGGAGCGCGCTTTAGGCTTTCCGGCCCCCGGCGCGCCCGAGCCGCTCCTCGAGCAACGTCGCGAGGAAACTCGCGGGCAGCTCGTCCATCGCAACCTGGCTCGACTCGCCCGACGCTCCGGCGTCGAGCGACACGAGCCCGTCACGCTCGAGCTCCTTGAGCGTCCGCCAGAACGTAGTGCGGCTCATCGTCGGCCCTCCGAGTTCCTCGAGGAGGGCGGCGTGGGCCGCCCGGAGCTTCTGGCTCGGGACGGACGTGCCGCGCCGCTTGAGCGACCGGGCGATCGCGAGGAGGACTCCCAGCTGGTTCGTCGAGAGTGTCTCGAGCTGTGACTCGGTGACCGTGGGCAGGATCGAGCCCTTGGCCCGGCGGACGTGCTCGGCCGCGAGCGCCTCCGCGCCGGCGTCCTCGGCGGCCCGGGCGGCGTTCGCCAGCAGCTCGAGGGCGAATCGCGCGTCGCCGCCCGGGGCCGCGACCCGCGCGATCTGGTCGAGAAGATCCCGGTCGAAGCTCCCGCCGCGGAGCGCGAGCTCGGCTCGCGACACGAGGATGTCGGCGAGCGCCGCGCGACCGTACGGGGCGAGCGCGAGCCGATGCGTCACCCCAAAACTCGACCGGCTCGGGGCGTCGAGGTAGGGAAGGAGGTCCTCGGCCGCGATCAGGACCAGCGAGATCGAGCCGAGACCGACCTCGCGCGAGCGGGAGAGGAGGTAGACGAGCTTCGTTCCCTGCTTCACGAGCGCGGAAGCCTCGTCGAGCAGCACGAGGTGGTGGGCCGGCGTGCGTCGGATCCCCTGCTCGAATACGTCCAGCATCTCCGACAGGCTGTAGCCCCGATCCGGCAGCGACACCCCCACGCTCCTCAGGAGGTCGAGCATCACCGTCCGGTCGCTCGCCCGGCGCCAGCAGTTGACGTACGTCGCCTGGGCCGGGTACTCGCCGAGCCGGCCTGCGCGCTCAAGGTCGGCGGCGAGCCGCCGGGCGAGCGCGGTCTTCCCGCTGCCCACCCCTCCGGTCAGGAGTAGGTGGAACGGGACCCCGCGCGCCAGCGCCTCCCGGTACCGCTTCAGGAGGAGCGCGAGCTCCGGCTCCCGGTGCGGGAGCTTCGGGGGAAGAAACGACGGGTCGAGGGTCTCCTCGCGGAGGAGGATGCGCGTCGGAGGGGTCATCGGGCCGGTCCTCCGGAGCGCGGCGCGGATATCACCTTCTCCCAGCGCGACGGCGCGGAGCACCGAGGGTCCGCTCCGCGTCGAGGCGTCGCAGCGCCTCGGCGACGAGAGCCCGCCGGGGGCGTCGGGCGTCGAGCACGATCCAGCCGGGACGTCGCGCCAGCTCCCGGTAGGCCCGGGCGACCCGGCGCAGCGTCCGGTCCCGCTCGAGGGGGCTGCGGGCCGGCGAACGTCGCCCGAGCCGGGCGAGCGCCTCGCGCGGCGAAATATCGAGGAGGATCGTCCGGTCGGGGCGGCACGTCGTGGAGGTCTGGATCGTCCTGAGGCGGACCCGGTCCCGAGCGGGGAGGGCGCTGCCCTGGTAGGCGAGGGTCGAGTAGTACGACCGGTCCGTCACCACCACGTCGTGGTGCGCCAGGTCGCGCTCGAGAGCCGGACGGGCGAGGTAACGATCGATCGTGAAGTAGATCGCACCGGACCACGGGTCGCCGACGCTCGCCGACTGGGCGAGCGCTCCCAGGCGTCGGTCCGACGGCTCGCGTCGGACCCGGACCGAGCGCCCCCCTCGTCGCAGCGCGGCCGCGAGGGCCCGGGCCAGGGTCGACTTCCCGGAGCCGTCGATCCCTTCCAGCGCAATCAGTCGTCCCCGTCGGGCCCCTCCGCGCTTCATGGTCCCGCCTTCCCGTCGGTTCGCGGCGTCCAGCCGTAGACCCGCTCCACCGAGCGGACGAACGGGACCCGGAGCCTCTCGGTTCCCCCGTCGGTCTGCGCGATCGACCTCGCGCGCCGGGGGACGGTCGCGAGGTCGAGGACCGCGCCCGGACGCCGCGGGTCGTCGAGGAAGTCGGTCTCGAGGAACCACGGGCCGGGATCGTCGCGGACCTCCGTCACGAGCTGCCGGCGGGCCAGATACGACGGGACGATCCCGCTCGACGCGCCGTCGCGGACGCGCTGGCGGGCGTAGTGCTTGACGATCCGATGCCGCGGGATCCCGGCGCGATCCGCCTCGACCGCCAGGTCTCGGTATGCGGCGGGGTCGAGATCGGGGGAGTGGACGACCACAGGACAGTCGACGTCGTGGGCGACCCCGAGGGCATGCCGGAACGCCGCGGAACCGATCCGAGCGACCTCCGGCGGGACCGCAAAGTGGGGCCATCCGACCTCGCCCAGCGCGACCGCCCGCCGCTCTTGGATCCACGCGCCGGCCAGGTCAAGCGCCGCCTGGTGGAGCTCGAGGGCCCGCGCCGCTCCCATCTGCGCCGCCCCGTCCACGAGATCGACCGGGTAGGGAGCGAGGACGACGTACGCGGTCACGCCCGACTCATCCCCCAGCCGGCGCGCGAGCCGTTCGGTCGTCTCGTACTGCTCGCGATAGTCGTCCACGGAGCGCGGGGTGCCGGGTCCGTAGTTCTGGGTCGCGAGGAACAGGTGGGTCCCTCCGGCCGAGCGGAACCGGCGGGCCGCTTCCACGCCCTCCCCGTGCGGCGAGAGGTGGCAGTGGTGGTCGATGACGGGGAGATCCGACGGGAGCGCCACAGGCCGGCCGAGAGCGCCGCCCTATCTTAGGAGGCCGGCGCCCTGGAGCTCCTTGGTGATCTTCTTCACCGCGACCTCGACATCCGAAGGCTTTCTCGCGCCCGTGCAGACGAGCTTGCCGCTGCCGAAGAGGAGCACGACGACCTTCGGCTCGTCGATCCGGCAGACGAGGCCCGGGAACTGCTCGGGTTCGTACTCCACGCGGTCGAGTCCGAGCGTCACCGCGATCGCGTTCAGGTTGATCTCGCTCTCGAGATCCGAGCTCGCGACGATGTTCTGGACCTCGATCTTGGGGCGGAGGTGGATCCTCTGGCCGCCCTTGCGGATCTGCTGGGCGACCGTCGCGATCGACTCCTCCACCTCGTGCATGCTCTTCGCTCCCGTGCACACCACCTTGCCGGACCGGAAGAGGAGGATCGCGGTCTTCGGCTGCTTGAGCCGGTAGATTAGGCCGGGGAACTGTTCGGGCTCGTATTCCGCCCCGTCGAGCCCTAGGGCGATCGACTGGAGGTCGAGTTCGTCCCCGAGGGAGGTCGAGGCGACGACGTTCTCGATCCGGATCTTGACCAAACGAATCCCCCGCGCGCGACTATTTAAACCTATATAATACTGATACCGGTCGAACGCCGCCCGCTCCGCCGGCCGGACCGCCCGGCCGTCCGTTGACCGTCGTGCGGGCCGGGGCCCGCTCCCTCGGGCGGCGACCGCTCGGCCCGGCCCTCCCGGCCGGAGCCTGGTCCGGCCGCGATACCTCGTGGGCACGGAACAAACGCTTATCCTGAGCGTCAGGGTCGCCGGCCGACCTCGCCCACGTCGAGGGTCTCGCGCCACGACGCCATGTCGACTCCGGAGGCCGTACCAGCCACCCTCCCCGAAGCGGAGGTCCCGGCCCCAATCGAGCCCGGGTCCGGGGAGCCGCCTCCGGCCGACGCTCACGAGGCGCCCCGACCGCGACGGGGACGGCTTCTCACGCCTCCGGTGATCGTCGCAGTCGCCGTTTCCGCGACCGTCGTCATCGTGATCGCCGCCCTCGGGTTCGTGTCGGTGTCGCAGGCGGTCGCCGAGTCGTTCTCCTTCACGGATCCGGGCGGCTCGACGGTCGACCGCGCGTACACCCTTACGTTCCCGCACGCCGGTTCGTTCAGCTTCATCTGGAACTCGGCGCCGTCGCAGCGGCTGAACTTCTCGATCGTCGGCCCGGGGGGAGGTAGGGTCTATGGGGTCAACGCGTCGTCCGACGGCCTGGGCGATCTGACGGTCGTCGCGGGGGGCCAGTACGGCTTCGAGGTGCAGTCCGCGTCGGAGGTTGCGATCTCGGTGTCGGGAATCTACAGCTTCCGCGCCCCGATACTCTAGGGACCCGACGGGGGACGTCCGGAGCCCGATTCGCCTTCCGTAACTGGCCCCGCCGGGCGGCTCGATCCCGGCCGCTCGGCTCTCCCTGCACGCCGGAACAGGCTAGCCGTCCGATGGGTCGCGCACTAGGAGAGATCCCGGGGATTCGCCGTCGGGTGGCAGGCCGAAGAACTCGCGCAAGACCCGGCGGGTGAACCCCCAGAGCACATGCCCCTCGTGCACCGTCGCCGCCACCTCGGCCAGCCCGTGGCTCGTCTCCCGCGTCACGCGGCGGACCTCACCGAGTTCTGAGCGGGGCAACCAGAAGACGTGCGCGACCTCCGCGGCGCTGCGCACCGACGGGACGCCGCGCTCACGACCGAGCTCGGCCGCGAAGACGCCGACCCTCAGTCCGAACTGTCGCGCGTGGCCCGTCCCGACGAACCTCAGCGGGCCGGATAGGTCGGATCGGACCAGACCCACCTCCTCCTCCAGCTCTCGGAGGGCGGTCGCCGCGAGCGAGCCGTCGCCTTCGTCCACGCGCCCCCCGGGGAGGGCGACCTGCCCGGATCCGGGGTCGGTGGGGTTCGGAGCGCGCTCGATCAGGAGCGCCTCCGGCTCGGAGGCTCCTTCGCGGAGGACGACCGTCACCGCCGCGCCCGCGGTGCTGACGGGGGGCGTCCGCGGAGGGAACGCGGCGAGGAGCTCGGAGACCGAGGGGGAACGGCGGGGCAGGGACGGCGCGCCGCCGACCGGGGAGGTCATGCCTGCCAGTCGTAGGAGACTTTCCCTTGGACCACGGTCCGGTCCGCGGGGTGCTCGCCCGCGCTGCCGACCAGCCGCTCCAGAGCGGCGACCCTCAGCCGGAGCTCTCGAAGCTCCTGCTCGAGCCGGGCGAGCCGGGCCGCCAGGTCGGAGGAAGCGTCCGAGGCCATCGGCACGGAATCGGTCGGTGAGGAGATAAGCTCGAGGATGGCGGCAGGTGGTCAGTCCGTCGGCGAGCTCCCGTTCCTCCGCTCGACGTCCCGAACGAACGATCCGATCGACTCGGCCGTCTCCGCGGGCCGTTCGATCGGGATCATGTGACCGGTCTGGGCGAGGATCCGGATCTGGGCGCCGTGGATCGACTGGCGGAGGATCCGACCGTGGGAGGCGTCCACGACCTGGTCGTCCATCGCCTGCACGATGAGGGTCGGGAGCGCGAGCGACGCGATGCGGGATCGTTCGTCGAAGGTGGAGGCCTGCCGGGCCCACTCGCGCGCCGGCCCGAAGTCCTGGTCGAGGACCTCCTTCCGGACGCGGTCCGCGAAGTCCATGTGCTCCTCGATCCAATCCGGGTAGTAGAGATCCTTGAGGAGGCGGACGGCGAACCGGTCCGGCCCTTCCTTCGCGTACGTCTCGGCCCAGCGCTCGGCCACCGACCGGGTGTGAGCGTCCGTGTACGCGGCCCCGCTGACCATCGTGAGGCTCCGGCCGCGCCGAGGACGGTCGAGGCCGATTCGCAGGGCGAGGAGGGCTCCGGCGCTCAGCCCGACGAGATGCGCGGCGGGGATGCTCTTGCGATCGAGCAGGTGCTCCAGGTCGCCCTCCAGCTCCTCGAACGAGAAGCGCGACCCGGCCGGGGCCGGCGAGCGGCCATGGCCCCGGAGATCCGGGGCGAGGATACGAAACTCGTGGCCGAGGTGCGGGACAACGGCGTTCCAGACCGTGTGGTTCGTCCCGACGCCGTGCAGGAGAACGATCGTCGGTCCGGTCCCCTCGTCGCGCGCGAACAGATCGACCGGCGCCGCGGCCCCGGAAGCCATCGGTCCGGCGACTCGGCAGCGCATTTTACCTCTCCCTCACGGCGGGCGGGGCCGCGAGCATCGCTTAATACCGGGAGGGCGGTCGTTCCCGGCGATGGCGCGCGGCGTGATGCTCATGAGCGGGGGGATCGACTCTCCCGTGGCGATCCACTACCTTTTGCGCCAGGGGCATGAGATCGTCGCGGTCCACATGGACAACCGGCCGTTCACCGACGACTCGCCGCTGGCGAAGGTGATCGACCACCTCGGCCTCCTGCGCGAGCGCTACCGCCAGCCGATCCCGCTCTACCTCGTCCCGCACGGCTCGACGCAGACCACGCTGATGCGGGAGACGGACCGGCACGTCGGCTGCGTGCTCTGCCGGAGGTTCATGTGGCGATCGGCGGAGCGAATCGCCGAGCGCGAGGGGGCCACGTTCCTCGCGACGGGCGAGGCGCTCGGCCAGGTCGCCTCCCAGACGCTCTCGAACATGCGGTCGGCGACGGCGTCGGTCCACCTTCCGATCGTCCGCCCGTTGATCGGGTTCGACAAGCAGGAGATCGAGGCGGTCGCGAAGGCGATCGGAACGTACTCGATCTCGACCCGCCCGGGAGTCTGCTGCCAGGCCGTCCCGGACAAGCCCGCCACCCGATCGAACCTGATCCAGATCCTCCGCGAGGAGGAGCGGGTCGATGCCGACCGGATCATCGACGACTGCGTCCGGCGAGCCGTGGTCCTGTGACGTCCGGTCCGCCTACGGCTTGATATAGCAGGACCTGCCGTCGGAGCCGCATGGCCTCGATGTCCCAGAGCGGGAGCTACCCGGTCGCCGCGTTCGTCCTGACCCTGATCGGCGGGATCCTGATCCTGCTGGACGGGATCTACGATGCCGCCGTCGCGGCATTCGTCGGAAGCCTCGTGGGAGCGTTCTTCCCCGGTTTGGGCCTGCTCATCATCGTCCTCGGTATCGTCGCGCTCCTGTTCGGGATCATCATCCTGTTCGGAGCGGTTCAGATGCGGTCGCACCCTCAATCGGCGAGAACCTGGGGCGCGGTCGTCCTCGTCCTGGGGCTGATCAGCATCGTGGGCGGAGGCGGATTCGTCCTCGGCCTGATCCTCGCCCTCGTGGGAGGCATCCTGGCGATCGTATGGCACCCGCCGATGCCGGCCGCGTCGGGGATGGGCATGGGCGCTCCGCTCACCGGCGGGGCGGCTCCGCCGTGGAACGCTCCGCCGCCCGCGGCCGCCCCCTCCGGCGGGAGGGTGTGCGCCTCGTGCGGCTCTCCGAACGCCTCGGGGGCCCAATTCTGCGCGAAGTGCGGCGCCCCGATGGGCTCGTCGTAGGCGGGTCTGCGCCGGCCCTCTCGACCGCACGCGAAGACCCCGGTTTCGGGGTCGGCCCGGGGGTTTGAAGTCCGCGTCCGCCTGAGCCGGCCGGTGTGGGTGCCATGTACCGCCAGCTCAGGGTGTGCGCGAGCGGGGGAGGGATCGAGGCCGTGCCCGAGGAGAGGGTCGTTCTCGACCTCGCCCGGATCGGAGCCGAGCTCCGGCGACGGGGCATCCCCGTGGTCGATGCCCGGGTGATGCTGATCGCCTCGATGGATCCCGAGGTCACGATCGCCCGGACGGGCCGCTTGCTGTTCAAGACCGCGCGGGCCGCGGAGGCGGAGAAGGCGTTCGAGACCCTGCGCGCCTGGGTCGGTCTCCCTTCCGTTCGCCCCGTCTGACATCCGCCGGTCCGGGCACGTTATCCCCGACCCCGGGCTGTCGGAGCAGGGCGCATGCGGGAGACGTGGATCGTCGGCGCCGCCTCGAGCCGGTACGGGAAGATGGCCGAGACCGCGCGCGAGGCGGCGACCCGCGTCGCGATGGAAGCGATCCGCGACGCGGGACTCGAGCCGAAGCAGATCGGTCACACGTTCGTCGCGAACTGCTTCGGCCTGGCCGAGCACCAGGCCCACGTCGGGCCGCTCATCAACAGCGGGCTCGGAATCCCCGAGGTCCCCTCCGTGACCGTGGAGTCGGCCTGCTCCTCGTCCAGCGCCGCGCTCCACGAGGCGTTCGTCCAGGTCGCGGGCGGGTTCGTGGACTCCGCCCTGGTCGTCGGCGCCGAGCGACTGAGCCATCTCACCACGCAGACCGCGACCACCTTCTTCGCGATCGCCGCCGACTACCCGTTCGAGACGAGGAACGGAGCCACCTTCCCCGGACTGTACGCGACCCTGGCGAGCGCGTACCGCGCCGCGTACCGGACCACGCCCGAGATGTTCGGAGCGATCGCGATCAAGAACCACGCGAACGCGGCGCGGAACCCCCACGCCCACCTCCAAAAGGAGATCTCGATGGAGACGTACCTCGCTTCGCCGATCGTCGCGTCCCCGTTGCGGCTGTACGACTGCTGCCCGTTCTCCGACGGGGCGGCGGCGGTCGTGGTGTCCGCCCGGGAGTCGATCGGACGGCCCGCGCGCGAACCGCTAGTCGTCCGTGCGTCGGCCCGGGCGGGGGCCGTCACGGGCCTGCACGATCGTCCCGACCTTCTGGGGCTCCCCTCGACGCGGACCGCCGGAGCCCGGGCGTTCCGCCAAGCGCGGCTCGAACCCCGGGAGATCGACTTCCTCGAGGTGCACGACTGCTTCACGATCGCCGAGGTGCTCGCCCTCGAGGATCTCGGCTTCTTCCCGAAGGGGACGGCGGCCCGGGAGAGCGGGGACGGCGTCACCGCCCGGGACGGGCGGCTTCCCGTGAACCCGTCCGGGGGGCTGAAGGCGAAGGGGCACCCCGTCAGCGCGACCGGGGTCGGCCAGGTGGTCGAGATCTTCGAGCAGGTGAACGGCCGGGCCGGGGGACGCGAGGTCCCGCGGACCGGGACGGCGCTCGCGCACAACGTCGGGGCGACGGGTGGCTCCTGCTCTGTCCACATCTTCTCGCGTCGCTGAGGGGTCGACCACGGCCGACGCTTCCGGGTCCGCCCCCCACTCGATCGCGGAGTTCGTGGACGGCTACGAATCCGGCGGCCGGCTCCGGGGCCTCCGGTGCCCGGGCTGCGGGACGATCACGGCCACCTGGGGGCTCGCGTGCGCCCGGTGCGGGCGTCCCGGACTCGAGGAGCACGGGCTCTCGGACCGGGGCCGCATCGTGGCGTTCACCGTCCTCACCGTCCCCGGCGACGAGTTCCTGAACGAAGCGCCGTACGCGTACGTGGTCGTGGAGCTCGAGGGGGGAGGACGGGTCTCGGGCTGGATGCAGGGGATCCGGGTGGAGGGGAACGTCGCGATCGGCGACCCCGTCCGGTTCGTCGCCAGCTACAAGCCGGGGGTCCAGTTCGCGCGGGCCTCGACCGGCGGGGAGGCGTCCCCCCCGTGACCGACGCGCCCGCGACCGAGCCCGCTCGGCCGTGGCTCTCCCGGTACCCCGCCGGGGTCTCCCCCCATGTCGCGCTGCCGCCGAAGCTGCTCACCGAGCTCGTGGACGACGCCGTCCATCGATGGGGCGCGCGCACCGCGCTGCTGTACTACGGGGCGCGCTGGAGCTACGCCCGCTTCTGGGCGGAGAGCGAGCGCTTCGCGGCGGCGCTCGCGCGCGAACGGATCGGGCCGGGGGATCGCGTCGCGATCTACCTTCCGAACTGCCCGGGGTTCGCGATCGCCCTGTTCGGCGTCCTCCGGATCGGCGCGATCGCGGTCCCGCTGAGCCCGCTGTACGTCGGGGACGATCTGGTCCGGGTCCTGGTCGACTCCGAGCCCAAGGCGATCGTCACGCTCGAGATCCTCCACCCGAACCTGGCGGCCGTGGATTCCCGGGTTGCCCTGCCGGTCGTCTTCGTGGCGCGCCTGCGCGAGTTCTACCCGTGGAGCCGGCGCCCGTTCGTGAACCTCGTGCTCCGGCGGCAGGGTCGCCCGACCCGCTTCCCCCGCGGCGCCAAGGTCCGGCCGTGGCGTCGGGCGGTTCGGAGCCCCGGCACCGCCCCGATCCACTTGGGCGATGCGGCGACGACGATCGCGCTGTTCCAGTACACCGGCGGCACGACCGGTATCGCGAAGGCCGCGATGCTGACGCATCGGAACCTCGTCGCGAACGTCGCGCAGACGAACGGGTGGAACACCACGCGGGTCGCGGGCAACGAGGTGATCCTCGCCGCCATCCCGTTCTTCCACATCTACGGCCTCACGGTCGGTCTCCTCATGGGGCTGGCGGACGGGGCCACGGTGGTGATCCAGACCCGCCCCGAACCGGGCGAACTCCTCGGGCTCATCGATCGCTACCACCCCACCCAGCTCCCCGGCGTGCCCGCGCTCTACCAGGCTCTCGTCCGGCGCGAAGACCTCGCCCGGCACGACATCCGGTCGATACGGTTCTGCCTGAGCGGGTCCGCACCCCTGCCGGTGGAGGTCCAGCGGAAGCTCGAGGCCGCGACGGGAGGGCGGATCCTGGAGGGCTACGGGCTCACCGAGGCCTCGCCCGTCACCCACGCCAATCCCACCGAGGGGGAGCGCCGCGCCGGCTCGATCGGGCTTCCGCTTCCCGACACCGACCAGCGGGTCGTCGACCCGGAGGACCGCCGCCGCCCGCTGCCGACCGGAGAGGTCGGCGAGCTCGCGGTCCGGGGCCCCCAGGTGATGCTCGGATACTACCGCCGGCCCGACGAGACCGCCGCGGTGCTCGAGGACGGCTGGCTTCTCACGGGAGACCTCGCCCGGATCGACGCCGACGGCTTCGCCTACGTTGTCGATCGCAAGAAGGACATGATCAACGTGGGGGGCCTCAAGGTGTACCCCCGCGAGGTCGAGGAGGTCCTGTTCGAGCATCCCGCGGTGGCCGACGCGGCGGTCGTCGGCGTCCCGGACGCGACGCTCGGTGAGGTCCCGAAGGCGTTCGTCGTGAGGAGGGCCGGAACGAGGGTCGAAGCCGAGGAGCTGATCGCCTACACCCGCGGGCGGCTAGCCCACTACAAGTCGCCTCGCTCGGTCGAGTTCCGCGAGTCGCTCCCCCGGAGCGGCGTGCAGAAGGTCCTCCGTCGCGTCCTCCGAGAGCCGCCGGCCCGGGTGCCGGGGCCCGACGGAAGCGCGGGCTCGGCCCCGTAGGCGGCCCCGCGAGGGGGTCGGGGCCCCGTCGGCGCCCCCGGCCCGGTTGGCCCGACGCGGGCCTACGGTCCGAACCCTCGCGCGAGGACGTCGCGGGCGATGACCAGGCGCTGGATCTCGTTCGTCCCCTCGAAGATCTCGCCGATCCGCGCGTCCCGGTAGGCGCGCTCGATCGGCGTGCCGCGGATGTATCCGAGGCCCCCGTGGATCTGGAGCGCCTCGTCGATCACGTCGCTGGCCCACTCGGAGCCCAGGCACTTCACGATCGCCGCCTCCCGGGTCTTCGCCTGCCGGTCGAGCGGTCCCCACCGGGACGGGTCGGCGCCCATGCGGTCCTGGTGGGCGGCGGCCTGGTAGACCATCAGCCTCAGCGCGTGGATCTTCATCGCCATGTCCGCGAGCTTGAACTGGATCGCCTCGTACCCGGCGATCGGGGAGCCGAACTGGACGCGCTGCTGGGCGAACGCGAGCGCGTCGGCGGACGCGGTCTCCATCGCTCCGAGCGAGGCCGCCCCGAGGGAGACCCGCCCGACGTCGAGCGCGGTCATCGCGACGAAGAAGCCGCGGCCCGGCTCGCCCAGCACCCGCTCGGACCCGAGTTCCACGCGGTCGAGCACGAGCTCCGCGGTCGAGGTCCCGTGAAGCCCCATCTTCTTCTCGCATCGACCGACCCGAAAGCCCGGAAGGTCGGTGTCGACGAGGAACGCCGTCACCCCGCCGAGCGGGCCGAGCTTTGCGTCGTTGGCGGCCAGGAGAACGACCGTGTCGGCCTCGCGTCCGTTCGAGACGTAGATCTTGTTCCCCGAGACGACCCATCCGTCGCCCCTCCGTTCCGCGGCCGCGCGGACCGACCCCGAGTCGCTGCCCGAACCGGGCTCGGTGAGGCTGAACGCGAGAAGCTTCTCTCCCCGCGCGGCCGGGACGAGCCACCGTCGCTTCTGCTCCTCGGTCCCGTAGTAGAGGAGGGGCGTGGTGCCGAGCGAGGTGTGGGCCCCGAGGATCGTCGCGTGCGAGGCGTCGACCTTCCCGACCTCCTCGAGGAGGATGCAGTAGCCGACCTTCCCGAGGCCCAATCCCCCGTACTCGACGGGGACGGGCACGCCGAAGAGACCCTGCTCCTGCAGCGAGCGGACCGAGGAGCGGGGGAACTGCTCGCTCTCGTCCATCGTCCCGACGATCGGCGCGACCTCCTTCTCCACGAGCGCGCGGACCCCGGCTCGGAACGCGTCGTGCTCGGGCGAGAAGGCGAATTCGATCCCCACGCTCACTGCCCCCGAAACCGGGGCGGACGGTGTTCCCCGAACGCCCGGAGTCCCTCCCCGAGGTCGTCGGTCGGCAGGACCTCGGTCTCGAAGAGACTCGATTCGAGCGCCAGGCCCTCGGCCAGGGAGAGGTCGGAGCTCGCGGCGATCGCCCGCTTCGCGGCCCGCACCGCCCTCGGCGCCTTCTGGCCGATCGTGTGGGCGAGGTCCCGGGCCGCCCGCAGCTCCTGACCGGCCGGGACGACCTTGTTCACGAGCCCGATCCGGAACGCCTCCGACGCCGGGACCAGCGCTCCCGTGAAGACGAGCTCCTTCGCCTTCGCGACGCCAACCGCCCGGGGGAGCCGTTGGGTCCCCCCGTACGCCGGCATCAGGCCGTAGGAGACCTCCGGGGCGCCAAATTTCGCCGACTCTCCCGCGACGCGAACGTCGCACGCGAGCGCCAGCTCGAGACCTCCTCCGACCGCCAGGCCCTGGACGGCCGCGATCACGGGCGGCCCGATCGACTCGAGTCGCCCGAGGACCTCGAGGCCCCGGCGCACGACCTTGCGCGCGTCGGCCCGGTCGAGCGACGCCATCTCCTTGAGGTCGGCCCCCGCGCTGAAGTACGGGCCGTCGCCGGCGAGAACGACCGACCGGGCCGCGGGGTCCTGCGCGACGGACCGCACGAGCGCATCGAGCTCGTTCAGGAGCGCGGTCGACAGAGAGTTGACCGGGGGATGGGTCAGGACCAGGGTCCGGACCCCGTCGTCCTCGACCTTCAACGCGACGAGTTCCGCTCCCATCCTCCGAGGCGACCCGTCCGGCCGGGCCTCGTTCTTACCTAAAGCTTCCGGACCATCCGCCGGCGGGCGGCCGAGGTAAGTAACCCGCGCCCGTGGTCCCGGACGTGGCGAGTCGCGAGCTCCTGTCGCTTTCGCTCTACGCGCTGCTCGCGAGCAATCGCGGGGGGCTGTTCATCGTCTTCCTGCCGCTCTACCTCGTCGAGGTCAAGGGCGCCTCGCTCCCGGTCGCGCTCGCCATCCTCTCGCTCGCCTACGTTCCCGCGAGCCTGATCGGGCCCTGGGTCGGCCGGCTCTCCGACCGCGCGCGCCGGCGCCGCCCGTTCCTTCTGGCGGGCGAGGCGGCCGCCTTTCCGCTCTTCCTCGCGATCGTGTTCGCCCCCGGCTACGTTCTCGCCGGGGGCCTGTTCGTCGCCGCCGAGCTCGCGCTCGCGATCGGCGGCCCAGCGTTCACCGCGTACGTCGCCGACGTCACGCGGACGGGCGAGCGCGGGTACGGATACGGCCTCCTCAACGCCACCTCGAGCGCGGGCGGGGTGGTCGGGTTCCTCCTCGCCGGCTACGTGACGTTCGTCTTCGGGCTGGCGGCGTTGTTCCCGTTCGTCGTCGCCGTGATGGTGGGGACCCTCTCGGTGGTGTTCTTCGTCGTACCCGACGTGCGGATCGTCGCGCCGCCGCACGTCCGACGGTCGCTTCGGGAGATGAAACCCGTGATCACGTTCTCCTTCGCCGTGTCGATCCGGGCGATCGGGAGCGGCGCCGTCGCGACGTTCTACGGCTACCTCGCGGCGACCCTCGGGGCGAACGACCTCGAGGTCGGGGTCGTGGCGGTGGCGGGCCTCCTCACCGGCGCCCTGGTCTCCCTCCCGCTCGGGCGGTGGATCGACCGGCGCGGCGAGATCCGTGGGATCTGGTACGGCACCCTCCTCAGCCTCGCCTCGTTCGGGATCTTCATGACGTCGTCGACGTGGGAGCAGACGATCCCCGCCCAGGCGGTGCGGAACGCGGGACTCGCGCTCGTCGGCACCGGCATGCAGACCTGGGTCGCCCGCCTCGCCCCACCGGGCGAGCGCGCGGAGTACCTCGGCATGTTCGCCCTCATCAACTCCTCCCTCTGGAGCGTGGGGCCGCTCGTCGGCGCCGTGGCGATCGCCCTGGCCGGCTACACCGGGCTGTTCGTCATGGCGATCGCGACGACCGCCGTCTCGCTGGTCGTGATGGAGATCCTGTATGGGGAGGTCGGGATCCGCGCCCGCCTCCAGCGCGCATCCCCTCCGCTCGCCCCCGCGTGACGCCCGTTCCGAGTACCGTCTTATAGCGAGGGACGCGTCCCCGCGCCGTGCCCCGGCCGACCACGTTCGCCGACGCCGTCGCCCCGTATCCGGACGCCCGGTTCGTCGTCCTCGGCGTGCCGTTCGACCGGACGACGTCGTTCCGGCCCGGCGCCCGTTTCGGGCCGGACTCGATCCGGCAGCACTCCTGGAACTTCGAGTCGTACGACCTCGAGACGGGGATCGACCTCGCCGACGTCCCGGTCCACGACCTGGGGAACACCGACGAGTTCGGCAGCGCGTCGGAGATGGTCGAGTCGGTCCGGGGCGAGGTCGCGAAGATCTACGCCGACGGCAAGGTGCCGATCGTGCTCGGAGGAGACCATGCGTGCGCGCCCCCGTGCGTGGAGGCGTTTCCGTCCGGTGGCCCGAGCATCGGCGTCCTCTACCTGGACGCCCACCTCGACTTCCGGGCGAGCTACCTGGGGGATCCCCGGAGCCACGCGTGCTCGTCCCGGCGGATGCTCGAACGGGTCGGGGCCCGGAACATCGTCGTCCTGGGGGTCCGTTCGGTCTCCCGGGAGGAGGTCGATGACAACCGGTCGATCGGCATGCCGACCGTCACCGCCCACGAGATCGCGCGCGACGGCATCGAGGCCTCGGTGGACCGGGCGCTCGGGATGCTGAAGACCGACCGGGTCTATGTCTCGCTGGACATCGACGCGATCGATCCGGCGTTCGCGGGCGCGACCGGCACCCCCGAGCCGTTCGGGCTGACGCCGCGGGACGTGAAGCTCGTCCTCGACCGGGTGGCCCCCCGGCTCGTCGGGTTCGACGTCATGGAAGTGAGCCCGCCCTACGACCAGGGCAACACGAGCGCCCTCGCGGCGCGGCTGGTGCGCGAGGCGATCGTGCGCGTCGCGGCGTCGCGCCGGGACCGGTGACGGTCGGTAGCCGATGGCCGACGAGGACCGTTCCGGCCGCGCCGTCCAGCGCGGGGCCGAGGCGACCCTGCGCGCGGTCGACTGGTGGGGATTCCCCGCGCTCCTCAAGGAGCGGGAGACGAAATCGTACCGACCGAAGGCGCTGGACGATCGCCTGCGCCGCGAGCGGACCCGCACCGAGGCGCGCCTGCTCGTCGACGCCCGGCGGCTCGGGGTCCGCACCCCGATCCTCTACGACATCGACGTGCCGCGGCACCGGATCATCCTGGAGGAGCTGCCGGGTCCCACCCTCAAGGAGGTCCTCGAGGATCCGGCGATCGATCCCGCGTCGCTGGCCCGAGCCGTGCGCTCGTTCGGCGAGGCGGTCGGGCGGCTCCACGCCGGAGGGATCTCGCACGGCGACCTCACGAGCTCCAACGTGGTGTTCCCGGCCGGGCCCGGGGCCTCCCCGGCGTTCCTGGACCTCTCGATGGGGAGCCGCAACCCGGGGGTCGAGGAGCTCGGAATCGACCTCCACCTCGTCGAGGAGGACCTGAAGGCCCTCTCGGCCCGCGCGGTCGCCCTCACGCGCGCGTTCTACGCGGGATACGTCGAAGGGAACCCCCACGGCGCGAAGGACGTGCGCGCCCGGGCCCGGCAGATCCGCGGGCGGGTCCGCTACGCGTAAGCCCCGCTACGCCCCTCGCCGGGTCCGCGCGAGGCCGGCCGCCAAGGCGGCGGGAAGCTCGTCAAGGACGTCCGTCGCGAGGAGCCCGAAGCTGCGGCGCGAGGCCGCGACGATCCCGGCCTCTCCGACCCAGTAGGTGGCAAGCCGGCACGCCGGAACCGGACCCAGCCCCTGGGCGAGCAGGCTCGCCACGACGCCGCCCAGGACGTCCCCCGTTCCGGCGACCGTGCCCGCCGGGTGGTGGTGGAGGTTCTCGACGGTCGTCTCCCCGTCGGAGATGGCGTCCGACCGGCCCTTCGCGAGCAGTGTGAGCCGTCGCTCCCGGGCCAGGCGGGCTGCGGTCGCCAACCGGTCGGTCGGCGACTCCGCCGGCCGGTCCGCGAACAGCCGCGCGAACTCCCCCGCGTTCGGGGTCGCCACGAGCGGCTCTCCGCCCGAGGCCGCGATCGCCGCGGGGGACGGGAGCGCCGCCAGACCGTCGGCATCGACGAGGAGGGGGACGCCTCCCACCAGCGCCCGCTCGATCGTGCCGAGGGCCTCCAGGGTCTCGGGATGGGCTCCCGTCCCCATCCCGACCGCGACCGCGGCCGGATGCGCCCCGCGCACGAAGTCGAGGATCTCGGGCACGTCGGTCGGCCGGAACCGGCCCGATCCAACGGCATGCACGACCAGCGCCGGCGAGAACCCCTGCACCCGCTCCGCGGCGCCCCCGGGGGCCAGCACGGTCGCCCGCTCCGCGCCCGAGCGGAGCGAGGCCAGCGCGGCGAGGGCCGGCGCGCCGGCGTACGGCCCGCCGCCGATGACGATCAGCCGCGCGGAGCGTCCCCGCTCCGACGGGTTCGTTGGGAGCGGGAAGCATGCGAACTCGCCGGGGCCGGTCCGTCGCCACGCGTCCGGCGGTATCCCGATGTCGCGGACGACGACCGTCCCCGCGGTCGACGGGTCCATTTCCCGTTTGGCGGCCGTCAGGGCGACCGTCGTCGCCGGCTTGAGGCCGTTCGGGTCGAGCGCGCCGGTCGGAAGGTCGATCGAGAGCACCGGCGCGCCGCTCTGCTGGATCGCCCCGACCGCCTCCGCGATCGGCGAGCGGAGGGCGGACGACTGGCCGGAGCCGAGCAGGGCATCGATCACGAGCGGCATCGTCGCGAGCTCCTCGGGCTTCGGAAGCCGGACGTGCACCGGCACCGTCCGTTCGATCCGCTCGAAGCAGCGCCGGGCCGCCCGCGAACCGATCTCCGCCGGCGGACGAACGATCCAGACCTCCGGCGAGAAGCCCCACTGGTGCAGATAGTGGGCGCAGCATGTACCGTCGCCGCCGTTGTTGCCGGTCGACGCGACGATCGCGACGCGCGCCGGGGGCGGTGGGAGCCGCCGGATCGCCTCCTCGGCGACCGCGCGTCCGGCGTTCTCCATCAGCTGGTCGAGGGAGACGCCCAGCGCCACCGCGTTGTGCTCCACGACCGTCATCTCCCCCGCGGAGAGCGGTCGTGGAGGGGCAGGCCACATCGCGGGTCTACGCGGCCGGAGATCCCTCGGCGGGCGCGTCGGGGGCCGAGAACAGGTTCATCGACGCCGGGAGAAGGTTCCGTCGGGACAGGTACTGGGCCTGCGTCCGGCTGTAGCGGAACAGGATGTCCGCCTTCCCCTCTTGGAATCCCCAGGGCCGGACGATCAGGAGGTCGCCGGCGCGGATCCACATCTTCTTCTTCATCTTCCCCGTGATCCGGCCCATCCGCGAGAGGTTGTCCTCGCACATCACGCGGATGCGCGCCGCTCCGAGGAGCTGGCTCGCGATCCCGAACACCTCGCCGCGCGGACGCCGCGGCAGCGGGAGGCGCCCGACCTCCTCGCCGCCCTCCACGACCTCGACGACCGGCGCCCCCTCTTCGGCGACCGGAGGCGCGGCGGCATCGGCGACGGGCTCCGGCGGCTCCGGCACGTCCGTACGAGCCGAGGGCAGTATTTCAGTTGGGCGCCCGCCGGGGAAACACTCGGACCGGGTTCTCTTCGAGGATCCGCCGCTGGTCGTCCGGCCCGATCGGCAGCGACCGGAACGCCCGGAGGTTCCCTCCGATGTCCTTCACGCCGGGGCCCGGCCAGTCGGTCCCGAACAGGACCTTGCCCGCCAGGCCGGCGAGGCGGGGGAAATACTCGAGCAGGCGCGACGGCGGGACGCCCGAGACCTCGAGCCAGACGTTGGGGAACCGGCGCGCGAGGAACATCGCGGTCGCGGTCCACAGGGGCCGGCCCCCGTGGGCGAGGACGATCGTGAGGTCGGGGAAGTCGACCGCGACGTCCTCGACCAGCAGCGGGTCCGCGAACCGGTTCCTCGCGCGGGGGAAGATCGAGGTACCGGTGTGGAAGATGATCGGGATCCGCTCCTGCTCGCACGCACCGTAGATCGCCTTCAGCCCCGGCCGACGCCCGTCGATGTAGTCGTTGGGCGAGAACAGCTGGTGGGCGGGGTGCAGCTTCAGCGCGCGCAGGCCGAGATCGTGGACCATGCGGTGGATCTCGCTCACCGGGTCGGGATGGTCCGGACGGATCCCTCCCGCGGCGATCAGGCGGTCGGGGTCCTCCTCGGCGAACTCGCTCGCGAACGAGTTGGCCGCCTCCGTGTAGCCGATCACTTCCGGGGCAACGTAGTTCACGAGGACCGCGCGCTCGACCCCGGACCGGTCGAGATAGTCGAGGAACCGCCGCGGCTCCTCGACGACCCGCGCCATCTCCGGGTCGACCGGGCCGACCAGGGCCCGCGCGTCCGGCCGCATCTCCCCGAGCGGGTTGATGTGCACGTGGCAGTCGGTGACCCCCATCGACTCTCCGCATCGGGTCCGCGATATAAGCGACGGTCGCGCCGGGGGGCCGGAAGCGAGCGCTTATCTCTGCGACCGTCCGTCGCCCGGCGATGTCGGCCCCGCAAGCCCCGAAGGTCCTGCCGAAGCACCTCAAGGCCACCTACCTGGGGGACCAGGAGGTCCTCCTCGAGGAGACGCGGGGGACGAAGTGGTACTACTTTCCCGGGCCGGTGGCGCTCGCGATCGTCTTCGGGGTGCTGACGTACCTGTCGTGGGGCGGGCGGATGGGGTGGGCGTTCACCCACACCTACGTCGGCGCGGTCTCCTGGCTCGCCAAGCTGGCGCACCTCTCGCAGGGCACGCACGGGATCGTCCTCTACGGCATCGCGGCGATCGTCCTGATCGTGTTCCTCGTGGCCCTCCTCTGGCTCCTCGTCCGCTATCTCCGGTGGATCAGCACGGTCTACGCGGTCACGTCGAACCGCGTCATCGTCCAGAAGGGGATCCTCGGGAAGAACTTCGACGAGATCCCGGTGACCCAGGTGCGCGGCGTCGACGTCCACCAGTCGTTCGGCCAGCGCCTCCTGCACTACGGGACCCTCCGGGTGAGCTCGGAGGGCGGGGCGCGGATCGGCAACGAGGACTGGAACGGGATACCCCGACCGTTCGAATTCCAGAAGCGGCTCGAGAACGCGTCCGAAGCGATCGACCTGTCGGGCCGGCCGTCCCGCTGAGCCGGGTCCGGAGCTCCGCCGGCGCGCCTCGTCGGCGCCGGGCCCTCGAAGCACCGTTAAATCGGCGGCTCCCCGTCCGAGACGCCGCCGATGTCCGACGAGTTCGACGCGATCGTGGTCGGCGCGGGTATGGCCGGGTGCGCGGCGGCGATCCGGCTGGCGCAGGGCGGCGCGAACGTCCTCCTCCTCGAGCGGGGGTCGGAGCCCGGCGCGAAGAACCTCTCGGGCGGGGTGCTCTGGGGCCACGACCTCGACCGGATCGTTCCGGACTGGCGCCGCGAGATGCCCCTCGAGCGCCACCTCGTGCGCAAGCGGTTCGGCTTCCTCACCGCGGACGATTCGGTCGCGTTCGACTTCGAGGACGCGTCCTGGCGGAAGGAGCCGTACGCCGCCCACACCGTCCTCAGGGCCCGCACGGACGCGTGGCTCGCGAAGCAGGCCGAGGCGGCCGGGGCGACCGTCGTCGCCTCGGTCCCGGTCGACTCCTTGCTCTGGGACGGCTCGCGGGCGAAGGGGGTCGTGCAGGCCGGGGAGCCGATGACCGCCCCGGTGACGATCCTCGCGGACGGGGCGAACTCGCGCCTCGCGCTCGGGACCCCGATCCGGCCCGCGAGCCGACTCGCGGGCGAGGCGACCGAGCTGGGGATCAAGGAGGTGTATCGGCTCGACGCCTCGGTGCTGGAGGAGCGGTTCGGCCTCGAGCCCGGGGAGGGCCACGCGGAGGAGTGGGTCGCGGGGATCTTCCCTCCGGGGGTCATGGCCGGCGGATTCCTCTACACCAACCGCGACACGATCTCGCTCGGGCTGATCGTGAACGTCGCGTCGCTGCTCGGCAAGGGGGTCTACGCCCACGATATGGTCGAGCGGTTCAAGCAGCACCCCGCGATCCTCCGTCGGCTCCGGGGCGGCGAGCTCGTCGAATACGGCGCGAAGTTGATCAGCTCCGGTTGGGCGAGCCGGCCCTCGGCGTTCCACGGCGACGGGTGGATGGTCGCGGGGGACGCGGCCGGGTTTGTCTTCGCGAACGGGATCGTGATCCAGGGGATGAACTACGCCGTCCGCAGCGGCCTCGAGGCCGCCGAGACGGCGCTCGCGGCGAAGGCCGCGGGCGGGGCGTCGCCGTCCCGCCTCCGGGAGTACGACCGGCGGCTGGAGGCGTCGGGCATCCTCGCGGACTTCCGGGAGTTCGCCGGGATGGACCGCGTGAAGTGGAACCCCCGCATGTACACGGCCTACCCTCGGTTCGCCGGCGCGCTGTTCCACGCCCTGATGACCGAGAGCGGGAAGCCGAAGCGCCACCTCCGACAGATGCTCCGGTCGGCCCAGCGCGAGGCCGGGCTTTCCACGCCCACGCTCGTGCGCGACGCGCTCGCCGTGGCGCGCGACCTCTAGGCGAACGGCCGGGTCAGGTCCCGCGCACCCGGCGGACCTCCGCCGTGAGCGCCGGGACGATCTCGAACAGATCCCCCGCGATGCCGTAGTCGGCGACGCGGAAGATCGACGCCGCGGGGTCGTTGTTGATCGCGACGATGACGCGCGAGCTCATCATCCCCACGAGATGCTGGATCGCCCCCGAGATCCCGATCGCGATGTAGAGCTGGGGAGCGACCGTTCGGCCCGTCTGGCCGACCTGGAGCGACGCGGGCCGCCAGCCGGCGTCGGTCACGGCGCGCGACGCGCCCACCGCGGCCCCGAGCGCCGACGCGAGCTCCTCGACCAGCCGGAAGTTCTCGGGGGCGCGCACCCCCCGTCCGCCCGACACGACGATCGCGGCGTCCGCGAGCGCCGGCCCGGACCCCGAGGGGACGGCCTTGACCCCGAGGCGCTTCGGGCCCAGCAGCAGCGGTGGCACCGGCCCCGCGGGCGCCGCCTCGACCGACGGCGAGACGGGCGGACGTTCCGGCACCGGGAAGGCGTGGGGCCGCGTCGACACGACGTACCGTCCGCCGAGGAGTCGTCGCGTCTCGGTCGCGCGTCCGCCCAGGACCGGCCTTCGGGCGAGGAGCGCCTCGCCGTCCCACCGGAGATCCGTCGCCCCGTTGACGGCCGCGGCGTTCCACGCCAC
Source organism: Thermoplasmata archaeon (assembly GCA_030041075.1). Lineage (GTDB taxonomy): Archaea > Thermoplasmatota > Thermoplasmata > Lutacidiplasmatales > UBA184 > Lutacidiplasma. Next base: position 32,738 of record JASHOP010000099.1, on the reverse strand, counting down.
CGCCACGCGCCCGGCGAGGTCGCGACCGAACGTCGTGCCGCCCAGGAGGACGAGGCGCGCTCCGACCGTCGACGCGGCGGCGGCCACGGCGCGGGCGAGCGCGCCTGGCGAAGCGCCCTCCACCCCGGGGTCGTCGATCCGCAGAACCCGTCCGACGCCGAACTGCCCGAGCTCCCGGATGGCCGACGCCGAGCCGGCTCCCCCGACCAGGCCGGCCACCGGGCCGTCCGCCCCGGCCAGGACGTGCGCGACCCCGACCGCCTCCGCCGTGACCGGCGCGAGCCCGTCGCCGTGCGGTTCGCCGACGACCAGCACGCTCGGGGTCATGGGAACACCTTCGCCTCCTCCGATAGGATCCGCACGAGCTTCGTCGCCGCCTCGGCAGGAGTCCGGTATTCGATCATCTTCGCCCCGGTCCGGGGAGGCGGCAGCTCGAAACGGGCCGGCTCGCTCGTGGGCCCCTCGGGGGGCCCGGTCGGCGCGCGGACCGTGGCGATCGGCGCGCGACGCGACTTGAGGATCGCCGGTAGCTTCGCGGTCCGCGGGTCGTTCCATGCCTGCTGCAGGCCGATGACGCACGGGAGGGGCGCCTCCCAGCTCTCCTCGCCGGCCTCGGTGGACCGGCCGAACCGGAGGCGCTGGGAGGTCGCGTCCCACCGAAGGTCGACCACGAACCCGAAGTGGGGGAGGCCGAGGAGCTCGCCGAGGGCCCCGGGAACGAGACCCTCCTCCTCGTCCCCGGACTGCTTTCCGAGGAGGACCAGGTCGTGCGGGAGCCCCTCGATGGCGGCCCGGAGCCCGGCGGCCACCGCGATCGGGTCCTCGAACGCGGCGGGCGACGCCTCGATCGCCGTCGCGGAGTCGCACCCGAGGGCGATCGCCGCGCGGAGCACCTCGTCGGTCCGCGACCGGGCGCCCAGCGAGATCGCGTGCACCGCCGAGCCGGGGATCGCCTCCTTCAGGAGGAGCGCCTGCTCGACGGCCGACTCGTCGTAGCCCGCGAGGACGAATTTCACGCCTTCCGGATCGAATCGCGTCCCGTCCGGGAGGGGCCTCGCGCGCGTCTCGGCGTCCGGGACCGGCTTGAGGCAAACGACGATCTCCATCGGCCCGATCCGCTAAGCGTAGCCGCGCAGCAGCTCGCGGGCGATCACGGTGCGCTGGATCTCGTTCGCGCCCTCGTAGATCTGGGTGAGCTTCGCGTCCCGAAGGAGCTTCTCGACCGGGTACTCCTTCATGTACCCGTACCCCCCGAACGTCTGGATCGCCTCGTCGGCGACGTGGAGCGCCGCGTCCGAGGCGAAGCACTTCGCGATCGACGACTCGAGCGTCCCTTTCTGCCCTCGGTCGATCGTCCAGGCCGCGTGCCAGGTGAGGAGGCGCGAGGCGTGAACCGCCTGGGCCATGTTCGCCAGCTTGATCTGGATCGCCTGGTGCTCGGCGATCGGCTTGCCGAACGTCTCGCGCTTCAGCGCGTAGCGCGCGGCGTGGTCGAGCGCGGCCTGGGCGATCCCCGTCGCGAGGGCTCCGATCGGCGTCCGCGTCTGGTCGAGCGTCCGCATGGCGAGCGCGAACCCCTCCCCCTCGGCGCCGAGCCGGTCGGCGACGGGCACCCGCACCCCGTCGAAGCGGACCGTGCTCGTCGACGAGGCCCGGTGTCCCATCTTCTCCTCGTCCTTCCCCGGGGTGAGCCCCTTCGCCGAGCGCGGCACGACGAACGCGGCGATGCCGCGATGGCGGGCCGCCGGGTCCAGGGTCGCGAACACGGTGTAGAGCGAAGCGTGCGGCGCGTTCGTGATGAAGCACTTCTCCCCGTCCAGCACGTACTCCTCGCCCTCCCGACGGGCTCGGGTGCGGAGCGCGCCAGCGTCGCTGCCGCCGCCGGGCTCCGTCAGGCAGAACGAGGCGAGGTGGTACTCGGAGCAGAACGAAGGGAGGTAGCGCTGCTTCTGCTCGGGGGAAGCCGCCAGCAGGATCGGTTCGAGCGCAAGACAGTTCGCGATGATCGAGGTCGTCATGCCTCCGCAGGCGTACGCGAGCTCCTCGACGATCAGGCACTGCTCGAGCAGCGAGAGCCCGGTCCCCCCGAACTCCGCCGGTACGTTGAGGTTCATGAGCCCGAGCGCGTGGGCCTTGCGGTAGATCTCCTCGGGAAACCGGGCGCTCCGGTCGCACTCTGCCGCGTGCGGAACCATCTCGGTCCTCGCGAACTTCCGGGCCATGTCGCGGAGGCTCTCGAGCTCCGGAGAGAGGGAGAAATCGGGCATTCCGAGGACGGCGCCGTGCCACCGGGCCGCGCTATATCACGGCTTGGGTCGCGGCGGCGTCGGCGGCCGAACTCCGAGGGTCCGGAGGGAGGGCGACGTTCCCGAGGCCGGTCGTCGGACCGACGCGAGCGCCTCGATCGACGTGGTGGTCCGCGCCCACGCGTGGGCCCCGACTCCATCCTGGCGCCGGACTCGGTTCCCCGTACCGCAGGCACCCGCCCCGGCGGAGGTTAAGTCACAACGCCGGTCCGCTCGTCCGTGTCGAGTCCGACGGGACGCAGGGGTCGCCTCCCTCGCTCCCGGGAGATCGTCGTGAGCGGCTACGCTCGGATCGATCGCGACCGTCCGCGCCGCACGGGAGTGCCCGAGGTGATCCTCGGCGAGGGGAAGAGCGTCGCGCAGCTCCGGGGGATCGTACGCGCCCTGCGCGCCCGCGGAGTCGGGGCCCTGGTCTCCCGCCCGACCCGGGCCCAGCGTCGCGCCCTCGCGTCGCCGGCCGGAGGGAACCTCCGCCTCCGGACTCTCGCGGAGGGACGGCTGCTCCAGCTACCCGGTCCGTGGGGGGGGAGCTTCCGGCGGGGAACGGTGGCAGTCCTCGCCGCCGGCACGAGCGATGTCGCCGTCGCCGAAGAGGCCCGGGCCGTGCTCGTCGCGCTCGGGATCCGAGTGGAGGGGGCGTACGACGTGGGCGTCGCCGGCCTGCATCGGCTCATGCGAGCGCTGCGTCGGCTCGAGCGGCACCACCCCGAGATCTACCTCGTGTTCGCGGGTCGGGAGGGGGCGCTGCCCACGGTCGTGGCCGGGCTGGTGCCGGCGCCGGTGATCGGCATCCCCACGTCGGTCGGATACGGTCGAGGGGGCGGGGGTCGCGCGGCGTTGACCGCCATGCTCCAGTCGTGCGCGCCGATCGCCGTGTTCAACATCGACGCGGCGGTGCCTGCGGCCCTGTTCGCCGCCCAGCACCTCGCCCGCTCCCCGCGCCGAAGCTCGGGCGGCCGCCGTCGGTCCCCCCCTCGCCGTCGATAGGAGCCCGTATTCCGGAGTGCCGGCCTCCTCCCGGCGCGGGGGGTTCCGCGCCCGGACGCTGTCCCCGAAGCGGTTCGGGGGTCGCGGGCGGCTCGTCGCCGGGCGCCCGCCCGTCCCTCCTCCGCCTTTTCCGGGCCGTGGTCGGCACCGCCCCGAGAGCGTCGGGTAGCGGGCGCCCGCCCCGTCGGTCGATCGCCCCGGAACGGGGGAGTCACCCGCCGGTCGATATCGGACGCCCACCACGGGCGGCCACTCGGGGGGGGCGCCGTCGACCCCCCTTCGAAGGGCTTTTGAGACCTCCGGCGCCTCGAGGTCCCGTGGCGCCACGCGCCGTCCTCTCCGAGCAGTGGCAGCGGGAGGATCGCGAGGAACGGGACCGGCTCCGCCAGCTCGAGGGCCGGCTGAACGAGCTTCTGGACCGACGCCGCGACCTCATCGCCCAGGTGCGGGCCCTTTCCACCAAGCAGAAGGAGCTCTACAACCAGCGCCAGGCCCCCCAGGCGGACGTCGAGCGGCTCCACGACGAGTTCGCGCACCTGGGGAAGCTGCTCCCCGAGCTGCGCCGAGGGTGCGAGAAGGCCCGCCAGCAGCTCGAGGAGGCGGTGGTGCGCCGGCGCGAACTCGTGCTGACGTTCGATCGGACGGAACGCCAGAACCCCGACCAGGTCCGCAAGGCGATGGCGGAGCTCGAGCTCCGCCAGCAGACCCGCGCGCTCCCCATCGAGGAGGAGAACGCCCTGATCGCCGAGCTGCGACAGAAGGCGAAGGACCTCGAGCACATCGAGTCGCGCAAGGCTATCGCCGCCGAGCACGAGCGCCAGCGACGCGAGGCCGAGGAGACGATCGTCGCCGCCCGCGCCGAGGTGGAGCGGATCGTGGCGGAGATGGCTCTCGCCCGGACCGAACGCGACAAGCGGATGGTCGAGATCCGGGCCAAGCTCGGGACCGCCGGGGCGCTGGTCGCGGAGATGCGGGCCGCCGGCCGCTCCCGGGCCGAGCTGATGACCCAGGTCGATGGCCTCTCGCGCGAGATCGACTCGATCGAGCGGGAGGGACGCGAGCTTCTGGCCCGCTCCCGGACCCGACGGGAGGACGCCCGGCGGATCCTCAAGGAGTACGAGCGCCCGAGGCCCGCGACCCGGCGGGCCGACCCGACCGCGATCGCGGAGTCGCACCTCGAGGAGCTGATGAAGCGCGGCAAGGTCACGCTCGGCGGCTAGGCGCCGTCCGACTACGTGGGGTTGATGGCGGTCACCGTCACGACGAAGATCAACGTCTGGCCGACGACCTCCCGGTTGAAGTCGCGCACGTAGGTGTCGTTCGCCAGGTCGACGGACGAGACGATGTAGTCCGCCGTGTCGCAGACCTCGGGGCCGGTCGTGTTGCCCCCGACGAGCCCGTCCTTCGCGGGGGTCAGCTCGTTCGTGAGGGTGATCGTCGTCGACGAAAGGTCGGTGACCGTGATCGGCCACCCGCTCGGCGAGATGGACCACCCGAGGCTCGGCAGGTTCTCGACGACGACCGCGCTTGCGTTCGCGCTGAAGACGAGGTCCGTCCACCCGTAGACAGGGTCCGGGAACTCCACACCGGCCTGCGCGACGACTCCCGGGTAGCTGGCGTTGAACTGGGTGGGGGAGTCGACGACGACCACCGGGACGGTGAAGTTGAGGGGGTCGGTCTGGAGACAGCTCTGGTTCAACGAGCCGTAGCCGAGCGCCGGGGTCACGGTCGCCCACCGGGTCTGGTTCACCGCGAGCCCGAGGAGCCCCTGCCAGAAACCGGTGACGACGCCTCCGAACGTGTAGTTTCCCACGGTGTAGCCCGCGGCGGGCGTGTCGGGACCCACGTGGACGGCCAGCGGGACGTACTGTCCCGGGCTCCGGGGCGAGTACTGGAGTGACTTCGGGTAGGTGGCGTTGTTCTTCGCCACCGACTGGATCGAGGTGTCGAAAACGAGCCCCTCCTGAGGACCGCTCCCGAAGATCCCGATGTAGTTCACCGTCACGTTGTCCCCGACGACGACCGTCTCGGGTCCCGCGGGGGGCTTCGGATGGGTGCGCTCGTACAGCACGCCCCCCCCAATCGCGGCGGCGACGACCGTCACGACGGCGAGGACGGCGATCAGCCGCAGCGAGGGGGACCGTTCGGACATCGGCTTGGCTTCGGTGTGCGGGCGGGGGTCAGCTCTTCGCTGGTCTCGTCATCGATTCGGAGAGACAGGTGTTCCTCATTCCCCCGCGCCCCGAGACTGGCGGGCATATATATCCTCGGGAACGCCGGACGCCTGCGCGACGGCGCGGCGCGCCCCCCGCGGGGCGCGAGCGGACCTCGGCGGACCGTTCGAGGCGCGCCTACTCCGCCCGGCGCAGCTTGCCCACGATCGGCTCCTCGAGAACGCCTTCCTCCTCGAGCCGGGAGAGCGCGGCCTCGGCCCGCGCCGACGCGAGTCCCCGCTCCGCGCTCCGGAGGATGACCTCCTTGAGGTCCGCGTAGCCGTCCGCGGACCGCTCGGACACCTCGTCCACCAAGCCAAGGAACACCGACTCCTCCCCCCGCTCCTCGGCCGTGGGTGGGGGGGCGGCGGGTCCGGCGGGGCGCGCCACGGTCCGCGTCACCGAACCCGGCGTCGGGGAGGGCGACCGGACCGGTCCGAACTCCCCGGCGACGTGGCGGATCGCCGACCGCAGCTCCCGTCGGAACGCCCCGCGGTCCGCGTTCGGATAACGTCGGAGCGCCTCGCGACCGGCCCTGATCCAGGCGCTCGGGACGCCGTCCGCCCGGAGGGCCGCCTCGGCGACGTGCGGCTCCTTCTCGAGCCGCTCGACCAGATCCAGCCGGTCGAGCGTCTGGCGGACGATGTCGGCGAGCAGGCCGCGCTCCTCGCCCTCCGCGAGCGAGCGGACCCCCTCCGCCCGGACGGAGACGCTCGCGACCCCGTCCCGACCCCGATACAGGTGCGTGCGTCCCACCACGACCGCCGGCCGCGAGGCGGTCGCCGATCGTACCTGGGCCATGGCCCGGGGCTGGAAGCTGCCCGCGGTGACCGCGACGGCCCCGGTCGCGTCGGAGAAGCGGGCCCGCCAGAACGCCGTGGCCGGGTCGCGTCCGATCGGCTCGCCCGGCGAGAGCGTGCCCGCGAGGAGCACGCGGCTCATGCGGGCCCCGAACGGGCTCACGAGGTACGTGGGAGATCGCTCGCCCGCCCCCTTCTCCTCCTCGAGCGAGCTCTCGAGCTCGCGGGCCGTGACGCGCCACGCGGTCTCCCGAGCGGCCATCAGTTCCGGGGCCCGACCCGGGCGCCGAGTTCGTCCGCGGCGGCGTCGAGGTCGACCTCCGCCCGCTCGATCGACTCGGGGTGAACCGTGATGCCGAAGTCGTCCTGGGTCGCGCTCCCGCGGATCCGCAGGCGGCGGCCCAGGAGCGCCTCGAACAGCTCCTCCTCGAGCACGGTCGGGTCGGGCTGCTCGCGCAGCCGTAGCCGGGCCTCCTCGAGCGACACCCCCCACAGCTCCTCGGTGGCGGCCCGGCCGGCCGAGATCGTGACCGCTCCCGTTCCGTCATCCAGGACGATCCGGGCCCTCAGATCGACGTACCCTTCGACCTGGCCGTGGATCCGGCAGATCCCGCTCGTGACCGACCGACGGCAGCTCGGGCAGCGGTAGACGACGCCGCTCGGGGGAAGGAGTCCCACCACGATCCCCTCGACCGCCACGACCTCGCCGCCGCCCGCGTCCTCGAGCTGGGCTATGGTCCGGAGCGGCGACCGCGCCAGCTCGGCCGCCTCCGGAAGATCCGGGGCGGCGATGCGCGTCACCGTGGCGCGCTCGTCGACGACGAGCTGCGGGCGTCCCCGGAACGCTCGAACGTACCCCCCCGCGATCCGCACGGACTCGCCGACCTTCAGGGCGAAGTCGCTCCAGGCGGAAAGGGCGACGACGCCCGAGCGGTCCCCGACGAGTCCGTCGTAGACGACTCGGCGCTCCTCGCCGACGCTCACCGTTCGCTCGGTGACCCGCACGACGCGCACCTCCACCCGGAACCCCTCGTCCGAGGGCCGAAGCTCGTGGACGGCCATCCGCGGCGTCGCGTTAGGGTCGGCCAACGGCAGCTCGGCCGGCCCCGCGGGACCGACGCGGGTCCTCCAGGTGAACGTGAGCTCCGGGCGCCCCCGGAACTCGGTGACCTCGACGCCGGTCGCTCGCAGGATCGTCCCCCGGTCGATCGTTTCGCGCGGCGGGTCCCACCAGGTGAACCGGACGGTGGCGGTGCCGTCGCTCAGCCGGCCCGAGAGGAGTGGGCGTCGGAGCCCGTCGGAGCGTCGCGTGATCTCCTTCCGCTCCAGCGAGATGATCGTCCCGACAACCTCGATTGGGACGGTCGTCGGTCGGACGTCGCGCAGCCGGACCTCCGCCGGGGTCGAGGGGGTGCCGTCCGCGGTCATGTCGTACGACCGGCCGGGAGCGGTGGTCCTGTTAAAACCGTCGTCCGGCCGCGGAACGGTGGACGTCGAGCGCCGGCGTCCGGGGAACCGCATCCACCCTCACCATGCTCAAACGTTTAGAGGAGCGTATCCTCCCGGCGGTCGGTGCCGCTCAAGTTCAACCAGCGGGCCGACCGGGTGCTGCGGCAGCGGAACTCGCTCGTGTGCGTCGGGCTCGACCCCGACCCGTCGTCGCTGCCGCGGGGCCTTAGGCGCCTGTCGCCCCGGACGCAGCTCGAGCGGTTCCTCAGCGGGATCGTCTCGGCGACGTATCCCCACGCGGCCGCCTACAAGATGCAGCTCGGGTCCTACTTCCAGTACGGTCCCGACGGGATCGAAGCGCTCGTCCGGTGGACCCGAAAGATCGGCCCCAGCCGGCTCCGGATCCTCGACCTCAAGGCGAACGACATCCCGAACACGATGCGGATGATCCGCGACGGGGCGTTCCGGGAGTTCGGATTCGACGCGGTCACCGTGACGCCGTGGAACGGGTGGGAGACGCTCGCGCCGTTCCTCGAGGACCCGGCCCACGGAATCTTCGTCGTGGCGCACTCCTCGAACCCGGGGTCGGGGGACTTCCAGGAGATCCCGACGCCCCGGGGCCCGCTCTGGGTCGCCGTTGTCGGGGAGGTCCGGCGCCTCGCGCACGCCCACGGCAACGTGGGCGCCGTGATCGGGGCGACGTTCTCCGAGGGGCTCCGCGCGGCGCGGGCGACGCTCGGGAACGGGATCCCGATCCTCGTCCCCGGGGTCGGCGCCCAGGGCGGCTCGCTGGCGAACACGGTCCGCGAGGGGGTGGACGCGCACGGGCGGGGCCTCCTCGTGAACGCGTCCCGAAGCATCCTGTACGCCTCGGACGGCCCCGACTGGAAGCGCGCCGCCGGCAAGGAGGCCGCGCGGCTCAAGCTCCAGATCAACCAGCTGCGGCTAGGCCTTCGTACAGCCGGATGAGATCGTGCGCGACGGTCGCCAGGCCGTAGCGCTGCTCGGCTCTCCGTCGCGCGGCCGCGCCCATCGTCCGCGCGAGCGCCGGGTCGTCGAGTAGCCGGGTCGCCTTGTGGGCGATGTCGGACGCGAGGAGCGGCTCCGCGAGCAGCCCCTCCTTGCCGTCCTCGATCACCTCGCGCACGCCGGGCACGTCGGCGACGACGACCGGGAGGCCCGACGCCATCGCCTCCGCGACCGCGAGCCCGAATCCCTCCAGTCGGTTCTGGGACGGGAAGACGAACACCTGGGCGAGCGCGAGGTACCGCGGGAGGTCGGCGTCGGAGACGCCGGGGCAGAAGCGCACCCGGGGAAGGACCCCGATCCGTCGCGCGAGCGCCGCGAGATCGCGCAGCCGCGGGCCGGAGCCGATCACGACGAGGACCACGTCCGCCGGGAGCTCCCGGAGCGCGTGGAGAATGACGTCGACGCCCTTGTGCGACACGAGGCGCCCGGTGAACACGAGGACCCGCTTCCCGTCGAGGCCGAGGCGGGTCCGCAGGTCGCCCGGGTCGAGGCCCGGCCGGAACCGATCGAGGTCGACCACGGACGGAATGACCTCGAGGTCACGTCCGCGCAGCACGGCCGAGGTCAGGCCGTAACTGCGGGTGTGGACGACCAGCCGGCGGGCGCCTCTCAGCGTCGGGCGGAGGAGGGTGCGCTCGTAGAGACCGGCGATCGCCCGACCCGCGACGCCCGCGAGGGACAGGTCGCAGTGGTAGGTGAGGCAGACCGGTACGTTCGAGGAACCGAGCGCCCGGGTCGCGAAGAACGACGTGAGCGGCGGCGGGTAGTGGAGGTGGACGACGTCGGCCGGAAGGCGGCGGAGCGCCCGGCCGGTGCCGACGTCGATCGGCGTGTTGAACGCGACCCCGAGCGTCCGGGTCCGGACGATGCGGTAGCCGTCCCGCATCTCCTCGACCGGGAGGTCGCGGCGGTAGCGCGAGGTGACGACCGTGACCTCGTGGCCCTCCCGGGCGAACTCGCCGGCGATCGACCGGACGTGCGACTCGACGCCGCCCGCGTGGGGGTGGAAGAACGGCGAGACCTGGACGATCCGCACGGGACCGGTCAGCCGCTCGCCCGCTTTACGGCCGTCGAACGGCCCGGCCGGCGCGGGGGAGCGTTCAGGCCGCGGCCGGGTCGCGGCGTCGCGCCTCCGCGGCGATCGGCGCGGACTCCCGCGTCTGGAACAGGGCGTCGGCCGGAAGGGCGCCGATCTCGAGGCCGCGCATGAGCTCGCCGAGTCCCGTCGACGCGCGCGCGAGGACCGCCGGGTCGTCGTAGTGGAGCGACGCCTCCACGATCGCCCGGGCCACCTTCATCGGCTGCTGGGACTTGAAGATCCCGCTCCCGACGAACAGCCCGTCGACGCCGAGGAGGCGGCATAGCGCGGCGTCGGCCGGCGTCGCGATCCCCCCCGCGGCAAAGTTCACGACCGGGAGCCGGCCGAGCGACCGGACCTCCTGGACGACCTCCTCGGAGACCCGCTCGTTCTTCGCCCAGGCCGGAACGTCCCGCTTCGCGAGCTTCCTGACCTCCTCGACCTCGGAGGAGATCTGGCGGATGTGGCGCACCGCCTCGATCACGTTGCCGGTGCCCGCCTCGCCCTTGGTCCGGATCATCGCGGCCCCCTCCTCGACGCGGCGCAGCGCCTCCCCCAGGTTGCGCGCGCCGCAGACGAACGGGACCTTGAACGTCTTCTTGTCAACGTGGCGGAACGGGTCGGCCGGGGTCAGCACCTCCGACTCGTCGACCATGTCGACCCCGAGCGACTCCAGGATCCGGGCCTCGGCGGTGTGACCGATACGGCACTTCGCCATCACCGGGATGCTCACCCGGTCGCGGATCTCCCGGACCCGGAGCGGGTCGGCCATCCGGGCGACGCCCCCGGCCGCCCGAATGTCGGCCGGGACCCGTTCCAGTGCCATCACCGCGACCGCTCCCGCCTCCTCCGCGATCGCCGCCTGCTCGGCGGTGGTGACGTCCATGATGACGCCCCCCTGCTGCATGCGGGCAAAGCCGCGCTTGAGGAGCTCCGTTCCGAAGCGGAGGCTCTCGATCGGGTCCGGCATGGGCGATCCTCGCCCTCGCTAAGGAGCGGGCCCCGTATAAGCCGTGCCTCACGTCGCGCGGACGAGACGTTTTATCTCGACGCCCGGTGCCCACGATGCAGGGGGAGCTGTGCACCGGCTGAGAGGACGGGTAGCGCCCGTCGACCCCACGAACCTGCACGGGATAATGCCCGCGAAGGGAACGCGATGCGGTTCGTAGGCGAGCCATCCGCCGGCGCGCGGAGGGCATGACCCATCGGATCGGCGGGTTCGCTTCGACCGTTCGCCCGCTCCGACGGCCCGGGGGGGCGGGGCGCGTCGTCATCGCCGTCGCGATCGTCACCGCGGTCACCGTCGCGACGATCGGGGGCTACCAGTACTACACCGCGCACCTGGGCCCGGCCCCGCTCGTCATCTACACCTACCCCGGGCTCCTGGGATCGGTCAGCTGCGGTGGCCCGCCGCTCGCGGGCCTCCTCGCGAATTTCTCCGCCGCCCACGACATACCGATCGAGGTCGAATGCCCGAGCGGCACCCTCGTCACGACGCTGGAGAGCCAGGAGAGTTCCCCGCTCGCCGACCTCGTCATCGGGCTGGACGAGCTGACCGCTCCCCAGGCGGAGAACCTCGGTCTCCTGGTCCCGTACGCCTCACCCCAGCTCGCCGCGATCAACGCCTCGGTCGTGGACGCGCTCTCCCCCGGCCACTACGTCACGCCGTACGAGTACGGCTTCCTGGGCATCGATTACACGGACGCGTTCGCCCTGGCGACCGACGGCGCGATCGCGAACTCGTCGCTCGTGAACTTCACGACCAACGCGAGCTGGGCGCGGGCCCTGATCTACGAGGACCCGATGTTCGACATCACCGGGGAGGAGTTCTTGGCGTGGACCGTGGAGTTCTACGAGCACGTCCTCCACGACGACTGGACCGACTTCTGGAACGACGTGCTCCCGTACGCGACCGACGCCGGCACCTGGGGCACGGCGTTCAACACCGACTTCGTCGGGGGGACCGAGCCGATGGTCGTGAGCTACACCACCGACCCCGCGTCCGCGGTGTACTACGGCGAGGGCGACTTCTTCAACACGACGGTGAGCCTTTGGAACGGCACCCTCTACAGCTGGGAGACGATCTACGGGATCGGGATCGTCGCCGGCACCCACCATCTCGCCCTCGATCAGGAGTTCATCAACTACTTCCTCAACGGGACCGTCCAGTCCGAGATCCCGCTGAACGAGTGGGAGTACCCGGCGAACGATACGGTGCCCCTGCCATCGATCTACGCCCCGCTGATCCCGCCGTCGTCGATCTCCCCACTGAACGTGTACACCGCGGGCGAGACCCCGAGCGATATCGCGACGAACCTGACCCAATGGCAGACGACATGGGAGAGCCTCGGGGGAGCGTAGGCGGGTCGGGTCGGTGGGCCGGCCTTCCCTATCTCGCGCCGATCGTCGTCTTCGTCCTCGTGTTCGCGATCGCCCCGGTCGCGATCCTGTTCGCGACCGGTCTCGAGCGCGGCGGCGGCCTCGGAGGGTTCGCGTCGGTCGTGACCCAGGCGGCCAACCTCGCGACCGTGCGCAACTCGCTCGTCCAGGGAGCCCTCAGCGCCGCCGTCGCCCTCGCCCTGGGCTATCCCGCCGGGGTCTACCTGGCGCGCTACGCCTGGCCCGGCCGGTCGATCGTGCGCGCGCTCGTCCTCGTCCCGTTCCTCCTGCCGAGCCTGGTCGTGGTCCTGGCCGTCGTCGACCTGTTCGGGACCGGGGGGCTGCTCTCGGCCGCGTGGCCATCGCTGGGATGGTTCGGGCACGGGGTCCCCGGGATCGTCGCCGTGAACCTGGTCTTCAACGTCCCCGTCGTGGTGCTGTTCACCGCGCTGGGCTGCGAGAGCGCCCCGGCCGCGCTCGAGGAGAGCGTCGCGGCGCTCGGGGGGAGCCCGGCGCGGGCCTACCGCGACGTCTGGTGCGGTCCGTCGCTCGCCGGAGCGGCCGCCGGGGCCCTGCTCACGTTCCTCTTCTCCGCCCTCGCGTTCGCCGCGCCGATCGTCCTCTGCGGCTCCCCGAGGTGCTACACGCTCGAAGCCCAGGTCTATTCGCTCGACTTCAGCCAACTGAACTCGACCGCGGCGAGCCTGCTCGCGCTGGCGATGGTCCTCCTCCTCGTCCTGCCGACGGTCGCCTACATCCTCGTGTCGAGGCGCCTCTCGGGATCCGGGTGGCCCGCACGGCGGACCCGCCCACGCACGCGCGAGGGTGGTCCGGTCGCCATCGCGCTCGCGGCGGTGAGCGCGGCGGTCTGGGCGGGGATCGTCATCGTCCTGGGCGCCGTCCTCTACCGGTCGGTCGTGCCGGGGGGGCGGGAGGGGTTCGGGGCGCCCTGGGCGGACCTGTTCAGTCCGCGGACGGCCGACGCGCTCGGGCTCTCCGTCCTGGGCGTCGTCGGCAACACGTTCGGCTTCGCGCTCCTCGCCTCGTCCGTGGCCCTCGTGCTCGCCCTCGTCGCGGCGGTCGCCCTGAGGAGCCGACCGCGGCTGGGACGACCGCTTGCGGCCTACCTGTTCGTTCCGCTCCTGATCTCCCCGGTCCTGCTCGCGTTCTCGCTCGCCCAGTTCTGGCGGCCGATCCTGGGCGGCGAGACGATGGTCTGGATCCTGATCGCGGTCAGCCAGGCGACGCTCGCCCTCCCGTTCGTGGTGCAGAGCCTGGAGATCCCCCTGTTCGCGCTCCCCCGGACCGCGAACGAGTCCGCCCGCGCGCTCGGGGCCTCGAGCTGGCAGGCGTTCTGGGACGCCGACCTGCCGTTCGCGAGCAGCGGGCTCTTGGTCGCCGGCCTCTTCGCCTTCGCCATCGGGTTCGGCGAGTTCACCGCGACCAACTTCCTCGTCACCACGCAGTACACGACCCTCAGCGTCGCGGCCTACGAGCTCGAGACGCTCCGGTTCAGCGACGCGAGCGATGGGGCCGCCGCCCTGCTCCTCCTGGTCAGTCTCGCCGTCTTCCTCGCGATCGCCCTCGCCGGGAGGATCCGTGCCCGATAGACCCCCGGTCCTCGAGGTCCGTCGCCTCACCGTGCGGCTTGACGGCCGGACCGTGCTCCGCGACCTCGACCTCGCGGTCGGGGACGGCGAGGTCCTCGCGCTGCTCGGCCCGAACGGCGCCGGGAAGACCACGCTCCTCCGGGCGATCGCGGGGTTCGAGCGGCCGGCCACCGGCTCCGTCCACCTGGACGGCGTCAACCTCGGACGAACGCCGCCCCACCGGCGTAGGATTGGGCTCCTCTTCCAAGACTCCGCGTTGTTCCCGAACCGGACGGTGTTCGAGAACGTCGCCTACGCACCGCTCCTCCAGCGACGGGCCGAGGACGAGGTCCGGGGGGAGGTCGACCGGCTCGCGGACCTCCTGTCGCTCGGACCCCTACTCGATCGCCACCCGTCCGAGCTCTCGGGCGGCGAACGGCAGCGTGTCGCCCTCGCCCGCACGCTGGCGGCCCGGCCCCGCGTGGTCCTCCTCGACGAGCCGTTCGCGTCGGTGGACGTCGAGATCAAGGCCGACCTCCGCACCCAGTTCCGCGCCGCCCTGCGGGCCTCAGGTACGGCGGCGATCCACGTGACGCACGACCGCGAGGAGGGACTGTTCCTGGGGGATCGCGTGGCCCTCCTGTTCGAGGGGAGGCTGGCGGGCACCGCCCCGCCCGAGTCGTTGTACCGGCACCCGGGGACCGTCCGGGCGGCCCGGTTCCTCGGCTACAACGTGGTCCGGGGTCCCGCCGGCCCGGTCGCCGTCCACCCGGAGGACGTTCTCCTCGACGTCGGGGACGGACCGCTCTACCGGGTCGTCGCGGGGGGCACGACCGGCCGTCGATCGGTCGTGGTGCTCGGACGACCCGACGGAGAGCGCCTGGAGGCGCTCGTCGATTCGCCGCCGGCGCTCGACGAGACGGTGCGGGTGAGCTGGCGGCGCGCCGAACCGCTGACGGAAGACCCGGAGCCGCCGGCGCCCAAAGAGCCCAAGAAGCCGCCCGCCCTCGCCCGGACATGAGCCGCCGTGACCCGCTCGGAGTCCGCGAGTCTCTCGCGCTGGGCGATACCCGGGCGACCGTCTGCCGGATCGACCGCCTGAACGGGGTCGATCCGGCCCGGCTCGCCCGGCGCCCGCGAACGCTCAAGCTGATCCTGGAGAACGTCGTGCGCCACTATCGGGAGGGCGCGGTCGACCCGGGTTCGCTCGTCGCGCTCGCGAACGGGGACCGCACCCCCGGGCCGATCGAGCTCCCGTTCTACCCGGAGCGGGTGCTCCTCCAGGACTTCACGGGGATCCCCGTGGTCGTCGACCTCGCCACCCTCCGGGACGCGGCCGCCCGCCACCACGTCTCCCCCGAGCGGATCAATCCGGTCGTCCCGGTCGACCTGATCGTCGACCACTCGGTCCAGGTCGACAGCTACGGTTCGCCGGGCTCGGTCGCGATCAACCTGGACCGGGAGTACGAGCGCAACGCGGAGCGCTATCGCCTGTTGCGATGGGCGAAGTCGGCGTTCTCGAACCTGCGGGTCGTCCCTCCGGGCAACGGGATCTGCCACCAGGTCAATCTCGAGTACCTGGCGACGGTCGTCCAGTTGGGAGGGGACCCCGGGGCTCCCGAGGCGTTCCCGGACACGATCATCGGGACCGACTCGCACACCACGATGGTGAACGGACTGTCGGTCCTGGGGTGGGGCGTCGGGGGGATCGAGGCGGAGGCGGTCATGCTCGGCGAGCCGTACTTCCTCCCGCGACCCGAGGTCGTCGGCGTCGAGCTCGTAGGATCGCTGCCGACGGGGACCACCGCTACGGACCTGGTCCTCACCGTGACCCGTCGCCTGCGCGAGAAGGGCGTCGTCGACCGGTTCGTGGAGTTCTTCGGATCCGGCATCAAGTCGCTCTCGGTTCCCGACCGGGCCACGGTCTCGAACATGTGCCCGGAGTACGGGGCGACCTCGGCCCTGTTCCCCGTCGACGAGGCGACGATCGCCTACCTCCGCGGGACCGGGCGCCCGGAGGCCCTGGCGGCCCGGGTGGAGGCGTACGCCCGCGCGCTCGGGGGGTGGGGGGCGCCGGCCGCCGGCGAGGTCGACTACGACGACGTCGTTTCGATCGACCTCGCGTCGATCGTCCCGACCGTCTCCGGTCCCCGGAATCCCGAGGAGAGCGTGCCGCTCTCCGACGTGCCGAAGTCGTTCGGGGGGGCCCTCCGCAAGTACCGAGAAGCGCATCCCCGCCCGTCGGAGGCGGCCGGAACGCCCGCCTACCCGTCGGACGACCCGCTCCGCCCGTTCGACGGCGAGCTCGACCGGCTTCGCGGAGCCGGCCGGGCCCACGACGCACCGGGGGTCGGCGACGGCTCGGTCGTGATCGCGGCGATCACGAGCTGCACGAACACCTCCAACCCCACGGTGATGGTCGGCGCCGGGCTCCTCGCGAAGCGGGCGCGCGAGCTCGGTCTCTCGGTGCCCCCGCACGTGAAGACGTCCCTCGCGCCCGGCTCGAAGGTCGTGACGGATTATCTCGAGAGGGCGGGACTTCTCCGCGAGCTGACCGCGCTCGGGTTCGGCGTGGTCGGCTACGGCTGTACCACGTGCATCGGCAACTCCGGCCCGCTCGGACCGGGGGTGGGGGAGTCGGTGGAGGCCGGGGACCTATTCGTGGCGGCCGTCCTGAGCGGCAACCGGAACTTCGAGGCTCGGATCCACAACCAGGTCCGGGCGAACTACCTCGCCTCGCCGATGCTCGTCGTCGCCTACGCCCTCGCGGGGAGGATCGACGTCGACCTAGCGCGCGACCCGATCGGGCGGGGACCGGACGGCGCACCGGTCCGACTCCGCGACCTCTGGCCGGACGGCGGCGACGTCGCACGGCTGGTGGCGAAGAGCCTCGACCCGGGCCTGTTCCGATCGAAGTACCGCTCGATCGAGGTCGGCGACGCCCACTGGGAGGAGCTCCACGCCCCGACGGGGGTCCGCTACCCGTGGTCTACGGAGTCGACGTACCTGGCGGAGGCGCCCTACCTGGCCCTGGGCCCGCCTTTCCTCCCGCGGGGGGACGAGCTCGTGCGGGGCGCGAGGGCGCTCGCCGTGCTAGGCGACAAGGTATCGACCGACCACATCTCCCCGGCGGGGGAGATCCCCGAGCACTCTCCGGCGGGCGAGTACCTCCTCCGCCGGGGCGTCGCCCCCCGCGCGTTCAACACCTACGGGTCGCGACGAGGTCACCACGAGGTGATGATCCGCGGGACGTTCGCCAACGTCCGGTTGAGCAACGCCCTCGCCGCCCCGCGCGAAGGCGGGTTCACCGTCCATCTCCCGTCCGGCGAGCCGATGACGATCTTCGCAGCGGCCGAGCGCTACCGCGCGGAGCACGTGCCGCTCCTGGTCCTCGCGGGGTCGAGCTACGGCCAGGGAAGCTCGCGGGACTGGGCCGCCAAGGGTCCGCGCCTCCTCGGGGTCGGGGCCGTGATCGCGGAGAGCTACGAGCGGATCCACCGGACCAACCTGATCGAGATGGGGGTGCTTCCCCTCGCCTTCCGTCGCGGCGACAGCTGGCGGTCGCTCGGGCTCGGGGGCCGGGAAGCGTTCGACCTGCGCCTGACGCCGGGGTCGGGTCTCGCACCGCGGGCCGGGGTCGAGGTGACGGCCACGTCCCCCCAGGGCGGCGTGACGCAGTTCGCCACCGAGCTCGCGATCCACTCGACCACGGAGCTCGAGTACTACCGCTCCGGGGGCGTGCTTCCGTTCGTGATGGGCCACCGGTTCGCCACCTGATCGAGCGAGGACGACGGGCCGGGCGATCCGGTCGCCGCCCCGGACCGGTCCGCGATCGGGGTGGAACCCGTGCCACGAGGCCACCGCTCCGCGCGCCGAAGGAGAATGCGGCGACGGGAGGCGCACGGGGACCGGGAGTCGGACGAGCGACTCGGGGAAGGCGGGCGGGGTCCGCGCCGGCCGGCGCCGTTCCCACCGCGAACGTCCGCTCCGTTTTGGATAAGCCCTTATAGGCACCCCCCCGGTGTAAGCGCGGCATGCGGGTCGCGCGCCGCGATCGGAGCCGGTCGATCGTCGCGGCGATCGTCGTGGGCGTCTGCGCCCTGATGCTCGCTCCCGCGGGAAGCATCCCGGGAGCGCGCGAGGGCGCACTCCCCTCATCGTCTGCGACGGTAGCGGCCACGAACGCACCCTCGGAGCCGAGCGGGATCTCGAGCCTCCTCCACCTTCCGGAACCGGCCCTCGGATCCGGCCCGGATCGCGCCGCGTCGCTCGGAGGCGCCGTACCCCACGTCGGTTCGTCGCTCTCCCCGTCGCTCTCGGCCGCGACGGCCGCCCGATCGCCGGATCCCGCGGCCCCCGGCCTCTCGACCGGCCCTCCTTCGCTCGTATCGCCCGAAACCCCGGGCTGGGTCTCCGCGGTGACGCGATCGATCGCGGACGGCCAGCTCCCGGCCTCCGCCGCCTTCCTCCCCAGCCTCACGCTGCTCGACGACCACGTCACCACGCCGAGCCAGGCCGTGTCTCCCGTCGTCACCGTATCCCCGGCCCCGATGGGGATCGGCGACTTCGGTCTCGGCGCGAACGGGCCCTATACCGTGTACACCCCGGGCGTGGAGGGAACGCTCACGCTCTCGGACTACAACGCCTCGGGCGGGAGCCTCTACGAGGATACCGGATCGTACTTCTACGATGGATCGAGCCCGAACGCCGCGGCCTCGCCCTGGCAGTCGAGCGTCCAGCTCAACACCGTCGTGACGAACATCTCGTATCCGGGATCGGATCAGGGCGCGTTCTGGGCCCAGAACGTCGTGCTGTTCTCGGGCGGCACGATCCAGCTGGTCGACAACGTCTGGAACCTATCGAGTCCCAACGCGACCATGGAATCGGGGACCCTCCTGTCGTACGGCGGCACGCTCGTGCCGGGGGAACTCTACTACGACTACGGGCCGTCGTTCCCGGTCGAGTACCCGATGACAATCGAGCTCTCGAACGACGCCTCGACGCTCGACGGTCGGTGGTCGACGGTCAGCTTCGGCTACACGATCGTGGAGGGCGCCCTACCGGACCAGCGCGTCTACTCGGGAACCTACGACTCGGTGGTGTTCCACTCGACCCCCACGCTCCTCGAGCCGCTCCGGACGCCGGACTATCAGATCAACGGCAGCAGCCTCGCCCCGAACAACATGACCCTGGAGGACGCCGAGCTGGTGTTCGGGGGACCGGGCGATGGGTCGAACGCGGTCGTCGCTTCGCTATCGGGATCCCTGTCGCTCGCGTATCAGAACGGCTCGGTGTGGCAGCCGGCGCCGTCCGCGTACGACTACGGGACCGACACCGGCGAGACGGCGATCGGCGTCGCGGGCACGTGGTCGGGATCGACGGAGACCGTGACCCAGGGTCCCTCGATGCTCTACGGCCTCTGGAACACCCCCGCGTCCCGGCAGGCCCAGTCCGGGGCGCTGAGCTTCACCGGGCACCTGGCACCGACCTACGGCTTCGCGTTCATCGGTCTCAACGGGACCCCCGCGGCGAACCTCAGCTACGCCCCCTCGGACCCGAACGGGACGGTGGCGACGCAGCTCCCTCCCTCGATCGGGGGGGTGGCGGTCTACAACCTCACGGCGTTCGCGGACGGGTTCTCGGAGATGAACACGAGCTTCACCGGTTCCCGGGCCGACTTCCCGATCGACCTTGGCTCCACCGGTGACACGTGGAACGCGCCGATCTACATGAACGGGAACTCCCAGGCCCAGAGCCTGGTCGAGGACACGCCCGGCCGCCCCGCTCCCTACACGTTCGGGAACCTCACGATCGATGTCAACCTCACGTTCAACCACGTGAACGACTACGGGTTCCCCGAGTTCGACCTCCTCTGGGCCAACGGGGTCACGACCCCCCTGAACATCACCAACATCTCGCAGGGGCCGGACTCCCCGAACGGCAACACCTCCTACATCCTCGACGCCAACGCCCCGGTCGTCAACCTGCCGGACTGGGGCGACCAGATCGCGGTCTGGTCCGGGTCCGACGACCGGTTCGACGACCTCACCCTCCGGGGGGGATACTCGGACCTGGGGCTGGAGATCGGCGGCGGAGCGGTGTCGCTCTGGGATGTCGAGGACGCGTTCGCCACCCACGTCACCAGCCTCAACGACTCGTTCGGGATCTGGGCCGCGGACTCGACGGGGGTCACGGTCACCGACTCGGAGGCGTTCGCCGGGGGCGTCGTCCTGTCGCTCCTCGACTCCTCGGACGCCCGCGCGACGAACCTGTCGTCGTACTCCGGAAGCGCCGACGTCCTGGAGGAGGGAGGATCCGGCGGGTCGTTCGTCGGGCTCAACGCCTCGGCGTCGTCCGCCGGGCTCTACGCGTTCTGGGCCAACGACACGTCGCTGCGGTTCGTCAACGCGACCGACGGCTCGCTGGGGGCGGAGCTGGACGGCGGAATCGATGGGCTCGTGGCCGACGTGGCGGCGACCAACGGCTCGATCGGGGTCCTCGGAGACGCCGCGATCGACACCGAGGTCGACGACATCGACTCGTTCCACGGCTCGTTGTACCCCGGGGTGGAGTTCGTCGACTCCTCGGACCCGACGGTCGTCGACGCGTACGCGAACGGCTCGTCGACGATCGGCGTCTACCTCTATGCGACCGGGTCGGCCACGGTCGACTCCCTCACGGCGGTCAACGGCTCGCTCGGTCTCCTGGTCAACGCCACCGTCGGGTCCGCGACCGTCCGCGGCGTCGACACGAGCGGCCCCGAAACCGTTGGGGTCGGGGTCGTCTACAGCTCCGCGCCCGTCGCGATCTCGGACACCCACGCGACCAACGGGTCGACCGGAACCGTGGTCGAGGACGCCCGCGAGGCTTCCGTCTCGGACGTCGCGGCTTCGGGCGCCAACGCCTCGGCCAGCGCCGGCGCCGTGATCCTCGACTCGCGCTCCGTGGCCGTGGCGAACGTCCTCGCCTCCGGCAACCTCTCGACCGGCGTGTACGTCGTGTCGTCGTCCGAGGTCTCGGTCGACAACACGACCGCCGACCTCGGCGCGTACGGCGTGGAGGTCGACCCTTCCCGCGACGTCTGGGTCAACGCGACCACGGCGACCGACGGGTCGATCGGGGTCTCCGCCGTGAACTCGACGTACCTCTGGGTCGAGGGGACGCTGGCCGACAACCGGTCCGTCGGGGTCGCCGCACTATCCGACAACTGGACCAGCGCAAACGCGACCGACGCCGACGAGCTCTCGCTGGGGGTGGCGATCGTCGACTCGAACTACACCTGGGTGAACGCCACCACCGCCTCGGACCTCTCGATCGGGGTCGCCTCGGAGAGCGCGGACTGGCTCCGCGTGGACGGGGTCACCGCGACCGACCCGAGCCTGAAATCGCCATGGTACGGACTCCGCTCGTCCCCGTTCGGGTTGCCGATCGCGGCGGTGCTGACGGAGCTCACCGACCAGTCGACCGTCGCGGACGTCAACGCGACCGTCTACCCCGCGGGACTCCTCGACTACTACTCGGACGACCTCGCCGTCGAGTCGCTGAACGCGACCGACGGCGACTACGGGATCCTCCTGAACGGCACCTACGAGAGCACGTTCTCGGGGATCGTGGCGAGCGGCGACACGGTGGGGATCGAGATGGCCGCCGATGCGTCGTACAACCTGGTCACGGAGAGCTCGTTCGTCCAGTCGGCCGGCTACGGGGTCGACATCGAGGACGGGAGCCACAACCACGTCTACCTCAACGACTTCGTCGGCAACAACGGCGCGACGTCGGTGTACGACGCGAGCCACATCCAGGCGTTCAGCGACGCCTCGACCAACGCGTTCAACAGCTCGGGCGAGATCGGGAACTACTGGGCCGACTGGCACGCGTCCACCGACGGGGTCCTCAATCCGTACTCCGTCTCCAACGGGGCGTGGGACTACCACCCGATCGGGTCGACCGCCGGGACCTACGTGGTCACGTTCTACGACGCCGGTCTCGCCTCCGGAACGTCGTGGTCTGTCACCCTCAGCAACGCGACGTTCCGCTCCACGCTCGCGACCGTCGACGGCTGGGTCACGTTCGCCGTGGCACCCGGGACCTACGCGTTCTCGGTGGCCGCCGTCACCGGCTACGCGATCTCGCCCTCGACGGGCAGCCTGGTCGTCATGTCGGGCCCGGTCGACGAGACGATCGACTTCGCGGCGCTCTACACCGTCTCGTTCACCGAGACCGGCCTCCCGCCCGCGACGAGCTGGGCGGTCCGGCTCGGCGGCGAGGAGTACTCCGGCCGCGTCACGACGATCGCCGCGACGGTCGTCGGAGGGACCTACGCGTTCTCGATCGTCGCCCCGGCGAACTACTCGGCGTCGCCGTCGACGGGGTCGCTCGACATCTCGGCGAACTACGACGAACCGATCGCGTTCTCCTCGACGTACAGGCCGCCGGGGCCGGTCGAGGCGGTCTACTTCAACGAGTCCGGGCTCATCGGACCCACGCGCTGGACCGCGGTGCTCGACGGGGTCGAGGAGTCGACCACCCTCGACTCGCTCGAGTTCAACGTGACGGCCGGGACCTACGCGTACCAGGTCCTGCCGGTCGCCGACTATTCCGTCAGCCCGAGCTCGGCGTCCGCCACGGTCGGGGGGTCCTACCTCGTCCCGGTCACGTTCACGCTCGTCACGTACGCGGTCACGATCTCCGAGAGCGGCCTCGCGCCGGGGACGGCCTGGTCGGCGTATCTCAACGGCACATTCGGCGGCTCCGCCTTCTCCCACGTCGTGACGAGCTCCGGCGCGTCGATGACGTTCTCCGTCCCGAACGGGAGCTGGACGTACTCGCTCGAGAACGTCGGCGGCTACGCGCTCGCGCACGGGACCGGAACGGTCCTGGTCGACGGGGCCCCCGCGGGAGCGTCGGTCGACTACACGGTGTCGACCGCATCGACGCACGCCGGGCCGTCGAACCTCAACCCCGACTTCGAGATCGCGCTGGCGATCGCGGCTGTCGCGATCGGGGGGGTCGTGGTCGCGGTCCTGCGGAGTCGGCGTGCCCCGCCGCCGCCGGCCGCCCCGTGGTCGGGACCGGCCGAGGTCCCGGCGGCGGGGGGCCCGCCCCCGGGATCGCCACCGTAGCCGGCCGTCGACCGGGTCCGCGGGCCGGTGGTCCCGAGCGAAGGCGGACCCCGCCGACGGGCGGGGTCGCCGGCCCCGGGTCCCGGATCGCCTCGCCCGCCGACCGCTCGGGCGTCACCAATTATAGCTGGAGTCCGTCCCGGCAGCAG
The DNA here is from genome assembly GCA_030041075.1 of Thermoplasmata archaeon. Lineage (GTDB taxonomy): Archaea > Thermoplasmatota > Thermoplasmata > Lutacidiplasmatales > UBA184 > Lutacidiplasma. The sequence goes on along the minus strand of JASHOP010000099.1, from coordinate 9,637 downwards.
CGTCCCTCGTTCGGATGGTCGCACGAACCCGGCCTCCCGCGTTTCAGGTCCTCGCCGCATGGGAGCCCGCAGCGCCCCCCGCCCGGAACGCGACCCGGCCCCCACCCTCGGGGCCGGCCACCCCGGCGCTTCCGCCCGCGCCGGCGGCGCCGATCGCCCTCGGGGTCAGTCGCCCCGTTCTCGCGCTCCCTCCGGCGCGCGAGCCGCCCGCGGACCCTCCGCTCGACCTACCGAAGGTCGCCGCGCCCACGCCGACCCCCGGGCTCTACGACCTTCCCGGCCTCCTCGCGCGGATCGTCTCCGCGTCGGCCGCACTTCACGCCGCGGGGAGCATGCAGCTCGGGGTCCCGGAACCCCGACCTCCCCCCCCGCCCGCCGCAGAGCCTCGCCCGTCCCTGGCCGAACTGGCGGCCAAGGCCTCCGTGCTCCTGGACGATCGCCCGCCGGTGAAGGTACCGCCGTCCCCGGTCGAGTCGATGCTGGCCGCGCTCCCCGTCTACCACTGGCGCGACTGGCATCGCCCGATGCCGCCGGCTCTCGAGGACTCGGCTCCCACGCCCCCGGCCCCGCGGATCGCGCCTCCTTCGCCGCTGGCCCGATCGTTCTCCCGTGCCTACCGCCCGCCCCCGACGACGGCCGATTTTCCCCCCCAGGCCGGGGGATGCAAGTGCCCCCAGTGCCACATCGCGGATCCTTCGGTCGCCCTCCGGGGCATGATGGCCCGTCAACGGCACCTCCGATTCGAACCGGCGCCGGAGTCGCCGGCGATGTCCCGGGCTCCGGCGGGTACGTCGGAGGAGCTGGTTCCGTCCGCGAAGCTGGCCGTGGACCGATGGAAGGCGGTCCGCGGCCCCGCGCGCGACGACCCCCGGGCCGAGCGTTAGGACGGGTCGGCGGGTTCGAACCGCCTGGGTCCGGAGCGGGGGCGGGGGGCCGCGGTAGCCGCGGCGCCTCCGGCCCGACGCTCCGGTAGCTCGGCCGAGGGCGCCCTCGACGCGACGCGGCGCAAGAATCTCGCTGCGCCCTCCGGTCGAGGAGACACGCGGACCGCAATCGGCCGCGCGAGCGGTGGGGAGAGCGACGATCGGGCGCACAGAATCCTAGCGGGTTTAAATACGCCCCCCGCGCTCGACCGGCGGCGGCGAGGGCCACGGTCGATGGACCGGAGCACGGTGCGGGTGTTGATCTACGCGGGGGCGGGGATCGCCTCGGTCGCGTTGGTCGCGGGGTTCACGCTGGGATCGTTCAGTTTCGGCGTCGGCTCGTTCGCCTTCGTTCCGGCGCAGGGTTCCGCGTCGGGGATCGCGCCCGGCTCTCCTCCGGGCCTATCGTTCCCGTTCTGGGAGGGCGACGTGCTGGTCTCCCCGACCACCACACCGGCCACGGGCGGCTGCACGACCGTTAATCTCGGGACGAGCGCGGACCCGAACGTGCTCGTGAGCGGGCAATCGACCCCGATCTGCCTTAGCGCTTCGGCCGGCGGGTACGCCACGGGGGACGAGATGTCGATCTTCGGCATCGCCTTCAACAGCTCGGCGCTCGCGTCGTCCGAGTACAACGTCTCGGTGTTCGAGGCCACGAGCCCCGCATCCCATCAGATCCTCGATACGGCCTGGATCGAGACGTCGTCGACGATCACGAGCCCCGAGACGGCGGTCCTGGCGGTCGACCTGACCCAGTCGTCGGACAACTCCGCGAACCAGATCAACGTGATCGTTACCCTGATTCCGTCGTGACCCGGGGTCGAAGGGGCTCCCGCGAGCCGGCGCGTCCGTCCTCGAGGCGCGATCCCGCGTTTCGAACGGCGGACCGCATCGGGCGGGTGGAGCGCGACCCGCCACCGTAGCGTCGCGCGCGCCGCGGAGCCGGCTCCGGTCCGACCTCGCCGGTCCCCGGCGATCGCGAGGCGCGCCCCGACGCGCGAGACGAGACCGGCTGCCGGGACGTTCCACGCTACGCCGACGGGAGCCGGTAGCGGACGACCGGCGAGTCGATGTACTCGAGGACCTTGTCGTGGCCCACCTCCAACGCGGTCCGCAGGGCGACGCGCAGGAGCCGTTCCCCTTCCGGGGAAGAGAGGGGGGCGATCGGGGTGAACGAGGTCCTCACCGGAGACGCATGCCGGTCGAACGCGGCCAGGACGGCGTCAAACCCGGGAAAGGCGAGCTGGAACAACCCAAGCTGAAGCGTGACGGCGGGAGGGACCGGCGGGACGCCGTAGCTCTTCATCTCGTAGAATCGGTCGCGTCCGTTCCAGAAATCCGGTTGGGCGTAGTACCCCGCCCGCTCGTCGATCAGCACGAGGCGGCTCCGGGGTCGCCGCAGCCCCATCAGCTCGCTGCGTCGGAACGCCTGCACCACCCCCGCGATCCGGTCGAGTTGAACCGTTCGATCCTCGGAGGCGAGACGCACGTCGGAGTCCGTCAGCTCCTCGTCCAGCACCTCCGAGGCGTAGCGGCGCATCGCCGTCGCGGTGGGGCGTCGTCCCTCGAGGAACTCGTGGCTGTAGCGCGCGACCGCGCCGTCGATCGCCTTCCCAACCGCCATCCCTACCTCATCCCGTTCGGAGACCGGGTGGGGGTAGACGGACTGGACGATCTCGTGCGCCGCGACCGTCTTGACGAGCGTCACCGTAGGTGCCCGGTGTGGATCGTCGCGGGGGATAGCTATTCTGGCGGCTCGCCCGGCGCTCGGGAGTCGGGTGCACGGGGTGGCGCGCACCCCGTTAGATTTGCCCAAGGAACGGGGGGGAGAACCGGGGCGACCTGCCCAGGCGCCGTGGAGTGGAAATGGGGGGTCGAGGGGGATTCCGACTTTCGCTCGAATCTCCCGGGACGCCGTAACCCGATTGAACCCCGACCCCTTCGGCCGGGCCCGGAGGGACCGATGACGACCCGCAAGGTCTGGTCCGAGTCCGAGAAGCTGCGGATCGTCCTGGAAGGCCTCGCGCCGAAGACCAACGTCGAGGCGATGTGCCGAACTCACGGGATCCACTCGTCCCAGTTCTACAAGTGGCGCGACCGGGCGCTCGCCGGGATGAAGGAGGGTCTTCGCTCGAAGGAGGGGACGGTCGAGCTCAGCCTCCGTCAGGAGAACGCCCGCCTGAGGAAGCTGCTCCTCGATGTCACGATCGCCAACGACGTGCTGAAGGACCATCTCGAGGGTCGGACCGGGAAAAAAACGTCCGACGGGAGCTCGTGAGGCGGATGCTCGAGAACGGGGTCTCGAGCCGCACGCGAGCGTCCCGCTACGCCGGCCTCGCCCGTCGGTCGCTCTACTATCGTCCGAGGGTCGGATCCGTCGCTCGCGCTCGACAGGACGAGCCCGGGGTCCGTCGAGCGATCCGTCGGGTCGCGCTCACCCACCCGACGTTCGGCTATCGGAGGGTCTGGGCGATCCTCCGAAGGCGCGAGGGCTTCGGGATCAATCGCAAGAGAGTCCGTCGGTTGATGCACGCCGAAAAACTGAGCCTCCCGGCCCACTTCCCCCGACCCCGGCTCCCGGCCACCGGTCGTCTGATCGCGGAGGTTGCGAACACGCGGTGGTATACCGATCTCACGGACATCGAGACGAGCGACCGAGGGATGGGGTTGCTGATGGCGATTCTCGATGGCTGCACGCGCGAGGTCGTGAGCTGGGAGTTCCTCTCCAAGTGCTTGGCGTCCGACGCGGTCCGGGTGCTGGAGGCAGCGGTGGTAGCCCGGCTCCCGAAGACCCGGCACGCGACGGGGCTCGTCCTGGTGACCGACCAAGGGAGCCAGTTCACCGCGCATTCGTTCCGCGAGGGGTCAGTGCGCCTCGGTGTGGAGCACCGGGTCACCCGCAAGCGACGGCCGGAGGACAACGGGCTGCAGGAATCGTTCCACGGGCATCTCAAGCAGGATTACTTGTGGCTCCGAGAGCCGGAGAGCTTCCTCGCGACACGAGCGATCGTGGCGGAGGCAATTGGGGACTACAACGAGGAACGGCCGCACTCGTCGCTGGAGTATCTCACGCCGAAGGAATACGCAAGGACGCAGCTGAAGGAGAGAACGAAAGCATGACCGAACGTAGGAGCCTGCACGACGACCGAACGAACGGTTCCCCTCTCCGTACCTCTCCCATCCGAGGCGCGCAGTTTGGCGGGGGGCACGTCAGATCCTCCGGGAGCCACTCGTTGAGGTTGGGCGAGAGGAGGACGTTCTGGTGCGGGTCGTAGGGGCGGAAGTTCGGGGCGCGCTTCTCGCTCGAGGGCATGCCACCGGGAGAGGCACTCCCGGACTTAGTACCGCCGGTCGAGGGTAGTGAGACAGTCTCCTAGGGCCCCCAGTTGCCGTGGATCCGAGGGACCCTGACATCGGGGGGATGACGCCGGTCGGCCGATGAGACCATGGCGAGGACGGAGGTGCGCCAGCGCTCGCCACCGGAACGGCAAGCCTTATTCTCGCCCATCATGTACAGTACTTGACATGGCCTCGAACTCGCTCACGAGCATCCCCGTCCATTCGGATGTGGTCCGACGCCTGCGCTCCCTGAAAACCGCCGATCAGACCTGGGACAGCCTGCTGGCCGAGATGGCAGAGGACTATGTACCAGCCGCGTGGTACAATATGATGGAACGGCGTCGACTCGCGGGCCGCGACGTTTCGGGCGACGAGATCATCTCGCGTTCGAGACTGCGCGCACAGAGGGGCCGCTGACGGTGCCTGCGCGCCTCGTCTTTCGGTCCCCTGCGGACCGAGAGTACCTGGCTCTGCCCCCATCCATCCGGCAGACCCTCGAGGAGGCCCTTCCCCAGCTGCTTCGTCGGCCCTTCAGATCAGGTCTCGGGTACCGAGTCGCAGAAGTGCACGGGCATCCCGGGCTCTGGAAGCTCCGTCTGATGGATTTCCCTCCACGCGCGTTCCGGGCCGTGTACGAGGTGGACGGAGAGGTCGTACGCTTTCTCGGCTTCGGGCCCCGACCCGAGTTCTATCGTCGGCTCGAGCAGCGGAACCGTATGGCCCCGTCGCGGCACTGAGGCGCATCCGGCCGAATCGCTCATGGATCTCCTTCACCAGAGGGCGCTGCGTGCGGACAGAGGCACTGCGGCGGGAGCACGCGGGTTAGACGCCCGTGCTGGGATTCGAACCCAGGTCTGAGGCTCCGCAGGCCTCTAGGATAATCCATTGCAGCGGCCCGGGGAGTCTGCCCCGGCGCCGTAGCTACCCCACACGGGCTTCGTCGCTCTCGTGAGCGCTTGCTCGCCGCCGAGGAGGGCGCGCTATAAAAGACCGGGCTCGCCGAACGGCCGTCTCGCGTCACACTTTATACCGGGCGACGCGTCCGCCCCCGCGGAGGGGCAGCGACGCGGATGGATTCGTCGAACGCGAGCGCTTCCCTCACCGCGATGCGGAACCTGCCCGCGGGAAGAAGGATCGAGCTCACCGACTCCACCGGCCACGTCTGGACGGGATCGATCGTCCCATCGCACGCTCTCTCGGGACCCCGGATCGTTTCGTTGAAGCTGGAGAGCGGATACAACGTCGGGGTGGCGGTGGACGAGGCGACCACGTTCCGCGAGATCGACGATCCCCCATCCCCCCGGCGGCCCGAGCCCCGGAGTCCCTCGGCGCGTGCGATGGCCGTGGACGACGCGTGGATCGCCCTCCTCACGACCGGCGGGACGATCGCCTCGCGGGTCGACTACGAGACCGGCGGGGTGCGTCCGGTCCAGGACGCTCGCGAGATCCTCGCGTTCTACCCCGAACTGGAGAGCTCCGGCTCGGTCAGGGTCGTGCCGGTGTTCGACCGGCTCAGCGAGAACGTCGGACCCGCCGACTGGCTCGTGCTCGCGCAGCGGGTCGTCGAGGCGTTCGACGGTGGGACCCGAGGGGTCGTGATCGCGCACGGAACCGATACGCTCGGGTTCACCGCCGCCGGACTCAGCTTCTTGCTCGCGGACCTCCCGGGGCCGGTCGTCCTCGTCGGCGCGCAGCGCTCCCCGGACCGGCCGTCGTCGGACGGCCCTTCCAACCTCGAGGCCGCGGCCGCCGTGGCGCGCGACCGACGTCTGGGCGAGGTCGTGGTCGTCATGCACGCCGGGCTCTCCGACGACCGGTTCGCCGTCCACCGGGGCACGTGGGTGCGCAAGATGCACGCGAGCCGCCGGGACGCCTTCGAGAGCCGGAACGGGCCTCCGCTCGGGACCGTCGAAGGGGGGACGGTGCATCTCCTTCCGATCGTCCGCGGCCCCGGACCCGGTCCCGCCCGCGTCGAGGGCCCGATCGACGAGCGCGCCGGACTCCTCTGGTTTTACCCCGGGCTCACCCCGGAACGGGCGCGGGGGTTTTCCGAGGGGCTGCGGGGCATCGTGGTCGCGGGAACGGGCCTCGGCCACGTCCGCTCGGATCTCATCGACTGGATCCGCTCGCGGACCCAGGCGGGGGTAGTGGTCGCGATGACGACCCAGTGCCTCGAGGGCGGCACCGATCCGTTCGTCTACGCGACCGGCCGGGCTCTCGTGGACGCCGGCGTGCTCTACCTCGACGACCTCCTGCCCGAGACCGCCTACGCGAAGCTCGTCTGGGCCCTGGGCCGCGCGACCGCGCCCGCGGACGTACGGGCGCTTCTGGCCCAGGACCGCGCCGGCGAGTTCCTCCGGCGCCATCGGCCCGAGGCTGAGGTGTGAAGGTCGGGCTCGAGGTACACCAGCAGCTCGCCACGGGCAAGCTGTTCTGCCGCTGTCCCTCGGAGCTCTCGGACCGGAGCGACGGGTCGTTCGTCCGCCGCCTGAGGCCGTCGCAAGGCGAGGATCGCGCCGTCGACCCCGCCGCCGCGTTCGAGGCGTCCCTGGGACGCTCGTACCGCTACGAGACCGGCCCGGTCGACTGCCTCGTCGAGATGGACGAGGAACCGCCCCGACCGCTGTCGGATGGCGCGCTGGACGTTGCTCTCACCCTCGCGCTCCTCCTCGACGCCCGTCCGGTTGACGAGGTCGAGGTGATGCGCAAGATCGTCGTCGACGGCTCGAACACCTCCGGGTTCCAGCGGACGGCCCTCGTGGCCGTCGGCGGGACGCTCGAGGTCGGGGGCCGGCGCCACGAGATCCTGTCGATCTGCCTCGAGGAGGACGCGGCCCGCAAGGTGCGCGAGAGCCCGACCGAGGTGGTCTACCGGCTCGACCGCCTCGGGATCCCTCTCGTGGAGGTCGCGACCGGGCCCGACATCGGCTCGGGGCCCGAGGCCCGCGAGGTCGCCGAGGAGATCGGCGCCCTCATGCGCGCGACCGGGAAGGCCCGCCGGGGGATCGGCGCCACGCGGGAAGACCTCAACGTCTCGGTCGAGGGCGGCCACCGGATCGAGATCAAGGGGGTCCAGGAGCTGAGGAAGATCACCGAGTACGTCGACGGCGAGGACGCCCGTCAGAAGGCCCTGCTCACCGTCCGGGACCGGCTGCGCCTTCGCGGCGCCAAGGTGCGACCCGGTCCGTATCCGGACCTCGCTCCGCTCCTGGACGGGACCACGACCGGTCCTCTCGCGCCCACGACGCGCCGGGGCGGCCCCGTGCTCGCGCTCGTCCTGCCGGGATTCGCCGGTCTCCTCGGGCCGGTGCCCGGCACCGACGAGCGACTTGGCCGAGAGCTCGCCGACCAGGCCCGCGCCGTCGGCCTGCGCGGACTGATCCACTCGGACGAGCTCCCCGGATACGGCGTCAACGCACCCGAGGTCGAGCGCCTTCGCGCCCGGCTCGAGCTCGGCGAGCAGGACGCGTTCGTCCTGGTGGCGGACGCGTCCGCGGAGCGATCGGAGCGGGCGCTTCGCCAGATCGAGGCGCGCGCGCGGGCCGCGATCGAGGGGATCCCGGGGGAGACGCGGGACCCGCTGCCGGACGGGAGGACCCGGTACTCCCGCCCTCTGCCCGGCCGCCACCGGATGTACCCCGAGACCGACACGCCCCCGATCCCGATATCGGCCGAGCGGATCGACCGGCTCCGGCGCGCGCTGCCCGAACGCCCCTCCGCCCGGCTCGCCCGGCTCGTCGCCGAGCGCGGGCTGAGCCGCGAGCAGGCCCGTCAGCTCGTCTACGGCGGCTTCGCGGACACGTTCGAGACGCTCGCGGTCCGGGGCCATGGGCCCACGCTCGTCGCTCGCCTCCTGGTCCAGGACGTTCCGTCGCTCCCCCCCCGGGGGGATGCCGGCCCGTTCGAGCCGACCGTGGATCAGCTCGACGCGATCCTCGCGGCGGCGAACGCCGGGCGGATCGGCAAGGAGGGCATCCCCCGGGTCCTCGACGCTCTCGCTCGCGGGGCGAGCGACGTCGACGCCGCGATCGCTTCCACCGGTCTGGAGGGCCTGAGCTCCGAGGCCCTCATGGCGTTGGCCGACCGAGTGGTCCGCGACCACCTTCCCATGGTCCGTGCCCGCGGCCCGGAGTCGTTCTCGCCGCTGATGGGCGATCTCATGCGCGAGGTTCGAGGCCGTCGCGACGGCCGGGAAGTCGCCGAGGCGCTGCGCCGGGCGATCGCGAACGCCCTCGAGCGGAGCTCCCCCGGTTCCGCCGGGGGTCACGGTTGAGGGCGCGTCGATCCCGGGAGGGACCGGCGGCGCGAGACCGGGCCCCCGCATACCGTGCGGTGGTCACCGATGTGGATGGAACCCTGACCGACGCCCGCCGGCGGCTGGACCTGCGCGCGATAGACGCCGTACGCCGCCTCGAGGCGCGGGGGATCCCGGTGATCCTCGCCACCGGCAACGTGCTGCCGATCGCTCTCGCCCTCCACCGGTTCCTCGGGCTCTCCGGGCCGATCGTCGCGGAGAACGGCGGCATGATCTACCGGCGGGTGGAGGGTCGGGACGACGTCGAGCTCCTGGCCGACCCCCAGCGTGCCCTCGCCGCCTACCGCGCGGTCGTGCGGGCGGGGGTCCCGGCCCGGCGGCTGTTCACCGACCGATGGCGCGAGACCGAGGTCGCGATCGAGCAGACGGTCCGGGTGGCCCCCGTGCGCCGGCTCCTGGCGCAGCATTCGGTCTCGGTCGAGTCCACGGGCTACGCGATCCATCTCATGCAGCGGGGATGCGGGAAGCTCCGGGCGCTGCGCCGGGCCCTCGTTCCGCTCGGCCTCGTCCCGCGCGACTGCGTCGTGCTCGGGGATGGCGACAACGACGTGGGCATGCTCCGAGCGGCGGGGTTCGGGGTCAGCTTCCCTTCCGCGAGCCCGCGGGCCCGCGCGGCCGCGGGGTACGTGACCCGAGCCGACTTTTCCGAGGGGTTTGTCGAAGGCCTTAAGGCGAGCGGACTCCTCGGCTGAGCCGTCCCTGCCGGGAGGGAACCTCGTGCTGGTCGGCCAGTGTGCGCGATGCGGCATGCCCGCCTCGCTGGGTTGCACGGTCTGCGGCCGCACGTTCTGTCGCGAGCACCTCGATTCCGACGAACGGGTCTGCGCGGACTGCCTTGCCCACCAGAAGCAGGCGCGTAGCCCGATCGAGGCGCGGTCCCCTCCCTCGCGCCGTCTCGCCCGTCGCCCGCCGGGGCCCGGGCGGACCCAGTGAACCGAGACGCCGGCCGGATTCAGTAGTCGTAGCCGGGGAGGACGATCTCCCCCCGGGGCGACGTGCGCCCGAGCTGGAGGAGGACCACGCCCATCGCCCCGCTGGCGAGTCCGAGCGCGAACGTCGC
>JASHOP010000098.1 GCA_030041075.1 Thermoplasmata archaeon | reverse complement strand
GCGCTTCGGTTCGACCCGATCTACGAAAAGATCTCGCGACGATACTACGAGCACCCCGACCAGTTCGCGGACGCCTTCGCCCGTGCGTGGTTCAAGCTCACACACCGCGACATGGGTCCGCGCACGCGGTATCTCGGGCCGGCCGTCCCGCGGGAGGAGCTGATCTGGCAGGACCCGGTCCCCGCCGTCGCGCACCGGCTGATCGACGCGAGGGGCGCCGACGAGCTGAAGGCGCGGATCCTGGCTTCGGGGCTGTCGGTCTCCCAGCTGGTCTCGACGGCGTGGGCCTCGGCCGCCACCTTCCGTGGCTCCGACAAGCGGGGCGGGGCGAACGGGGCGCGCGTACGCCTCGCCCCGCAGAAGGACTGGGAGGTCAACGAACCCGCCCGATTGGCGAAGGTGTTGTCGACCTTCGAGCGGATCCGGGCGGCGTTCGACGCGTCGCGGACCGACGGCACGAAGGTCTCTCTGGCCGACCTCATCGTCCTCGGCGGGTGCGCGGGCGTCGAGCGCGCCGCGCGGATGGCGGGGCACGAGGTGACCGTCCCGTTCGCGCCCGGCCGGACGGACGCGTCGCAGCCGCAGACCGACGTCGAGTCGTTCGGTTACCTCGAACCGGTGGCGGACGGCTTCCGCAACTACCTCCAGAAGGCGTTCGCGGTGCCGGCCGAGGAGCTCCTCGTCGACAAGGCCCACCTGCTGACGCTCACGGCCCCGGAGATGACGGTCCTGCTGGGCGGCCTGCGCGTCCTCGGGGCGAACTTCGGGCGGTCGCCCCACGGCGTTCTCACCCGGCATCCCGAGCACCTGACCAACGACTTCTTCGTGAACCTCCTCGACATGCGGACGGAATGGACGGCGACCTCGGACGAGAACGTGTTCGAGGGCCACGACCGCGCGAGCGGCGCGCGGAAGTGGACCGCCACGCGGGTCGACCTCATCTTCGGGTCGAACTCGGAGCTTCGGGCCCTGGCCGAGGTCTACGCCTCCGCCGATGCGCCCGCGAAGTTCGTGACCGATTTCGTCGCCGCCTGGAGCAAGGTGATGAACGCGGACCGCTTCGACCTGAGGCAACCGCGCGGGACCCCGGCGCAGCGGGCGGAGGCCACGGGCCGCTCCCGCGCACGGGCCGAACGATCGGGGTCGGGCCGGGTTCGTCCGACGCGAGGGGGCCGGAGGCGACCGGCACCGCGCCGTAGATCCGCGCGCGTGAGGATCCGACGGGGCTGAGCTCCGGCGGGCGGATCGGGCACGACGCGGTCCGCCCTGCCCGAACGCGGCGCTGCTCGTCGGGCGCCGCGAGGTCGGCAACAGCGGTCGCGTCCACGGCGCCGGTTCCGGCCCACTCGCCGGCGGCGGTGACATGGCTCCCTCGCCTTCCTCCGGGCGCCCGGGGACTACGGGATCCCGTCCGGGCTCGGGAGGAGGAACCCTTTCGGTCCCCCGGAGATGCGAAGCGCGCTGGTCTCGGCGCCGACGACCCTCGTTCGATGCGAACGACGCCGGGTCCGCTGGACTACGACGAGCGGTGTTCGCCCCGACGACGGTCCGTCGAGGACCTGGGCGCCGGCGGGGCGTCCCCGTCTTCCGCGAGCCCCGCCTGCAGCAGGAGCTGGAGAAGGCGCTCGTGCTTGTGCTCGTCGGACTCCATGCTCTCCCAGAGGATGCGCATCATCCCCTGGAGCTCCGGGCCGAGGTCGATCTCGCCGGTCGCCTCCGCCTCGTGCTCGCGACGGATCAGGGCCTCGACCTCGGCGCGCGAGATCCCCGTCGGTGGGCTCGAGACAACGCCTCGGTCGAGGTAGGGGGCGAGGGCGGCCACGATCTCGGCGTGCCGCAGGCTATCCGAGGCGATCTGGCGGAACAGCGCCCGGGTCAGTTCGTCGCGCGAGCGCTGCGCGAGCCGCATGCACTCCGCGACCGCGTTCTGTTCCCCGACGATCCGCTGGCGCAACCAGCCAGGGACCCTCCGCCGAAGCTCCGGACGCAATGCATCCACGGGCCCTTCTCGCCCCGCGCCCCCGGGAGCCCCCCGGTCGGTGAGCTCGATCGCGGCCTCGAGCACCGCGGTCGAGCCCGGCCGCCCCGCGAGGAGTTGCTCGGCGGTGCGGCGCGCGACGCGCCGGACCCGCTCGTCGGCGAAATAGGACGAGATCGCTGGGCCGAGGCGCTTCCCCGACAGGTACTGCGACACCGAGGAGGGGACGATGCCGAGCAGCTGGGCCGCCTTGCGCTCGGGCAGGCCGAGTCCCTCGACGAGCTCGCGCGCGACCAGGGCCTGCATCACTTGGACGGAGGCAACGGGAGAAGGGGTCTGCGGGGCCATCGACCCGACCGAGACGGAGCGGGTAGATATCGCCGCGCGGGAGGCGGGCCGCCCGCTCAGGGCGCGTCGACGGCGAGACCGAGCGCGAAGCCCGGCCTCTCGCCTAGGTGCACGAGCTGGTCCCAGGGTACGGAGAGCTCCCGGCTCTCGAGCGGACCGGTCGCCTTCCGGCGGCTTCCGTTCGCGAGGGCCGGGGGAACGCCGAGCCTACGCGGACTCCGTGGGGACACCGGTTTCCGTCGGCGCGACCTCCGGGGATGCCGGAGGCTGACCGAAGCCCACGTCCTCGATGCGCTTCCAGCGGTAGATCGCGATGGAGACCGCCCAGCTGCCCACGAAGAGGAGGATGATGACGATCCCGCACCACCCCCAGATCTCGATGCCGTCGGGCCCGTTCGAATTGTTGAGCCAGTTCATCGTGGTCCAGAACCCGAACGGGCCGCCGGAGAGACTGAGCTCCGAGGCCATCACCCCCAGGAGCTCGATGGTGCCGATGACCACGGCGACGATGACCGAGATGACGGTCATGGTGAGATTGTAGTAAACCTTGCGAATCGGTTTCATGAACGCCCAGCCGTACGCGAAGCGCATCCCGAACCCGTCGGTCGTGTCGGTCAGGACCATCCCGCAGGTGAACATGAACGGCAACACCAACACCATCCAAAGCGGAAAGTGGGCGGCGGCGGTGGCGGTCGTGACCGTGATGGCGATCAGGGCGACCTCCGAGGCGGTGTCGAAGCCGAGTCCGAAGAGCACGCCGATCGGATAGATCTGCCACGGCTCGTTGACGAACCGGAACAGCTTACCGAAGTAGCGGTTCATGAACCCGCGCTTGAGGAGGGTCTCGTCCAGCTTCTTCTGGTCCAACGCCCCCGAGCGCAGCGCCTTGAAGATCAGGTAGATCTCCCAGAAGATGAGGAAGTTGATCAGGGCGATGACGTAGAGGAAGGCGCCCGAGATGAACGTGCCAAGCACCGCGCCGTCGGCCTCAAAGGTCGGAAGGTTGCTGGCGATGAACCGGGTGGCGATCACGAGGACCGCGATCATCGCCACGACGATCGTCGAGTGCCCCAGGGAGAACCAGGTCCCGACCGTTGTCGGGCGCTTGTCCTGCTGGAGCAACTTCCTCGTGGTGTTGTCGATCGCGCAGATGTGATCGGCGTCCACGCCGTGCCGCAACCCGAGGGTGTAGGCGAGGATGCCCAGCGCCCAGAAGATAGCGTACTTGGTGCCGATCCAGAACGTGGCGTAGATCCCGAATCCGGTGGCGGCCGCAAGGCTGACGTAGATCAGGATGACCTTGAGCCACTCGCTTCGAGAGAGGACGATCGGGTTTCGAACCTCGGTAAGCGGGTTCGGGGCGCGGGCGGAGTTCAGGGCCACGGGCGCGTAGACGTCGTGGGCCATTTAATGTGTTCTCCTCTTTCTTAAAAACGTAACACCGCGAGATCGGGTCCGATCGCGCTCGTCTTCACCGTTATGACCCGGCGGGCGCTGGCTCGAGCCCCGGGGGACGAATATGACACGACGCACGGGGACGGGCCGCGGGCAGGAGACCGCGGCGGTCCGTCGGGCCCGGAAGCGCCACGGCGACTACGTGGTGCGGCTGGGCGTCTCGCTCGAGCCCAAACTCCTGGCCCAATTGGACGGTTGGGTCCAGGAGCGCAACTCCCCTAGCCGCTCGGACGCCATCCGGGCCCTGATTCGCAAGGAGCTCGCCGAGCACGAGCTCGGGAACCCCGACGCGGACTCGGTCGCCAGCGTTCTGCTAATCTACCGGCACGACGCGCCCAACGTGCTGCGGCGGCTGACGGCCGTGGAGCATCGTTGGGGGCCCCACGTTCGTTCCTCCTCGCACGTCCACCTCGAGGGAGGTTCGTGCATGCAGCTCATCGGGCTCGCGGGAAACCGTGCCGAGGTCGTCAACGCCGCCGAGGACCTGAGGGGGGTCAAGGGCATCGCCTTCGGTCGATACACTCTGGGGACCCCGGTCGTCGTCGGGGGATCGACCGGGCACCGCCACCCGCATCCCGACTGAGCGGCCGGCCCGCAACGACGGGGTCGTCGGCGGGTCCGTCGTACCGGCCTTCCAACCGACCCCCTATCCGTTCGGCATCAGAGCCGACCCGCGCCCTCCCTCCATCCCGTCGCGCCCCCAAGGTCGTAGCGACGAGTCGATCGCGGTCTGCCGCCGGGAGCACGGTCGGGAGAACGGCGTGGGTCCTGCGCGCCCGATGCGGGCCGGCCGAGCGCGCGGTTCGCCGGCCGGGGAGCCCGCTGCCGCGGCTGGCGCTATTCCTTCGAGCGTTTCCCGTCTCGCCGCGGGGGAGCCGCTCCGCCCGTCACCGAGCCTCCGGGAAAGCGGGAACCCCGGGTCACGCTCTTCGACGGACAGGGTGACAAGTCACCGAGTTCCACGGAATGGTGCCGGAGCGGATCCGCTACGGCCTCGGCCCCCAGGACACCGGACCCCACGGATTCCCCTGACCCTGAGCGTCGAGGGCGTGCCGCGGTCGATAGCATGCTCGATACCGTGCCTCGCCCTCCCCGGCGAGCCGAACCGACGCCTGGGCGAGGGGCCCACGCACCGACAAGGATGATCCGAGTCCGTTCGGACCCGTACCCCCTCCTGGATCGACCCAACCCGGGCCCGAACCCGGCAAAGACCTCCGCCTAGGTTGCGTAGGGGACCCCTCCAAGCGTGCCGACACCGCCGGAAACGGCTCCGCGGTCCGACCGGGTCGGGAGGATCGAGTCCTCCCACCGCCGCCTCACCCCCGCGACGGCACCGGGTGTCCGTCGCCGATCCGGTCGGGTAGCTGCCGGCCGTACGGGAGATCGGGTTCCGGGAAGGGGCTTCACCTACGGCGCATGCTGTCGACGCGAGAGGGGACGAGTCCCCGGGGCGGCTCACACCCCGAGGGGACCTCGGGAGAGGATGACCGTCACTCGGTGGGGCTGGTGCTCTCCGAAGACGACGAGGAGCTTGTGGACGACGCTGCCGCCCCCGCCCAGGCGGCGGACCCTCGCGTCCTCGCGGTGGAGGGCGAACTCCTGGATTCGGCGGAAGCCTTCTGCCAGGTCCCGCACGATCTTCTGGGCGCCGACGACCCAGATCACCCGTCCGGCACCATACCCGTAGGGTCCCAGCTGGCTCCCGCTTCCCGAGGCGATCAGGACCTCCCCCCGCTCCGTGACCGCGTGGACGCTCCCGACGATGACGTCCGGGCTCGCGCCCCGTCGCCGCTTCTCGTCCCGGCGCCCCGCGCGAGCGAGCCGGTCGAGCTCGGGCCGGAGTCGCCGGTAGGGGACCGGGGGCGCTCCCTCGCCCACGAGTCCGATCTCCCGGAGCGTCTCGGACGTCGCCTCCAGTACGAGGTCCGACGGGCGGACGCAGCGCAGGACCGCGGCGCGTGCGTCGGAGGCGCCCTCGACGATCTCGACGTCCAGGCCGCGCCGGCGGAGCGCGCGCGCTACCGTCGCCACCTTCGCCCGGGACGCCACGACCTCGAACCGTGCCGGGCCCGAGGAGACCCGTCGGGGAGCGCGACTGGTCCGGGGCGATGCGGGGCCGCTCCGGTCGGCCACGGCGTCAGCGCGCCGGGAGCGCCATCGGGCGGATGACCTGCTCGCCGAACCGCTCCATCTCCTCGCGCTGCGGGCTGAACTGCAGCAAAAGGAGGTCGACGCCGGCGGCCTCGAAGCGGGTGATCTGCTCGCGGATCGCCGCCGGGGTGCCGACGAGACCGGAGCGGAGACCTCGGTTCGATACCGAGTACTCCTCGATCGACATGGACCGCTCGAGCTGCGTCCCGGCGAGCCACTGCCGATAGTTCGCGAAGCCGGCGGCGTGGCTGCGGACGTCGGTGATCCGGCGCACCTCCTCGCCCGCCTCCGCCTCGGAGTCGCGCACGCACGCGTACCCCGCCACCCCGAACACGAGGGGCGGGAGGCCGAGGGCGGCGCGCCGCGAGGCCATGTCCCGGATCTTCTCCGCGATGCGCTCGGGAGGATCGCCGTGCATCACGTAGGCGTCGCACTTCGCCGCGATCAGCGACTTCGCCTCCTCCGACTCCCCGCCCGCGTAGATCGTGGGTCGCGGCCGCCGCTGCGGCTTCGGTTCGAGGACCGTGTTCTCCGCGCGATAGTATCGTCCCGCGTACGAGAACGAAGCGTTCGACCAGACGCCGTCGACCACGTCCAGCCACTCCGACGTGCGCGCGTAGCGCGCGGCGTGGTCGTCGAACGGGACGCCGTACATTCGCGCCTCCTCCTCCCACCAGGACGACACGACGTTGAGGGCGAGGCGTCCTTCGCTGATCCGGTCGATGTTCGCCGCCTCCTTGGCGAGCAACGTCGGAAGATGGAAGGTCGGTCGTACCGCGACCATGAGCTCGAGGCGGCGGGTCACGGCCGCGAGAGCGGCGGCGGTCGACCAGGCCTCGAGGGCGGGGGCCCGCACCCCCTTGATGTCGTTTAGGTTGAGCTCGGCGATCAGCGTGAGGTCGAACCCGAGCTCCTCGCTGCGGAGGGCGAGGTCGCGGACGTACGGCCAGCTCGCCGCCATACCCTCGTCCTCCACGTTCCGGAGCCAGCCGCCGAAGACCGGCATCCAGTAGCCGAAGCGGAGGCGCCGGCGTTCATCGTCGGGCAACGTCGATCGTCTCCTCGAGGAAGTCGACCAGCCGGACGAACGGATCGAAGCCGACGACCGTCGGAGCGTCGGCTACGAAGTTCGAGAGCGCGTTCACGTCATAGTAGTAGGTCTGGCCGTCCCGGTCGTCGACGAGGTACTCGATCCCCCCGACGTCGATCCCCGCGGCCTGGGCGATCGCCTCGACCGCCCGGACGACGTGGGCCGGCGGCTCGTACCCCTCGACCCGAAGGCCGGCCTTGGTCGCGTCCACCACGCAGCCCGGGGCGGTCAGGTCCTGGCCGCCCGTGGTCTGGCAGATGTCGGCCGGGCACAGGTCGAACGTCTGGCCGCTCAGGTGGACCCGGATGCCGTAGAGGTACCGCCCGTTCAGGGTCTCCACCCGCGTGATGAACCCCCCGCGCGCCGGAATGAACTCCTGCAGTAGCCCGACGTGGTCGAATCCCAGCGCGAGCTGGTGGCCGGCAACGGCCCGTTGAAGGTCCTCCGGACGCTCGAACCGGACCACGCCGGCCCCGCTACCCCCGATGTTCGGCTTCAGGACGACCGGGAACCGGAGGCCCCGGGCCGCCGCGGGAGCCTGCTCGGGCGCGTGGATCACCCGGCTCTTCGGGAACGGCAGCTCGAGCGTCCGCAGCAGCGACAGCTGCAGCGCCTTCGACAGCTCGTGTCGGAACGCCTTCGAGCCGTTGATGACCCGCGTGCCGAGCGACTCGATATGGCTGAGGAAGCTGAGCGTGTAGAACAGGCCGCTCCCGTGCTCCCGACGCCAGGCTGAGGGGCTCATCCGGTTGAACAGGACCGGCCAGGGCGGATCCCGCGAGGCGGGGTCGAAGAAGTGGTCGGGAGCGTGAAGCTTCGCGTAGTCGACGCCGCGGCGATCGAGCTCGGCGAAGACCTTCTCGAACCACGCGGGGTGCTCGTACAGGATCGCCAGATCGGTGGCGCGCGACGCCGGCTCGGGGGTCAGTCCGGTCCGCACCTCGTTCTTGACGGCGGTCATGGACGATCCGTCGGGCCCGCGGGTGAACGCCCTCGATGGCTCTCCTCGACTTCTGCGAGCGGGATAAAGGTGGCGTTACCCTCACTTCGGCGTCGGTCGGGAGTCCGCGGCCCGCCCGCCTCGCCGGGCTCCCGGGGGTATTCCTTCCCCGAAGCCGCCTACGACCGTCCTCGGGCGCCGTATGCGGAGCGGCCGTCTGCGCCCGGACCCAGCGCGCCTCCCGTTGACGTGGGGGCTCGGCGACGGTCTGTACACGAGCCTCAGGAGGTTGGGCTAAGGCCATGTACGGGCGGGTCAAGTCGGTGTTGTCGCCATGAAAGCGGCCGTCGTCCGGGCGTTCGGATCTCCGCCGTCCTGGAGCGATTTCCCGGAGCCGCCCGTCCGGCCGGACGAGCGCCTCGTATCGGTCTCCGCGGCGGCGGTGAATCCCCTGGTGCTTTCCCGAGCCTCGGGATCGCACTACAGCGCCGGGAGCCAGCTTCCGTTCGTGGCCGGGGTCGACGGGGTCGGGAGAACCGCGGACGGCGGCCGGGTGTACTTCCGGGGGGCGCGACCTCCGTATGGTGCGATGGCCGAGAGCGTCGCGGTCCCTCCGGGCCGAGCCGTCCCGGTCCCCGACGGACTATCGGACGTCACGGTCGCCGCCGCGGCGATCCCGGGCGTGTCGGCCTGGATTCCGTTGACTCGACTGGCTCCGGTGCGACCCGGAGAGTCCGTGCTCATCCACGGGGCGACCGGCGGAGCCGGCCGGCTCGCGATCCAGATCGCTCGCCACCTGGGCGCGAAGTCGGTGCTCGCCACCGGAAGAGATCCCTCCAAGCTGGCTGCGCTGGGCTCCCTGGGCGCTACGGCGGTGGTCAGCCTGGCCGAACCTTCCGAGTCGGTCCGGTCGCGGGTGCGGGAGCTGGCCCGGGACGCTCAGATCGGCGTCGTGATCGACTACTTGTGGGGCCCGCCCGCCGAAGTACTCCTCGGCGCGCTCGGCGGACCCGAAGCCCCTCGGGGGAACTCGAGCGTGCGCTATGTGTCCGTGGGCTCGATGGCCGGTCCGACGGTGCCGTTGCCGTCGGCGACGCTCCGGAGCTCGGGTCTGGAGATCCGGGGCAGCGGGATCGGTGCCTCCACGGACGACGAGATCGTCGAGGGGACCCGCGAGTTCTTGGCCGCCCTTCGGTCCACCCGGTTCCGGGTCGACGTCGAGGTGCAACCGATGCCGAGCGTGGAGAACCACTGGGGAAGGACCGGCGGGGAACGGCGGCTCGTGTTCACCCTTCCGTAGGCCACGTCGAACGCACCGGCGACCGTCGGACGGCGGGGAGTCCGCGGAGGGCGGTCGGCCCGGCTAATCCGGCCCTCCGCGCGCTCGCAAGGGCAGGGCGACTCTGACTCGGCGTGCTCGGCCCTCGCTTCGCGGAATGCTCCAGGGGGGTTCTCGACCGGCACATTCGAGAAGGACCGGCGATCGCTCCGGCGCGAGCGGTCCTGGCGCACGGTCACGTCGCCGAAACGATCGCCATCGGCCGATACCTTCGGGATCGCTTACCCCGAAGGCGGTTGGCGTCCTTCGTGGGGTCGAGTCCCGCCGGGCCCATCGGCGGCTTCCCCCTGTCGCCTTGGCCGGGTTCGTGACGTTCACCCGAAGGGGTGCGGGAGGGTCCGGCCGGTGCCGGGGTTGTTCCACGAGGCGCTCCGCCGTCTCCTTTCTTCCCCCACGTTCACCGTCACGGCGATGCCCGGGGCCGCTTGGGAGCGGGTTACGGACCTCGCCGTCGCCGAGCTTCACGACCGCACCACTACCGCCGAGGTCATGGCGCGGGGGGCGCCGGCGATCTCCAACGATCCCGGCTCGCGACCCGGACGGGCTCCGGTCACCCGACGGCCGACTCCGCGGACGCTCGATGGTTCGGTGCGAGGTCCGCCGCCGCGCGTCCGCGGGCAGCGCCTCTCAGGGCCCGAAGGTATGTCCGGTCCGCCTCAGCCTATTAACCCCCCGCAGTCGTCGGGAAGCGGGGGAGCACCGATGAGGGCCGAGATGAGCATCATGCTCAACGTCAAGGACGTGGAACGCTCGGTGAAGTTCTACTCGTCGCTCGGGTTCGACACCCGGTGGGAGGACACGGGCGACGACGATCGGCTGAACTACGCCGGCGTGGGAATCGGGGACGCCGTCATCGCCCTCGGGCGGATCCCGACGGACCGTCGAGGGATGGCCAAGGACTACGCGGACTGGGTCAGCACTCCACTCGGCGCGGGCGTGATGATCACGGTGGAGCTGGACCCGGTCGAGAAGATCTACGACCTGGCCAAGGCGGCGAAGGCACCGATCGACTCGCCGCTCTCGGAACGACTCTACGGCACCGCGTTCATGGTGAACGACCCGGACGGTTACGTCGTGCGGTTCCTTCGCCCGAAGGGTAAGTACGCCTGACCGGTGCTCGGGACCCGCGGTCTCTCCTCCTCAAGACCGGCCGCCACGCCCGCGGGGCCGGCGACCGGGTCGCCCAGGAGGCGATGGCCCCGGCCACCGATCCGTTGACCGTGTAGCCCGGAACCCGGGGTCGCGGCCCGATCCCCACGCTCGGTGGGCCCCGGACCGCGCCCGAGGGGGTCTTCGCGAAGTACGGCCGGGGCTACCGATGGGGGGATCGCCTCCCGACCGCTGAACGATGGAGACCCGCTCAGGCCAGCTCGCCTCGGGCCCCGTCGGCGACCGTCCCGTCATCGCCCCGGCTCCGCCCGCCCGGACGAGGCTGCGTGTGGCGTTCTTCACCGACACTTTCCCCCCCACCCACGACGGCGTGGCGAACGTGACCGAGACCCTGGGCCGAGCGCTGCGGCGCTCGGGGCACGAGGTGACCGTCTTCACCGTGCGACCGCGGGGGACGGAGCGGAGCGAGAGCCGCGACGATGGGCTCCGCATCCGGCGCTTCCTCGCGCTGCCGGCACCCAAGTATCCCCAGTACCTCGTGGCCCTCTTTCCTTGGACCGCGACCGTCATGGTGCGGAGGCGGTTCGACGTCGTCCACGTTCACACACCGGGATTCGTCGGCGTGGCCGGCTGGCTCGCGGCCCGGACCTGGAGGCTGCCGATCGTCGGCACCTACCACACCCACCTCTCGGAGCTGCTTCGCGGGTCCGGGAGGTCGAGGGTATCGCGCGCGTTCTACCGCGCCTGGGGGCGGTTCAGCATCGACCTCTGTCGCTCGTCGGAGCTCGCGACCGCGCCCACGGCGTCCGCGGCGAGGCTCCTCCAGCGCCCCGGTCGGCCGGCCCGGTCGGGTCTACCGCGGGTGGTCGAGAACGGGGTCGATACCGAGACCTTCCGGCCGGGCATCTCCGCGCCGGATTGGCGGGCCCGGCTGGGGTCGACTCGACCGACGCTGGTCACCTTCCTGGGCCGCCTCACCCGCGACAAGGGCGTCCACCGGTTCCTGGACGCGGTCGAGCGACTGCGGAACGACACCCCGTGGATCGCCATCCTGGGAGGCGAGGGACCGCAGCGTGCCGCGATGGCGGCTCGGATGCGCTCCAGCGCGGTCCTGTCCGTTCGGGCACGGTACGTCGGGCCGGTGGCCGAAGCCGAGAAGCCCGCGCTCCTGGCGCAGACCTCGGTCTTCGTTCTCCCGTCGCTATCGGACACCTCCTCCGTGGCCCTCCTCGAGGCGATGTCCGCCGGAGCGGCGTGCGTCGTGACCTCCCACGGCGGTCCGGGAGAGATCGCTCGGCGTTCGGAGGCCTGCCGGATCGTCGACCCGGACGACGCCGCGGGGGTTGCCGCGGCGATCGACCAGCTCCTAGCGGACCCGAACTCGGCACGTCAGCTCGCCCATCGGGCCCGCGCGTGGGTCGTGGAACACGGCTCGGCCGGCCGGATGGCCGACGAATTCCTGAGCTGCTACCGGGCCGTCCTTGAGCCCGACGGTCCGGGGTGATCCCCGACGTCCGTGCGTCGGGCGGACGCGGCCCGTCCGCGCGGGTCCGGTGCCGGTGCCCGCCCGCAGGCCCTCGCGCCCCGCCCGGACCGCACGAGTCGCGCGGTAGGGAACGACCGCGAAGCGGCTCCGTGTCCGACACGACGCGAGCGCGCTGCGGACGACCGGACCCGGGCGCCGGCGGGTCCGACTCCGATCCCGTCGGGGACCGGCCGACGGGACGCGATCGCGGAGGGTTAAATCCGTGCGCTCGAATCCGCCGCACCATGTCGGTCCGACCGCCGACGGCGAAGGACGGCGGTGCGGGCGGCGTTCGCGCCGACGCGGTCGATCGGGTCGCGCGCTCGGCCGGGGAAGGGGTCCGCTGGAGCGTCGCCGGCGAGGCTCTCGACGTAAACCTCGTGGCGTGGCTTCCCCGGCACGGAGTCGCGCGGCACGTCAACGGAGCGGTCGACGTGCTCCTGGTAGGGCTGCGAGGACACGGAACACTGGAGATCGACGCGCAGTCAATCCCCTTTGGACCGGGAAGCGTCCATCTCGTCCCGAAACGGTCGCGACGGAGTCTCCGCGCGACGACCCGACTCGTCTACGTGACGTGCCACCCTCGTCGTAGCCGTACCTTCGCCCCGGAGGAACTGGTCGGCCCTCGGACCGGGTCCGCCCGGTGACCGGGGGCCCGGTGCGCCACCGGTCTCCCGGGGGGTCCGGGCGATGGTCGCCGAACATGGGCTGGGCGTCACCAGCGGGGCGGGCGGGACGATCCTCCTCACGACGGCCTTCGGGACGCTACGGAATTCGTTCCCCGACGACCCCGACCGGGCTCGTCAACCGTCCCCGACACGCACGGGAGCCGGATCCTCCACGGAGCGCCGCGATGCCGGTCGATACGACGAGGGTCCGTCGGGAACCGCGCCTGTCCTCGCGAACCTTGCAAACCGTCAAGGCGCCGGGGACCTACCGCGGTCTTCGGATGCCACCGCCCAGGGTCAACCTCCCCCGCCTACGCCTTCCGCTGAGAACGCCACGCCTCCTTCTCCGGGCCTACTCGCTCCGCGACCCTCCCCGGATCGCCCGGTGGCTGAGCGATCGGGAGGTCTCCCGCACGATCCCCCTTTGGCCGCAGTACGATCTCGCGGACGGAACGGCGTTCGTTCGAAGCGCGCGGGCCACCCTTCGCTCGGGCGACGGCTACAGGCTCGCGATCGCGATCCGCGGCTCCGGGGAGTACGTCGGCTCGTGCGGGCTCGAGATCCGTTCGCTCCGGGACCGGCGCGCCCACATCGGCTACTGGGTCGCCCGGCCGTTCTGGGGGCAGGGGATCGCCTCCGAAGCCGCCTCCCGGCTCTGCCAGGAGGCGTTCCGGACCCTGCGTCTTCACCGGATCGAGACGGGGGTCGTCCGGGGCAATCCGGCGTCTAGGGCGGTTCTCCGGCGGCTGGGCTTTCGCTCCGAAGGGTGGGCCCGGGAGAATTTTCGCGTCGATGGGGAGTATCGCGACTGTGAGATGATGGGGCTCCTCGCCCGCGAGTTCCGCCCGTACACTCCCCCTCCGGGGCCCGTGGTCGCGGCGGCGAGCGATCCCCCCGATCCCGAACCGGGGACTGCGCGACCCGCGTGACGGAGACCCGGAAGGTCAGCCCGGGCGAGCCCACGACGCGCGCCCTTGGCGCGACGCGAGCGACGTACCGTGCGTCATCCTGCTCCGTGGGTCATGGGGCCGTGGATCGGTTCGTGCCCCCCCACCGTCCAGCCGGGGCCGTTGGTCGAACTTCATTGGTTCCGACGCGTCGGGTGGTGGTCGCCGCGTCGTCCCCGGTCCGGAAGGTCGAGGCCGGTGAGCGGCTCGGAGCGAGGAGATCCTCGGGCCCGACGGACGGGGTGGTAGCCCTTGCTCGAGCGGACGGGGCGATACGGGTCCATCGGTTCGGATCCGTCCGTCGGAGCACGGCGAACCGGCGCCGCGATCTCGACCGGCTCGTGGACGACCTGCCGCGGCGGCGCTCCTGGACTCTCCCCGGACCCGTCGGAACGGCCGATACTCAGCCTCGGCGGGCCCACAGCAGAACGCCGTACTCGGGGCCGAAGAGGAATCGGGCGGACCGGGGGACCCGGACCGCCCTGGCGACCGGTCGGAGGTCCGGATGATCGACACGAATGTCCGAGAAGCCGGCCTTTCGGGCGAATCGGGTCAGCGCGCGATCGTCGTACAGGCGGGCGCCTCCCCGTCGCTTTGGGCCGACCGCGGGAGTTCCGTACATCTTGGGCGTGCTGGTCCACGCGACGAACCGTCCGCCCGGTCGGAGGGTCCGGAACACCTCCCGGAACGCGCTGACGGGATCGGGGAGCCATGGAAGGACCCCGGACATGACCGCGCACGTGAACCGTTCGCCGGGGAACGGCAACGCGGTGGCATCGCCGTACCGAAGCTGGAGGTGGCCGGCGGCCAGAGCCCGCGCGTTCTGCTGGGAGGCCACGGCCAGCATCTCCGCGCTGTGATCGACCGCGGCGGCGGTGCACCCCGTGGCCAGCGCCCTCTTGAGCAGCGCCCCGCCGCCGCACCCCACCTCCAGCAGGAGATCGTCCTTCCGGAGCGCCAGGCCCTCGAGGATCGCGTGGAAGCCTGGCAGGTGATAGATCGGCTCCTTGTAGAGGGCACGGCTGCTCGGACCCGAGGGCCTCCGACCCCCGCGATCGTCCGCCCACTCGGCCAGACGGGCCGGCGCGATCGCCAGAAGGAGCGGGGCCACGACCTCGGTCGCCAGCCACCCCAGCTCCTGCTCCTCGCGGGGAGCCCCCCGCAGGCTCGTGCCGCCCGAGTGCTCGACCAGGATCGTCGTCCCCGATCCCTCGCCCCGGCACCGGATCGATAGACGCGGGGGTCTCCCCGTCCTGGCGGCCCCCGGTTTCCAGATCACCCGCGCCTCGTACGGGGGATCCCAGCGCTCCACGTACCCGGCGTCCTCCCGCGGCGACCGCTTTCCGGGCCTCCGCAGCCTACCGCCGGTTTCGCGGTCGATGAGCCACCCCCGCTGAAGAAGCGAAGAAGAGAGCTCGCCCCAGAGGGCAGGGAAGACGCTACCGGGCGGGGCCGATACGTGGGAACGGATCTGGAATACGGGAGTCCGTGCCCTCGATGTCGACATCCTGCCCCGCCCCTAGGGGGAGCCGGCCTATCCCGCTTTGGCCGACCGCGCGGCAGCCGCACCGGGACCGGCGTATCGAGAGAACTCCCGCGCAGCGACCGGCTCAGCTCATGAGGGTTTGGTGGCGCGAGGTAATCCCCGGTCGTCACCGCCTCCGTCCCGGGCGTCCGGCCGCTCCCGGTTTGGCGAGCGAACGTGGCCCTCCGCTCCGGTCTTCGAGCGAGACTTCTCGGCCCGGGCCGCCTCTCGGGGTTTCCCGATCGCCGTCCTGCGGACCGGCCCGCGTTCCCCTCGTTCCGACGCCGCGCGGACCGGACCCGAGCGGGGTCAGGCGCCGCCAACCGCGCTCGAGCCGGTCGGGCGGGCGAAGGGTGGAGCGAAGGATGCGTGCCCTTGCGGGCGGGATCGATGACGAGCCGGTGCGGTACCGCGGGACGGGGGTGGGGGGAAGGCTGCGTCCCGCGGCGCCGCTCGATCGGAGCCCTCCCGTGCGGCCGCCTATCTCGGCCCGAGCGGGCCGCGCGGGAACCGGGCCTGCCTACGGCGGAGAGTTCGGCGTCGCAGTACGGCGGGGCGAGTCCAGCGCCAGGAGCTCGAGGAACCTCGGGTCCTTGCGCACCTCGCTGAAGAGAGGGGAGAACCGTAGGCGCGAGATCTGGAGGGTGTGGGACCGGGCTGCGGTGAACATCTGCTCGAAGAACCGGTCGCGGTCCCCCAGCGCGAGGTAGATGAACCCGACCGAGGAGAGACGGGCGTACCCCTCTCCGAAGGTCACCTTCAGCTTGCGGATCGCTTCCATCGCCGTCGCCCGGTCGCCCTGCAGCGCGGCGAGGTAGCCCCGGGACAGCAGCGCGAAATCGCTCGTCGGCGCCATCCGCTCGAGCTCCCGCACGGACGCCTCCGCCTGACCGAAGTCGCCCTTCAGCATCGCGAGGTCGGCCATCCCCCGATACGCATTGTGCGGGTCGAGGTGCACGGTCCGCCTCCAGTGGGCGAGCGCCTCGTCGAGGCGACCGGCGAAGAAGTACGCCCGGCCGAGGTAGGCGATCGTGGGGATCGACAGCGGGTCGAGCTGGTACGCCATCTCCGCCTGGCTCACGTACAGCTCGATGTTCCCGAGCGCGCCCGCGACCTGGCCGAGAAGGTCGTGGGCCTCGGCGAGGTTCGGGTTGAGCTGGATCGCCCGGCGCGCCTCCCGGTTCACGACCTCGTCCGGGTCGTCCGCCATGAAGGCGAACTCGGCCAGGAGGGCGTGGGCCTCCGCGAGCTCCGGGTTGAGGGCGCCCGCCTTCTCGGCGGCCGCCCTCCCCCGCGAGATCGACTCCTCCCACGGGATGAACCCTTCGATGCCCAGGCCGACGTACGACCGGGCGATCCCCGCGTAGGCGCGGGCGTACGTGGGGTCCCGCGCGATCGCCTGCTCGAAGAACCGGATCGCTTCGCGGAGCGGCGCCTCCTCCCGGCGCCACATGAGCGCCTGCCCCTGCAGGTAGGCGAGGTAGCTCCCGGTCTCCCGGGCCTTGTCGAGCTCCGGGAGGGGGGCGGTCGCCGCACGCAGGTTGCCGGGGATCGCCGCGACGACCCGGGAGGCGATGTCGCGCTGGACCGCGAAGACGTCGTCCAGGTTGTCGTCGTAGCTCGACGCCCAGCGATGCTCCTCGGTCGCGACGTCGATGACCTGGATCGTGACCCGGATCCGGTTCGCGGCCCGGCGGACGCTCCCCTCGACGATCGTGCCGACGTCGAGCTCCTGGCCGATCTCGGTGACCTTCTTCGGCTTGTGCTTGTAGTTCATCACGGAGGTCCGGGCGATCACCTTGAGGCCGGGGACGAGCGCGAGGGCCGCGATCAGCTCCTCGGTGAGGCCGTCGGCGAAGTACTCGTCGGTCGGGTCCGGGCTGATGTTCACGAACGGGAGGACCGCGAGCCGGGCGCTCGACGCCGGACCGACGGGGCCCGTCCGCGGCTCGGCCGAGCCGGCCCAGGGGAGAACGATCCGGTAGACGTCGATCGTCCCCGCGACCCCTTTGAGCTCCGCGGGCGGCAGCCGCTCCAGCCGGTCCGGTATCTTGTTCTCGACCTGGTCGTGCACGGCGCCGGAGACGCAGATCCCTCCGGGCTCGGCCCTCGGCTCGATACGGGCGGCGATGTTCACCGCATCGCCGAGGATGTCGCCGTCGCGCTCCACGACGTCGCCGAGATGGATCCCGATCCGGATCTGGAACGGCTCCCCGCCCCCCTCGGCGGTGCGCTCGAACACGCGGCGCTGGATCCCGATCGCGCACAGCGTGGCCTTGAGGGCGCTGTCGAACTCGACGAGAAAGCCGTCGCCCGTCGACTTGATCTCGCGCCCGTGGTGGATCGCCAGGATCGGGCGGATCAGCTCGGCCTGCTGCCGCATCAGCTCGAGCCCCCGGGCCTCGTCCGCGTGGGTCGACGCCGTGTACCCGACCGTATCGGTGAACATGACCGCGGCGAGTCGACGGCCGGGAGTCACGGCCTGCGAACTGGCGGTGGTAGATTAAGGTCCCGAACTCCGATCGGATCGGTTCGGCTCCGGGCCGACGGCGCTCCCAGGGACCTCTACCGGTCGTGACCGGGCCACGCGCGGCGCGGGACGACCCGCCCCGGGCGCCGACGGACTCCGCCCTCGGGCGATCCGGCTCGAGGACGAGCGGATCGAGCCGGGGGGAACGCCGAGGGCAGTGCGGGACCCGGTCCCGGCCCAGGAGCCGGGCCGTCGACCTTCGCCTCGCGTCGGCGGACGAAACCGGTGGGGCCCGAGCGCGCGGTCGGTGGCTCAGTTCGGCAGGTCGGGGCTCCCGGGTTCGCGAACCGCTCGGACCGCGTGCGGCGGAGCGTACGGACCCGGCTTGCGCAGCGTGGCGATCGACTCCCGAAGCACGAAGCCCCGATGCTGGCCCGAGCGCCGCTCGCGAGCGACATCGAACGCCTCGACCTCGAACCCTGCCCGGACGGCGAGACGGGCGAAGATCATGTCCCCCGGGACGTAGGTCCCGGCGATCAGCGAGTCGCCGTTCACGACCACGAAACGGCCGCCCGGCTTGAGGGCATCGTAGACGTTCCGAACGACCGGGACGAGGTCGTCGAAATACTTCGTCACGATCGCGGCCATGTCGTCCCGCCGGTACGCGCCCTTCGCGTCGATGTTTCTCGCTACGCTCGTCGCCACCGAGCGCAACCAGTCGTCCGAGCGGGCCCAATCGGAAGGCGCGTGCTCGGCCGCCGTGCTCCGAGGGATGTTGTCGCAGGCGACCATCGCGGCGCGCAACCGGGCCAGCTCCTCGTACGAGCGAACGAAGTCGAGCCAGGCGAGGTCGATCTTGTAGTTCATCACGTAGTCCATCCCGCTGACGTACGGCGGGCTGGTGATCGCGAGGTCGGCGGTCCCGCTGCGGAGCTTGACCACCGCGGAGCTGCCGAGATGAATCTGGGGTTTGGGGCCCCACCTTCCGGGCGTCCTCTGGAGAAGGCGGAGATCGTCCCGGACCCGTCCGGCACGGGCCCGGAACCGGTCGTACGGAGTCTCCCCCGTCCGCCCCGGCTTGTGCGTGTAGCCGAGGCAGGGCGCGCGCTTGAGATTGCTGCAGTCGATCAGGATGCTCGCGAACACGAGCTTGAGAAGCGTCTTGGCCGCGCCGTCGTCCTGCGACCAGACACTCTCCTTGAGCCGCAGGAGCGAGCGCAGGACCGCTCCGTCGAACTGACGGTCGGTCTCCCGCAGGAACGGACGGGCCAGGGTCGGGTCGCCCCGGACCCGGGCGACGGTCAGCGCGGACCTCCAAAATGCGTCCGGGTCGACCTCCCACTCGGACTTGGCGGCGGCCACGAACGCCGCCACCGGCATCATGTCGATGCCGATCCCCAGCGCTCCGAGGGAGCGCGCCGTCACGGGGACCGTTCCGCTACCGCAGAACGGGTCTAGGACCACGGATCCCCGCCCGATCCCGAACCGCCGGCACGTCAGCTCCACGAATCCGGCGGAAAACCCCTGGACGTACGGCCACCAGCGATGGACCGGGCGCTTCTCGTTCGGACTGAACTGGATCTCTCCGCTCTGCCGTCCGATCCGGACACCGAACTGTCGTTCGAAGGCGCGGGAGAACCATGCCGGACTCCGGAAGGAGGGCGGTGTCGGGCGACCCGCGGCAAACCGGCTCAGGACCCAGAGTCCGCGACCGTGACGGGCGATGGTCCGGTCGGCGGCCAGCCGCTCCACGCGATCGGTGACACGGCCGGGCGGCAGGCTGGTGACCGCCGCGAGCTGCTTCAGGGTGATGCCCGTCATCCCGGCTCGGCCGATGGCGCTGGCCACAGGATCGACCTCCACGTCGGCCCGGGAGGCCGGGGGG
Organism: Thermoplasmata archaeon; assembly: GCA_030041075.1. GTDB lineage: Archaea > Thermoplasmatota > Thermoplasmata > Lutacidiplasmatales > UBA184 > Lutacidiplasma. Next base: position 35,816 of record JASHOP010000098.1, on the reverse strand, counting down.
CTCATCGATCCGCGCCGACGGCTCGCCGCGTATTAAGATGGGGCCCGTTCCGACGAGGCGGCGACCGTCAGGAGGCGGATCGCCAAGTCGGCAGGTCATGCGGACGGGCCTCCTCCATCGTTGGGCGGTCTGCGCACCCCATGGAAGAACGGCGACCCGTGCGTCCCGTTCCGACCGCGCGGCGTCCGCTTCTGCGCCGTGGTAGGCCCCGACTCCGGCCCTCTCGAACCGGTAGCGGCCGGGCGATCTCCCCCCGGCCCGCTCCGGCCGCGACCGCGAGTCCCCGCGAGCGTCGCGGGCCTACGCGCGTAGGGGAGGAAGGTGAACAGCCGCACGCCCGGTCGAAGGGGGGACGGGGTGCGAGCCAGGCGGTGCACGCCGACCGCCTTGGTCGACCCGGGGATCGTCACGAACGATCGTTCGACGAACCCGGCGCGCTCGAACCACGCGCGGATCGCCGGAGTCAGGTCCGGCCGGAAGCGGCCCCGCGTCCAGATCACCGTCGCCCCCTCGGCGCAAAGCTCGGGGAGGTGGCGGATCGACCGGTGGACGTCCGCATCGCTGATGTTGCCGAAGATCCCGCAGAACAGCACCAGGTCGGCAGGAACCGCGCCCATGTACGCGTCGGCGATCGACGCGTCCCCGAGAACGAACCTCACGTTCGTCAGCCCGGCTCGGTGGGCGCGCCGGCGTCCCCGGCGCACCAGCTCCGGGGTGAGGTCGACCAGCCGCGCCGTCACGTCGCGGGCTCGCGGATGAGCGACGAGCGCTCCGAGCAGGTCGCGACCGTCCCCCGAGCAGCCGCTGACCACGCGGATCGGGCCCGGCGGGAGGATGTCCAGCACGCGCCGGATCGCGCGCTGGACCTCGCGGAGGCGCCCCGCCATCGTTGGGTCGTCCTCGTAGGACCGGTGCCACGTCAGCCACTCATCGCCCATCGGTCGGCGTGGGCGGCTCACCCGTTCCTGCCCTTAGGGATTTTCCCGTCGCGTCTCCGGGGTTCCCAGGGTGCGGTCGACCCGACCGTTCTGCCCCGGATCGAGCTCGAGCCGCGGCCGATGGCCGAGAGGAGCTCCAGGCCCCGACGCGCTGCCGTCGACCGTACGACGCACGACGGAACCCGGCGACGCAGGAGCAACGCCCATGAACCGGTCGATACTGCGCGGGCGGTGTCCTCGATCCGTCGGTCCTCGGCCGCTCCGGCGATCGACCGATCCGCGCGCGACGATCCGGCGGGACCCGGACCCCCCCGAACGAGCGGCCCGACCGTCCGCATCGCGGAGCGCAGCGTTGGGCCCGGCTAGCGAGCGACCGCGCCACGCTCGGGGAACGGTCTCCGTTTGCCGGGCGACGAGCCCCGACGACATCGCCGTCGCGAGGACGCTGATGAAGGAGTACCGGGACTGGCTCGCGACCCACCGCGAGATCACCGCGTTCCCGGATCCCGTGCTCAAGCGGGGGCTCCGCGAGCTCGACGCGGAGATCGAGGGACTTCCCGGCTCGTACCGACCCCCCGGGGGGGCGCTCGTGATCGCCCGCATCGGTCGGACCCCGGTCGGATGCGGAGCGCTGCGCCGACGGAGCCGTTCGGTCGGCGAGATCAAGCGGGTCTACGTGCGACCCCGCTATCGGGGCCGGGGCCTGGGTCTTCGCCTCACCCGCTCGCTCCTCGAGCGAGCTCGGAAGTACGGCTACCGTAGGGTGGTCCTCGACACGCTTCCGGCGATGCGCGCCGCGATCCGGGTCTACCGGGACCAGGGATTCGTGCCGACCCCCCGGTACTGGGACCACCCGGTCGCCGACGCGTTGTTCTTCGAGTACCGGTTCACGGTCCGCCCGTTCCGGCCCCGGGCCGATCCACCCGTCGGAGATACGTAGCCGGAATGTCTCCCGCGGCGGAACCGAAAGGTCGTCGATGAAGTCGATCGGGCAGGTCGCCTCGAGCATCGGGTTCCGACCGGACGACCTGATCCCCGCGGGCCGGGGCGCGCTGAAGGTTCCGGTCGCGCTGGTCCGCTCGCGGTACTCGGGTTCCCACCGGGGCCACCTCGTCCTCGTGAGCGCGATGACGGCGACCGAGCACGGCGAGGGAAAGACGGTCGTGTCGATCGGCCTGGCGATGGCGCTCGAGCGGCTCGGACACCGAGCGATCGTCTGCCTTCGCCAGCCGTCGATCGGCCCGGTGTTCGGCTCCAAGGGAGGCGCGACCGGCGGGGGTCGGTCGACCGTTGAACCGCGAAGCGTCATCGATCTCGGCCTGACGGGCGACCTCGACGCGATCGCCAACGCGCAGAACCTCCTCGCCGCGCTCGTCGACCACCACATCTTCCGGGGCAACTCGCTCGGCCTCGCGACGGACCGCCCGCTCCTTCCCCGCGCCTCCTCGATCGAGGACCGGTCGCTCCGTGACATCACCACCGGTCTCTCGGCCTCCGGGCCCGGTTTCCCCCGGCCGGGACAGTTCGCCGTCACCGCGGCTACGGAGGTGGCGGCGATCCATGCCCTCGCCGGAGACTACGCCGACCTGAAGCGCCGGCTGGGCCGGATCGTCGTCGCCCGCAACGGGAGCGGCGGCCCGGTCCGGGCGAGCGACCTGGCCGCCGAGGGGTCCGTCGCGACGCTGCTGGCCACCGCGCTCGCGCCGAACCTCGTCCAGACGGCCGAGGGGACCGCGGCGTTCGTCCACGGGATACCGTACGCGAACGTCGCGCACGGCACCTGCAGCGTCCTCGCGATGCGGGCCGGGGTCTCGCTGAGCGAGTTCTGCGTCGTGGAGGCCGGCTTCGCCACCGAGCTGGGCGCGGAGAAGTTCGTCGACATCGTCTCGCGCCAGTCCCACCTCGACGCGAACGTCGGGGTCGTGGTCGCGACGGTCCGGGCGCTGCGCCATCACGGAGGAGGCGCGGAGGACGAGGTCTCGGCGGAGGCGGTGGAGCGCGGGCTGGCGAACCTCGACCAGCACCTCGACAACCTCCGCCGGATCGGCCTCGACCCGATCGTCGCCCTGAACCGGTTCCCCCACGACGCTCCCGAGGAGATCGATCGGGTCGAGCGGTTCTGCGCGGAGCGTGGGGCCCCGTGCGCGGTCACGACGGTGTTCCAGGACGGGGGATCGGGAGCCGAGAACCTCGCGCGGCTCGTGATCGAGGCGGCGGCCCGGGGCCAGCGGAGCCACCCGGCGTATCCGGCGGACGCCTCGGTGGAGGACGCCCTGGCCCGGATCGTGACCGAGTTCTACGGGGGCGCGTCGGTGGAGTTCTCGCCCGAGGCGACCGCCGACCTCGAGCGGATCCGAGCGATGGGCGAGGCGAACGGCCCGGTCTGCATCGCGAAGACCCCGCGGTCGCTCTCGGACGACGCCCGGAAGATCGGCCGGCCGACGGGGTTCCCCGTCCGGGTCCGCCGTCTCGCGCGCTGGTCCGGTGCGGGGTTCACGGTGGCGATCGTCGGGTCGATCGTCACCCTTCCGGGTCTCCCCGAGCATCCGGCGACCGAGACGATCGGCCTCTCCGACGACGGCGAGATCGTCGGTCTCCGGTAGGGGCGGCGGCCCCCCGGATCGCTCCGGAGCCTTCGTTCGACCCCGGCGCAGGGGGGCCAGACGTATTAACCGAGGGTCGGCTCGATCCCGGAGAACGGAACCCGGTCGGCGAACGCGGATTGGGCGAACCGCGAGCACCGATGACCGACCCCGAGACCGCACCACCCCGCCCCCGGACCCCGGCGACGACCTTCGACGACCTCCCCCTCGACCCCCGGCTCCGCCTAGGTGTCCGCGCGATGGGTTATACGACTCCGACGCCGATCCAGGACCGCACGATACCGCCCGCGGTACTGGGACGAGACCTGGTCGGCACGGCCCAGACCGGGACCGGCAAGACCGCGGCGTTCCTCCTCCCGACGCTCGAGCGGCTGCTGGAGCTTCCCCCGGGCCGCATCTACGCGCTCGTCCTCACCCCGACGCGGGAGCTCGCCCTCCAGGCCCAGGAGTTCGTCCGGCAGCTCGGCCACCACACCCGGGTCCGCGGCGCCGCGGTGTACGGGGGCGTGGGCATGCTCGAGCAGGAACGCGCGCTCCGGGGCCGGGCCGAGATCATCATCGCCACGCCGGGTCGGCTGCTCGACCACATGAGCCGGGGGTACGTCGACTTCTCCGCCCTGCGGATCCTGGTCCTGGACGAGGGGGATCGCATGCTCGACATGGGGTTCCTTCCCGACGTCCGGAGGATCCTACGGTCGATCCCGGCCCAGCGCCAGACGATGCTGTTCTCCGCCACGATGCCGCCCGAGGTCGTCCGCCTCGCGCACGACTACCTCCGGGACCCGAAGATGGTCCAGGTCGATCCGACCACCGCCGCGGCGGTCGGGGTCTCCCACCTCGTGCTCTCCGTGCCCGCGACCCGGAAGACGGACCTTCTGGTCGAGCTGCTGCGCGACGCGACGATGTCGAGCGTGCTCGTGTTCGTCCGGACGAAGCACCGCGCCGACCGGCTCGTCGACCAGCTCGTGCGGCGCGGGTTCGAGGCCGGGGTCCTGCACGGCGGCCGGAGCCAGAGCCAGCGGGTCCGGGCGCTCGACGGCTTCCGTCGGGGGGCGCAGCGCCTCCTGGTCGCGACCGACATCGCCGCGCGCGGGCTGGACGTCGAGGGCGTGAGCCACGTCATCAACTACGACGTCCCCCACGAGCCCGAGGTCTACATCCATCGGGTCGGCCGCACCGCCCGCGCCCAGCGCCAGGGTGACGCGCTGACCCTCGTGTCGGCGGAGGAGGAGGGCGATCTCGCCCGGATCGAGCGGTTGCTCGGCAACAAGATCCCGCGCTCGCAGCTACCGGGGTTCGACCTGACGGCACCCCCCGCGGCCGATCCCGGCCGCGCCCCGTTCCCCGGCGGCGGGCGACCCGGGCGCGGGCGGCCCCCGAGGGGATCACCCCCGCCCCGCTCCGGGCGACGCGACGACCGCCGCGGCGGGCGCTACCCGGCCCGACGCGCGCGCTGGTAGTCGCCGCCGGCGGGTCCGCCGACGGTCGCCTCAGGGCGAGCCGGCCCCGGGCTCGACCGTCCACGCCGCGCCCACGAACGGGATACCGCTCCCCGTGTTGTAGAGGAGGACCCTCTCGCCGTCACGGAGGAGGTTCTCCTTCGCGAGCGTGGGCAGGGCCGCGTACGCCGCGGCCCCTTCGGGGGAGGCGGAGACGCCGTGGCGCTGCGCCAGCTCCCGCACCGCGGATGCGATCGCCCGATCGGCGACGACGACCCCGCCCCCCCGGCTCTCGCGGATCGCCTCCAGCACCCGCTCCGACGCGAACGGGGCGGGAACGAGGAGACCGGGCGCGATCGTCGACGCCGGGTCCCACGGCTCGGCGCTCGGCCGCCCGTCGCGGAGCGCGCGCACGATCGGGGCGCATCCTTCCGGTTGGACGGCCAGCAGCCGAGGGACGCGCTCGAGCAGGCCCAGCGACCGGAGCTCGCGGAACGCCTTGAACATCCCGACGAGCCCCGTCCCTCCGCCGGTCGGGTAGACGATCGCGTCCGGCAGCCCCTCGTCCGCCATCCGCTCGAAGATCTCGAGGCCCATCGTCTTCTTCCCCTCGACACGGTACGGCTCGCGCAGCGTCGACATGTCGAACGATCCGGACCCCTTCTCGGCCGCCCGGGCCGCCGCGCCGACCTCCCGGAGCGTGCCCGGCAGCGTGCGGACCTCCGCCCCGTACCCGCGGGCGGCCGCCTTCATCGGTGCGGGGGTCCCCTCGGGCATGTACACGCGCACGCGCAGCCGGGCGCGGGCGCCGTAGGCGGCCAGCGCCACGCCGGCGTTGCCCGCGGTGGGGACGAACAGGTCGCGGAGCCCGAGCTCGGTCGCCCGCGAGACGGCGACCGCCATCCCGCGCGCCTTGAACGACCCGGTCGGGAGTCCGCCATCGTCCTTGAGCCACACTTCGATCCGTTCGAGGCCGTCGACGCCCTCGAGCGGGAGCACGGGGGACGTCGCCTCGCCGAGCGAGGCGATCGATCGCGACGAGGCGATCGGCAGCAGCTCGCGATACCGCCAGAGCGTCGGGGGCCGCCCCGCGAGTTCCCGGCGCCACGCCGCCGCGTCGAGCCGGTCGAGATCGTACGTCGCGAAGAGGGCGTGCCCGCACGTCGGGCAGACCCCCACGGGTCGGTCCGGGGGGACCTCCGCGCAGCACGCCCGGCATTCGAGGCGGCGGAGCAGCGAGCCGGTCTCGGACACGATCCCCGCTCGAGAGCCTCGCGGTGCGGGATAAGCGCGACGGTCGGAGCCGGCGGGAGCCGGGACGGCCTCGGTCCGGGACCGCGCCGGAGGCAGGCGGTCTCCCGCGTCCGCGGGTTACCTCCGGGGCACCGAACGCTTAAGTTGCTCCAGTACATTCGATTACCCAAGGTAATCCATGACCGATCCTGTCCGCTCGATCGTGCGCCGCTTTCCCGGGGTCCCGACGCTCGAGGGCGCCGGCGTCCGACTCCGGCGTTCGTTCTCGAACAACGAGGTCCCGCTGTTCGACCCGTTCCTGCTCCTCGACCGGTTCGGGTCGAGCGACCCCGACGACTACCTCGCCGGGTTCCCGTGGCACCCGCACCGGGGGATCGAGACCGTGACGTACGTGCTCGACGGACGCGTCGAGCACGGCGACACGCTCGGCAACTCCGGCGTGATCGGTGCGGGGGATGTCCAGTGGATGAACTCCGGCAGCGGCATCATCCACCAGGAGATGCCCCAGCGGACGGACGGGCCGCTGGCCGGCTTCCAGCTCTGGGTCAACCTCCCGTCCCGCGAGAAGATGTCGACGCCGGCCTACCGCGGACTCGGCGCCGCCGACCTCCCGACCGTCCGCGCCGACACCGGCGCGGAGGTCCGCGTCGTCGCCGGGACGCACGGCTCCGTCGAAGGCCCGGTCCGGGGGATCCCGGTCGACCCGACGTACCTCGACGTGCGCCTGACCCCCGGCGAGGCGTTCGCGAACCCCACGCCGCCGGGGTACACCGTCTTCGCCCACGCGATCGACGGCGACGGCGCCGCCGACGGGGCGGACCCCCGCCCGATCGCCGCCGGCGAGACCGTGCTGTTCGGTCCGGGGGGCTCGGTCCGCCTCTGGGCGGGCGCGGGCGGGATGCGGTTCCTCCTCGTCGCGGGCCGTCCCCTCCACGAGCCGGTCGCCTGGTACGGGCCGATCGTCATGAACACCCGGGCCCAGCTGGCGGACGCGGTCCGCGAGCTCAACGCCGGCTCGTTCGTCCGGGAGCGGCGGCCGATCGTCGAGGAGTGAGCAGCCCGCCGGCCGGGCCGACGAGCGCGTCCAGCGCCGCGCGCAGCACGTCCGCCGAGCGGCGCAGCTCGGCGAGCGAGAGCTGCTCGCGGTCGGTGTGGTCGAGCCGGGCGTCGCCGGGACCGTACGCCGCGCCGGGGACCTTCCATGTCGGGATCGCGAGGTTCAGGTCCGACGTCCCGGACTTGCGCCAGAGCGTGGGGACGCCGCCACCGGCGCGGACCGCCGCCGCGAGCGCCCGGACGACCGGGTCGGAGCGGGGAACCTCGACCGGCTCGAACCGCGCCAGCACCCGGATCGACGCGCTCTCGGGACCGGGCGGGAGGAGCGCCTCCACGTCCCGGCTCGACATGCCCGGCGGGATCCGCACGTCGAGCGTGACCCGGGCGCGCTCCGGGTCGATCCCCGGCGGGCTCTCGAACCCGATCGCCTTCACCGAGAGCGACCGGAACGGGGTGTCGCCCGCTCGGAGGCCCGCGGCCGACCGGACGCGCTCGACCCAGTCGACGGCGCGATCGGTCGCCGTCGGGAACGGGGAGGCGTAGTGGGTCCGGTGCCCGTCGAAGAACGCCTCCAGCCTCAGCTCGCCCTTGTAGCCGATCGTGACGCCCTGCCAGCCGCTCGGCTCGCCGGCGATCACCGCGTCCGGCCGACGGCCGCGCACGAGATGGCGGGCGCCCCGGCTGTCGGTCTCCTCGCCGACGGCGGCGACGATCCGGAACGTTCCGGGCCCGTCGAAGCCGCGGCCGGCGAGCAGCGCGGCGGCGAGCGCCCCCTTCGCGTCGACCGCCCCGCGGCCGTGGAGGCGCCCCCGCGCGCGGCGGACCGGTCGGTCGCCCTCGACGGTGTCGATGTGGCCGAGGAACAGGACCTCGGGGCGGCCCCGGCCCCGCACGGCGATCCCGTTGCCGGCCCGGTCGACGCGGGACCGGAACCCGAGCTCGCGCGCGAGCGCGACGAACGCCGAGACCGCGGACGCCTCCGCGCCGGAAGGGCTGTAGCACGCGACGAGGCGTTCCAGGACGGACGACTCATCCACCACCGATCGCCTCCGAGATCGCGGCCAGCCCCCGGTCCCAGTCCGCCGCGTCGATCACGAGCGGCGGCAGGAGCCGGAGGACGGTCGCTCCGGCAGGGATCGCGAGGAACCCGTTCGCCTCGAGGGCCGCGAGGACGGGGGCGACCTTCTCGCGGAGCTCGATCCCGATCATCAGGCCGAGGCCCCGGACCTCGCGTACGCGCTCCGGCGGAAGGGAGCGGAACCGGTCGAACGCGACGCGCCCGAGCTTCTCCGCCCGCTCGGCGAGCCGCTCGCGCACGACGAGGTCGAGCGCGGCCAGCCCCGCCGCGCAGGCGAGGGGGTTCCCGCCGAACGTCGAGTGGTGGCTCCCCCGGAACCGGGACTCGATCTCGGGCGTGGTGACGGTCGCGCCGATCGGGACGCCGCCCGCGAGCGACTTCGACAGCACGAGGACGTCCGGCACGACGCGCGCGTGCTCGAACGCGAACAGACGCCCCGTCCGGCCCAGTCCGGTCTGGACCTCGTCGAACGTCAGGACCGCGCCGGAGCGGTCCGCCGCCGCCCGGGCGGCACGGAGGTACTCCGCGGTCGCGACGTGGACCCCGCCTTCCCCCTGGACCGGCTCGAGCAGGACGAGCGCCGTGCGCTCGTCGACCGCCGCGTCCAGCGCGGCGGGGTCGTTGAACGGGACGTGGACGAACTCGGGCACGAGGGGCAGGAACGGCTCGCGGAGCTCCCGCCTCCAGGTGGCGCTGAGCGCGCCGAGCGTCCGGCCGTGGAACCCGCGCATCGCCGCGACGACCTTCGGCCGCCCGGTCGACGACCGCGCGATCTTGATCGCGGCCTCGACCGCCTCGGTCCCCGAGTTCGCGAGGAAGACCCGGCCGAACGACGGCGGAAGGAGGCCGAGGAGCTTCTCCAGGAACTCGGTGCGCACGGGGCTCGCGTAGCCGGATCCGAGGTGGATCAGGCGGGCGGCCTGCTCCTGGATCGCCCGGACGACCGCGGGCGGCGACGCGCCGAGGTTCCCGACGCCGTGCGTCGCACCGAGGTCGACGAACCGGCGCCCGCGGTCGTCCCAGAGGCTCGCGCCGTCGCCTCGGACGATCGTCGGCCGGGGGTGGCCTCCCTCGCCGAACTCGCGGCGCGACGGCTCCGGACGGGGGATCATGCGAACACCGTCCCGCCGCCCGCGAGCGCCCGCTCGACGGGGGCGTCGACCTTCGAGGGGGCGATGACGACGCGCGGGACCCCCGCGCGGAGGGCGTCCCGGGCCGCGAGCAGCTTCTTCCTCATCCGGCCGGCCGCGACCGCGAGGAGCCCATCGATCTCGTCGGGCCGGGCGCGCTCGATCAGGGTCGACGGATCGTCCGGGTCCCGGAGGAGGCCGCGGACGTTCGTGAGCAGGAGGAGCTCGGAGGCACCGACCGATCCCGCGACCGCGGCGGCGACCGCGTCCGCGTCGACGTTCACGACCTCCCCGGAGGCCGCGAGCGCCGGGGGCCCGACGACCGGTACGAGGCCCCCGCCGAGCATAGATCGCAGGAGCGCCCCGTCGACCCGCTCGACGGTCCCGGAGAGGTCGTCGGCGAGGTGGACGACCCGGCCGTCGATCACGGCGCGCGCCCCGGTCTTCCGCCGCGCGAGCACGAGGCCCGCGTCGACGCCGGAGAGGCCGATCGCCCGGACCCCCCGGCGGGCGAGGCCGGCCACGAGCTCGGTCTGCACCTGGCCCGCGAGCGCCAGGACGACGACCTCGAGGTGGGCCGCGTCGCTCCTCCGGGAGACGACGCCGCTCGGGCTCGTGTAGTACTCCGGCGGCCGGCCGAGCGCGTTCCCGAGCCGGTCGACGGCGTCCGAGCCCCCGTGCACGAGGATGTAGTCCCGCCGCGCGGCGAGGTCCGCGAGCACCGGGTCGACCCCGTTGCCGCTCGCGCCGCCGACCTTCACGACGATCGTCACGGTCGGTCCCTACGCCGGGTGGAGGCCGAGGAAGCCGAGCCCGGCGGACTCGGGGAACCCCGCCCTCACGTTCAGGCACTGGACCGCGTTGCCGGCGGCGCCCTTCCCCAGGTTGTCGATCGCGGCGAGGCTCACGATACGCTCGGCGTGCGCGTCGGCCGCGAACCCGAGATCGCAGTAGTTGGTCCCGGCCAGGATCTTCGGCTCGGGTTCCCGGTGGATCCCGTCGGTCTCGTGGACGAGGCGGACGAACGGCTCGCTGCCGTACGCGGCCCGGTACGTGCGCCAGAGCTCCTTCTCGTCGATCGGCCGCGTGGCGAACGCGTGGACGGTCGCCAGGACCCCCCGGACGGCCTCGACCGCGTGGCACGAGAGCGCGACGCGGGCGCCGGTCTCCTGCTCGATCTCGGCGGTGTGCCGGTGCCCCGCGGGAGCGTACGCGCGCATCACCCCCGACCGCTCGGCATGGAGCCCCGCGCGGCCCGGGTCCTGCCCGCTCGCCGAGGAGCCGCTCTTCGCGTCGACGACGACCCGGCGGGCGTCGATCACACCGGCCCGGGCGAGCGGCGCGAGGGCGAGGATCGCCGCCGTCGCGATGCATCCGGGCACCGCGACCAGCCGGGCGCCCCGGATCGCCTCCCGGTGGAGCTCGGGCAGGCCGAGGACGCTCTCCTGGAGGAGCTCGGGGTGGGGATGGTCGAAGCCGTAGTACTCGCGATACCGCGTCGGATCCTTGAGCCGGTAGTCGGCCGACAGGTCGATCACCGTGCCTCCGTCGCGGAGGAGCGAGGGCACGAGCGGGACCGACCCGCCGTGCGGCGTCGCGAGGAACGTCACGTCCGCGGGCTGGAGGGCGGAACGGGCGACGAAGGCGAGCGAGGTCGCCTTGCGTAGGTTCGGGTGGGCGCGCCAGACCGGCTTACCGGCCATCGCCTCGGAGGTGACCTGGCGCACCTCGACCTGCGGGTGGCCTAGGAGGATCCGGAGGAGCTCCCCGCCGGTGTAGCCCGAGCCTCCGACGATCGCGACGTTCATCGCCGGCCGATCCCGACGGCGTACGCCACGATCCCGGCGGCGATGTCGACCCCGGTCGTCGCCGCGAGCACCCGGAACTCGGGCGTGGGGTTGACCTCGTGCACGAGGAGCCCCCGCTTCGACTCCATCAGGTCGACGGCCAGCGCGCCCCCACCGACCGCCTCGGCGGCCCGGACGGCGAGCTCGGAGAGTTCCGGGGTGAGGGGCGCGGTCTCGCCGGAGGCCCCGCGCGCGGCGTTCGTGCGCCAGTCCTCCGACCGGCGGTACATCGCGGCGACGGCCCGATCGCCGATGACGAACACCCGCAGGTCGCGGCCGGGCTTGTCGACGAACTCCTGGACGTAGAAGACGGAGTGGATCGGCGACCCCAGCGCGCTCTTGTGCTCGATGATCTGGTCGGCCGACGGGCCGTCGTCGACCTTGGCCATCAGGCGCCCCCACGACCCGATCGCCGGCTTCAGGACCGCGGGGAAGCCGATCTGGTCGATCGCCTTGCGCGCGGCCTCGGGCGACAGCGCCACCACCGTCCGGGGGGTGGGGATCCCCCGCTCGGCGAGGCGGAGGGAGGTCCGGACCTTGTCGCCCGCGAGCTCGACGACGTCCGGCGCGTTGACCGTCGGGACCCCGTAGTGGGCGAAGCACCGGGTCGCGTAGACCGAGCGCGTGTGGCTGACCGACCGGTTGATCACGACGCCCGGAAGGTTCGGGGGCGGTTCCAGCCCGAACGTCGCCTCGCCGTCGTCGTAGCGCTCGACCGGAACACCGCGCTCCTCCGCCGCCGCGAGGATCGCCTTCTCCTCGGGGCGGACGATCGTGAAGAAGATCCCGAGCCGGAACCCCTCACTCACCCCAGTCCTCGGCTTCCCTTGGCGCGGGCTGGACCGAGAACGGCTCGGTCGCCGCTACCTCGAGCTCGGTTCCGCAGTCTCGGCACGGAAACACCTCGCCCAGGATCTTGTCGTGGTGGTCGACGCGGGCTGCGCACTCCGGACACTCCGTCATTTTCGTTCCTCGTTCACGAGCTCCTCGACGCGCTCGACGCTTCGGGCGAGGGAGGAGAGGGATTCGGTCCGGTGCTCGCACCGGGCGCGGGCGAGGGCGAGCTGCGCGGCGAGCGCCTTCGCGGACGGGCCGCCCGGCGTCGCGCGGCGGTCGGCCGCGGCGCCCGGGTCGAGGATCTTCGCAAGGTCGGGTCCCGCGGCCGGCAGGGCGGAGCGGAGCTCCGCCTCCGCGATCGGTCCCGCCGCGCGGCGCGCGATCGCGCCGACCGCCTCGTGGGCCTCGCGGAACGGCACCCCCCGTCCGACGAGGTGCTCGACGAGGTCGGTCGCCAGCATCTCGGGATCCTCCGCCGCCGCCCGGAGCCGCTCGCGGTCGAACTCGAGCGATCCGACGAGCGCGATCAGCGCGCCGACCACCTCCTTCGCGGTGGCGACCGAGTCGAACAGCGGGGGCTTGTCCTCCTGGAGGTCCCGGTCGTAGGAGAGCGGAACCCCCTTCAGGACGGTCGCGAGGGCGACGAGGTCCCCGATCGCCCGCCCGCACTTCGCCCGGACGAGCTCCGCGGCGTCGGGGTTCCGCTTCTGCGGCATCAGGCTGCTGCCCGAACCGAGCGCGGCGGTGCGCCGGACGAAGGCGAACTCCTTCGACGCGAACAGGACGATCTCCTCGCCCAGGCCGCTCGCATGGACGAGCGCGAGCGCCAGGTCGAACAGGACCTCGGCGAGCGGGTCCCGGTCGCTGACCGCGTCCAGGGAGTTCTCGAACGGTCGGGCGAAGCCGAGGCGCGTCGCGACGTAGAGGGGATCGATCGGGAGGGTCGAACCGGCGAGTGCCCCGGCCCCGAGGGGCGAGACGCTGGCCCGCTCCGCGGTCGCGAGCAGCCGGTCGATGTCCCGGTCGAACCGCCAGAAATGGGCGAGGAGGTAGTGCCCGAGCGTCACGACCTGGGCGCGCTGGAGGTGCGTGTAGCCGGGCATCGGGGTCGCGGCCTCGGCCGCGGCCCTCTCGATGAGGACCCGCTCGAGGCGGATCAGCAGCGAGGCGACCTCCGCGATCGCCGCTCGGAGGTACAGTCGCTCGTCGAGCGCGACCTGATCGTTCCGGCTCCGCGCGGTGTGGAGCTTCCCGCCGACCGGACCGACCATCTCGGTCAGGCGGGACTCGAGGTTGGTGTGGACGTCCTCGAGCTCGGGTCGCCACGGGAACGAGCCGCCGGCGATCTCGCGCCCGATCGCGCGAAGGCCCCCGACGAGCGTCGTGACCTCCGCCGGCGTCAGGATCCCCGTCCGCCCGAGCATCTCGGCGTGCACGATGCTGCCGGCCAGGTCGTGCCGCGCCAGAGCGCGGTCGACCGGCAGCGACGCCAGGAACCCGGCGACGGGCGTTCGCACGTACGACGGCGGATCGCGGGTCTCGCCGGTCGGGGTCTCGCGGGCCATGGGCGCTACGAAAGCAGCTCCCGGGGCGCCGCGGCCTTCGCGGGGGTCGGGGGAGACAGCCCGGCCCAGGTCCGGGCCGGGAGTCCCCAGACGTAGATGAACCCCTCCGCCATCTCCTGGCGGAACCGGTCCCCGGCCGAGTAGGTGGCGAGCGCGGCCGCGTACAGGGAGTAGGGCGAGCGACGGCCGGCGACGCGCGACGAGCCCTTGAACAGCTTCATCGTGATCTCGCCGCTGATCCGCTCCTGCGTCGAGCGCACGAAGGCGTCGAGCGCGGACCGGAGCGGGGTGAACCAGAGGCCGTCGTAGACGAGCTGGGCGTAGCGCAGCTCGACCGTCCGCTTGAAGTCGAGCACGTCCCGGGGGAGGACGAGCGCCTCGAGCGCCTGATGCGCCGCGATCAGGACCGTCGCGGCCGGGCACTCGTACACCTCGCGGGACTTGATCCCGACGACCCGGGACTCGAGGTGGTCGATGCGACCGATCCCGTTCGCTCCGGCGATCTCGTTGAGCCGGGCGATGAGTCCGTGAAGTGGAGCGCGCTCGCCGTTGAGGGCGGTCGGCTTGCCCTGGTCGAACTCGATCGTGACGTACGTCGGCGTCTCGGGGGCCTCCGCCGGCGCGCGGGTCCAGCCGTAGACCTCCTCCGGCGGCTCGACCGCCGGGTCTTCGAGGACCCCGCACTCGGCCGACCGGCCCCAGAGGTTCTCGTCGGTGCTGTAGGGCGAGGACCGGGTCGCGTTCACGCTCACGCCGCACCGCTGGGCGTAGGCGACCTCCTCCTCCCGGGTCATCCCCCACTCCCGGGCCGGGGCGATGACCGCGAGCTCGGGCGCGAGGCTCGCCGTGGCGAGATCGAACCGGACCTGGTCGTTCCCCTTCCCCGTGCACCCGTGGGCGATGCGGGTCGCCCCTTCCTGGCGGGCGACGGAGACGAGGTGCTTCGCGATGAGCGGACGGGCGAGGGCGGTGCTGAGCGGGTAGACGCCTTCGTACTGCGCGTTGGCCCGGAGCGCGGGGAGGATGAACTCCTCGGCGAACTCCCGCCTCGCGTCGGCGACGTACGCCGCCACCGCCCCGGAGGCGAGCGCCTTGCGGCGCACCTGCTCGAGGTCGACGGGCTGCCCCACGTCGACCGTCACGGCCACCACGTCGAGCCCCTTGGCCTCCCGAAGCCACGGGATGGCGACTGACGTGTCCAGCCCGCCCGAATAGGCAAGCACGACCTTTTCGCGAGGCGTCAACGAACCGGTTCACCCGGTGCAAGCCCCCCCACCGATTTATAGGATGTGACCGTCTAGCGACACCGTTGGGCATACTTGTCCGATTTGAGACAAAAATGCCGGAGACGGCGCCGTCGATCGCGAAGCGCGTCCGCGAGTACCTCGACGGGCACCCGGTCCTCGCCGATGCCATCCGCTCGGGCGTAGCGAACCATTCGGCGGTCGCGCGCCGGGTCTCGGAGGATCTCGGGACCCCGCAGACGGAGGCGGTGATCGCCGCGTGCCGTCGCTACCCGCGGGGTCGGGGCCAGTCGCTCGGCGAGGCGAGCATCCGGCGCGTCCTGCGCAAGAGCCGGATCGAGACCCGGACGAAGGTCGCGGCGATCACCGTGAGCCAGGGCGCGGATGTGCTCCAGCGGCTGGGCGACGTCGTCGAGGAGCTCCTCGACGAGAACCTCCTCTGCCGCGTGATCCAGGTGTCGCGCGGCACGGTGATCCTCGTCGACGAGGACTCGGTCCCCCGCGTCACACGCCACCTGCGGGAGGGCCAGCTCGTGGGGGTGCGGAGGAACCTGATCGAGGTCGCGGTGACCGGTCCGGAGAGCATCGAAGAGACCCCGGGTCTCCTGCGCCTCCTCACCGGCGTCCTGTGGAGCCAGCAGATCAACATCGTCGAGGCGCTGAGCTGCTACACCGACACGATCTTCCTTCTCGACCGCGACGACATGGCGGCCGCCACCACCGTCCTCTCGAAGGCGCTCTCCTGAGGCGGCCGGGCACCGTCACGCTCACGACCCCCGGCGGGTTCGGGAGCGCCTCCATGCCGGAGCCGAGCCCACTGCCCGCCGCCGACGCGCTCGCCCGCCTGGCCCTCGGCCGCTACCTCGCCGTCCGCCCGGGCGAGTCGGTCGCGATCGAGACCTGGACGCACGCGCTCCCGTGGGCGCTCCCGTTCGTCCTGGAGGCCCGACGCCGGGGATCGGACCCGGCGCTGCTGGTCGAGGACGAGGTGACGTTCTTCCGCTCGCTGGCGACGCGCGGCGAACGGCCGCGGGGACGGGCGCCGGTCGGTCCCGTGCCGTCCGCCGACGTCTACGTCTACTTCGGGGGGCCGGACGACTTCCCCCGCCTGTTCGGCCTGCCGGCCGACGATCTCGAGGCGATCGTGCTCCGGCACGGCGGCGGCTGGTGGCGCGCCGCCCGCCGGTCGCGCCTTCGCGCCGCCCGGATGGCGATCGCCTCCGCGACGGCGACCGCGGCCCGCCGTTACGGCGTCGACCGGGAGGCGTGGCAGCGGGAGATCCTGTCCGCGAGCCGGGCGACGCCCGACCGGCTCGGTCCGAGGGGGCGACGGTGGCTCCGCCGTCTCGCGCGGGCCCGCACGCTCCGCATCCGCCACCCGAACGGGACGGACCTCACGGCCCGGATCTCGCCGCGCCCCGCGATCCTCGAGGACGGTAGGGTCGACCGGGGCGACCTCGCCGCGGGGCGCTTCTGGACCCAGATCCCGACGGGGCTCGTCGCGATCCCGCTGCGGTCGGGCGGCACGGAGGGGAGCTGGGAGGCGAACCGACCGATCTACGACCGATGGTCGGACCCGCCGGTGGCCCTGGGCGCGCGGTTCGAATTCTCGCAGGGGCGACTCCGGCAGTTCGCGTTCGACCGGGGCGGCGAGCCGTTCGCCGCGTCGTACGCTACCGGGGGCGTCGGGCGGGACCGGGCCGGTGCGGTCACGATCGGGCTCAACCCGGGGATCGAGCACGCCCCGGAGCTCGCCGACATCGCCCGGGGGTCGGTGAGCCTGCTGCTCGGCAACGACCGGGCCCTGGGCGGACGGAACCGGACCGCGTTCGGCTACCTCTCGACGCTCGCCGGGGCGACCGTCGAGCTCGACGGAGGGCCGTGGCTGGAGGACGGGCGGGAGGTCGCGCCGAGCGTCGGGCGTCGTCGGGCCCCCGGACCGACCCGGCCCCGGTCGCCGCGGAGCGAGACGCGACGGTCCGCGATCTAGCCCGGCGCGTTCGGGGGCTTCGGGAGACGGCGGACGAACGCGGCGAGCATCTCCCGCGCGCCGTCCAGGTGCTGCGCCGACACCTGCTCGATGTTGATGCCGAGCGGGACGCGAAGGCGCTCCTCGGCGGCGCGCCGGCTCACCGCGTCCCAGACCTCGGTGGCCAGCTCCACGCACCGTTCGGCGGCCACGCCGTCGTCCCCGTTGAGGAGGCGGCGCTCCGCCTCCTCCGGCACGTCGGCCCCCAGCCACCGGACGAACTCGATGTCGCGCTCGTCGGCCACGGGGGCGAAGCTCAGGACGACGGCGGCGACGGGCGTCTCGCCGCAGAGCCGGTCGTACGCGGTCAGCATCTCGCCGACGGCGTCCGCCGAGAACAGGAGCTGGGTCGTGAAGAACGTCGCCCCGGCCCGGGTCTTCGAGACCATCCGGTGGGCCTCGCCGCGGCGCTGCGGGATCGCGATGTTCCCGACGTGCCCGTTCGAGCCCGCGACGATCGGGTGGACGATCCGATTCGCCTCCGCGACCGGGGGGCCGGGATACGGGATGAACCGGCTCGTCCCGCCGACCAGCACGGTGTTCCGGACCCCGATCCCGACCGTCTCCCGGGCCCAGGCCCCGAGCGCCTCGGAGCTCTCGAGGTGGGCCACGACCTTGTTGACGATCACCTCGCGGCCGCTCCGGTCGGCGATGGTGCGCGCGTAGCGGCGCGGGTCGTCGGTCCGGTACCTCGGGCGCCCCTCGTGGTTCTCGTCGACCAGCTCGGGGATGTCGACGGCGTCGATCCGGGGGATCCGCTCGATCAACCGGACGACCTCCTCGATCCGTTCGGCAGCGCGGTGGGGCGACGCGCGGCTCGGGGGCGGCACCGGGGCGAAGAAGAGGGGGTGGGCGCGAAGTGCTTCGGCCAGGGATCGCGGCATTCCGGGGACCCGGGCTGACCGTGGGGACGGCTCCGGGGCCGGAACGAGGCGGGGGGCGCGCTAAATCGTTTCGCGGCTCGGGCCCCGTTGCTCCGCGCGCAACGGTGCCGCAGCGCGAGCAATCCGGCGGCAGGACGGCGGCGGCCCGCGTCGACCCGCGTTCCCGTGGGCTCCACGGAGCGGCTCGTACCCCGCTCATCGCCCGGACTCCCCCACGCGGGACCGGAAGCGCGAACCGCTATGCGCGCAGGAGACCTCCTGGCCGCGTGAGCGCCCGCGGGTTCGGCGCTTGGCTGTCGCTCGCCCACCAGGCGATCTCCCTCGAGGTCGAGTTCGGCCGGCACGCGCTCGAGGCGCTCGCGGGGATCGCGGCGACCGTCGAGGAGTCCGTGTACGAGGTCGGGTCGCTCCGCCGGACCGATCGCGGGCTGGCGTTCGCCCTGGCGAACCCGCCCCTGCGCGTCGGAGCGTTCCGCTCGCTCCGGATCGACCTGAACGGGATCCCCGTACCGCCGGCGTGCACGGCGGTTCGGCCGGGAGCCGGCGCCCCGTGGACCCCGGGCAGTTCCGTTTCCCGGGAGGCGCCCCTCGAGCTCCGGCCCGGCCACCGGACGGAGGTGCGTGTCGAGCCGTGGACCCACGCGCTCTCCGGTCGCGTCGACGTTCGGCTGGAGCTGGTGAGCGCGGCGATCCCGCCGCTCGTGTGGATCGAGTTCCACGACGAGCTGCGCGGGCCCTCCGAACCATGACCGGCCCGCTCCCCCCGGCGCCGGACCCGGCACCGCGGACCCGGCTCCTCCGGAGCCTCGCGTCGGCGATCCTCTTAGACGAGCGGGGGGACGTGGAGCTCCAGCGGGAGACCCGGGGGGCGAACGTCGAATGGGGCGGGGTCTACGGCCAGCTCGCCCGGCTGACCGGGCGCTGGCGGGTCTCGTTCGACCGCCCGGACCGGACCTCGGAGCTGCCCGCCACCCGGACCGCGTCGCAGGTCGTCGGCGACCGCTACGAGAGCTGGCATCGGGCGGATCGGCTCGTCGTGCACCAGGAGATCGTGCCGCTCCTGGACGCCCCGGGGGCGGTCCGGGATCTCCGGTTCTCGCTCTCGGGCGGCGATCCGGTCCGCGTCGAGGTCACGAACTCCTTCGAGCCGTTCCTCCTCCCGGTCCTGGTCGAGGGGCTCCGCCCACTGACGTTCCAGGTCGAGACGCGACCGGACGAGGTCCGCGTGCGCCAGCGCGCGTTCGCGCTGTCGTGCCGGTTCGACGTCGCGCCGGGCCACCTCCTGCTCAACCGGAGCTCCTGGCTCGGCGGGAGGTACCGCGGTCCCGTCGAGGAGGTCGCCTCCGTACACGAACTGACGGTCTCCGCCGGGGCCGAGGTCCGGCTGCGGATCGCGATCGTCGGCGGCCTGGAACGGGACCTCGAGCGCCTCGACGACCCGCCCGCCCGGACGCTCCGCGACCCGGCCGCCGAGGCGGCGGAGTCGGAGCGACGGGAGGCGGCCTGGCTCGCCTCCACCCCGGTCCTGAGGTTCCCCGCGGCGCCCGAGCTCGAGCGGGCGTACGAGCGGGCCCGCGCGTCATTGCGGCGCCTCTACGCGAGCCCCGGAGAGGACCTGACCGGGCTCGTCGCCGGCTACCCGTGGTACTCGGCGCTCTGGTGCCGCGACATCGCGTGGATGGTCCCGGCGGTCCTGTGGCTCGGCGACCTGGGCTGGGCCGCCCGGTCGATCGCCTCCGTGCTCCGGTTCCAGGCCCGCGCCGAGCTGAGCCTCCTGGGCGGCGAGGCCGGGGAGTTGCCGATGCAGCTCAGCCCCGGCCCGATCTTCCTCTACGGGACCTCGGACACGACGCTCTACTACCCGGAGCTCGCCGTCCGATTCGTCCGGCACTCGGGCGACGCCTCCGTCGCCGGCGACTGGCGGCCGGCGGTCGAGCGGGCGATCGCGTGGGGGCGTCGCCGCACCGACGACGCGACCGGCCTCATCCGCAACGGGGGCGAGGCCCACGCGATGGAGGCCGCGACCGGGTCGATCGCACGGGTCCGGTACGGGATCGACGCCCCCGACACGACGATCTGGGACTCCGCCGACCGGCGCGACCAGGCGATCGACGTCCAGGTCCTCTGGTACCAGGCGC
Source organism: Thermoplasmata archaeon (assembly GCA_030041075.1). GTDB lineage: Archaea > Thermoplasmatota > Thermoplasmata > Lutacidiplasmatales > UBA184 > Lutacidiplasma. The sequence goes on along the minus strand of JASHOP010000098.1, from coordinate 15,774 downwards.
TGCGGTCCGCGGCGGAGCTGGCCGGCGACGGTCCCGTCGCCCCGGCCGAGGACCCGAACCGGGCCCTCGCGGCCCGTACCGCGGCGTCCGTGCGCGCCCGGTACGTCTGGGCGGACCAGTCGTATCTCTACGACTCGCTGCGCGCAGGGGAGCCGGTCGCGCGGATCCGCCCGAACGCCCTGCGGGCCGTAAGCGCCGGATTGTTCGACCCCGCCGCAGGACGGGCGATCGTCCGCCGCGCGGCGCGGGACGACCTCTCCACCCCGTGGGGGGTCCGGACGCTCTCGACCACCGACCCCGAGTACTCGCCGGTCGCCTACCACGACGGCCAGGTCTGGACGATCGCGACCGCCTGGGCCGCGGACGCGGCGTTCGCGGCCGGCGACCGCTCGCTCGGGATCGACTTCCTCGGCCGGATCGCCGCCCGGTACCTCGCGGAGGACGGGCAGGCGAACGAATGCTACCGGGGCGATCGGCCCGAGCCGTTCAACTCGTGCTTCCTCCTCGGCCTCAGCGTCGCGCCGTTCCTCACGGTCCTGTTCGAGCGGCTCTGGGGGCTCTCGGTCGACGCGCGACGGCGATCGCTCGGCGTGAACCCCCAGTTCCCTACTGGCTGGACGGCGGCGTCGATCGACGGGCTCCGCGTCGGTCCGGGCCGCGTCGCGATCGGCTGGACCCCCGGGTCGATCGACGTGACGTGGTCCGGCCCGGCGGACCTCGCGGTCTCGGGCCCGTCCCGCACCCTGCGCGTCGGACCCGGCGGACACGGGACGCTCGCCCCGGCCTAGGCGCGGACGCCTCCGGGCGCCTTCTTAAACCGGCGCCGCACGGGGCCCGCGGATGGCCGCCGCGATCGAGGTCCAGGGCCTGGTCAAGCGCTACGCGGAGGTCGTCGCGGTGGCGGGCGTCGATTTCGACGTCCCCGCGGGGACGGTGTTCGCCTTCCTCGGCCCGAACGGGGCGGGCAAGACCACGACGGTCGAGATCCTCGAGGGCCTGCGGCGACGGACGGAAGGGTCGGTGGCCGTGCTCGGGCTCGACCCGTGGACCGAGGGGGAGAAGCTCCACCGCCGGATCGGCGTGATCCCGCAGGAGTTCGGCTTCTTCGACAAGATCACCCCGAAGGAGGCCGTCGAGTACTATCGCACCCTCTTCGGCAGCGCCGTCGACCCGGCGGAGCTCCTCGCCCGCGTCGAGCTGCTCGACAAGGCCGACGCGCGGTTCGACACCCTCTCCGGGGGCCAGAAGCAGAAGCTCGGCCTCGCGCTCTCCCTCACGAACGATCCCGAGGTCTGCTTCCTCGACGAGCCGACCACCGGGCTCGACCCCCACGCCCGGCGGGCGATCTGGAGCGTCATCCGGTCGCTCCGCGGGGACGGGCGCACCGTCTTCCTGACGACGCACTACCTCGACGAGGCCCAGCAGCTCGCCGACCGCGTCGCGATCATCCACGGCGGGCGGATCATCGCGTCCGGCACCCCGGGCGAGATCATCCGCGCGAACGGCCGGCCGGCCCGCCTGAGGGTCGCGGCGCCCCCCGAGCTCGCCGGGTTCCTTCGGAAGGAGCTGGGGATCGAGGCGCGGTTCGAGGACGGCCACGTCGAGGTCGACCTCGGCGACAAGCGGGACGCGCTGCGCGTCCTCTCGGCGATCGAGCGGAGCGGGATCACGTGGGACTCGTTCACGACGCAGGACGACACGCTCGAGGACGTGTTCGTGCGCATGGTCGGCCGGATGGACGACGGCGCGCTCAAGTCCGAGGTCCCCCCGTGAAGCCGGCCCGCATCGGCGCCGACCTCCGGGTCGTCGTGCGATCGTACACGAGGAACCCCGTCGCGCTCTTCTTCTCGCTCATCTTCCCGATCATCCTCATCGGACTGTTCGGGCTGATCTTCTCCACGATCGGCTCCACCTCGACGACGCTGATCGTCCTCAACGAGGATCACGATTCGCCCTACAGCCAGGAGTTCCTGAGCGCGCTCGACAACACCACCCTGGTCTCCGTCCAGCCCGTGAACGTCACGCCCTCGGACTTCGGGACGTGGCTCGGCCAGAACGGCTACTCGGCGGGGATGATCATCCCGGACGGGTTTGAAGCGAACGCCACGAACAACTCGACGACGAACCTCACGCTCTTCGTCAACCCCGAGGACGCCACGGCCGAGGGGGAGGTCGTCTCCGCCGTCCAGGGCGTCGCCGCGTCGTTCAACCTCGAGGCGAAGTGCGGGCACGCGACCGACTGCGCCCCCGTGATCGCCCTCGCGCCGCTGCACAACGTCGGCCGGCCGATCTACACGTACATCGACTACCTCATCCCCGGGCTCATCGGGTTCTCGATCCTGACGAGCCCGATGTTCTCGCTCGTCGAGATCTCGTCGTCGTACCGCAAGCAGGGGATCTTCCGGCAGCTCTCGCTGACGCCGCTCACCCGCGGCGAGTGGCTGACCGCCCGGGTGGTCTGGTACATCCTCCTCACGTTCGTCGCGGCCCTGATCGTGATCGGGACGGGGGTCTACGCGTTCGGCGCGCACGTGACGCTCACCCTCGGCATGGTGCCGTTCCTGGTCGTCGGGCCGTTCTTCTTCGTCTCGCTGGGCATGCTCTGCGGGACGGTCTCGAAGACGCCCGAGGCGGCCGCGCTGATCGGCAACATCGTGACGTTCCCGATGATGTTCCTCTCGGGAACGTTCTTCCAGGTCTCCAGCTTCCCGCCGGACCTCGCCGCGGTCGCCCACGCGATGCCGCTCTACTACGTCATCGACGGGATGAACCAGGTGATGCTGTTCCAGAACCCCGGCCGGGCCCTCTCCGACCTCCTGATCGTCCTCGCCGCGTCGATCGTAGTGTTCGCGCTCGCGGTCCGGCTGTTCCAGTGGCGGGAGGAGCGATGACGCCGGGCCCGCCCGCGGTCGACGCGGAGACGTTCCGCCGGTTCATGGGGGCGTGGGCGACGGGCGTCTCCGTCGTCACGGCTCGCGACGGGACGCGCGACGCGGGGCTGACGGTGAACGCGTTCCTCTCCGTCTCCCTCGCCCCGCCCGCGGTCCTGGTCAGCCTCCAGCGGGAGGTCGATACCCTGCCGGTGCTCGAAGCGGCCCGGTCGTTCGCGGTGAGCTTCCTCGCCGCCGACCAGCGCGCGCTCAGCGAGCGGTTCGCGCGGTCGGTACCGCCCGCCGAGAAGTTCCATGGGCTGCCGGTCCACCGCGGGACGACGGGCGCCGCGCTACCGGACGGGTCGCTGGGCGCGGCCGAGTGCCGGCTCGCCTCGATGACCCCTCTCTACGACCACGTCCTGGTCGTCGGCGAGGTGATCCGCGTCGAGCGGGGCCGGGACGCCGCCCCGCTCCTGTTCTACCGCTCGTCGTACGGCGAGGCCGACCCGGACGGTCGGCTCCACCTCCCCGGCCCGCGGCCGCGGGACTGAGGCGTCGAGCCCGCCCGGGAGCGGGACCCGGTCGGCGGCCGGGCCCCCGGGGCGTGTCGCTTAAACTCCCCCGCGCCGTCGTTCGACCGATGGCGTCCGACGGGCGAGCCGCGCGCGTCGCGATCGTCGGGAGCGGTCCGGCCGGGCTCACGGCCGCGCTCTACTGCGCCCGCGCCGAGCTGAAGCCGGTCGTCCTCGCCGGGATACCGCCCGGGGGCCAGCTCCTGATCACCACCGACGTCGAGAACTTCCCCGGCTTCCCGGAGGGGATCCAGGGCCCCGAGCTCGTCGAACGGATGCGCCGGCAGGCCGAGCGGTTCGGCGCGGAGTTCGTGGACGACAACGTGACCCGCGTCGACTTCGCCGGGCGCCCGTTCCGGCTGGAGACCGGGACCCGCGGCGCCTTCCGCGCGGACGCCGTGATCGTCACGACCGGGGCGAACGCCCGCTGGCTCGGCCTTCCGTCCGAGGCCCGGCTCCGGGGTCACGGCGTCAGCGCCTGCGCGACGTGCGATGGGTTCTTCTTCAAAGGGTCCGAGCTCGCGGTCGTCGGCGGGGGCGACTCGGCGATGGAGGAGGCGCTGTTCCTCACGAACTTCGCGACGAAGGTGACGATCATCCACCGCCGGGACCGCTTCCGCGCGAGCCGGATCATGCAGCAGCGGGCGACGACGCACCCGAAGATCGCGATCCGGCTCGAGACGGAGGTCGAGGAGGTGCTGGGGGCGGAGAAGGTCGAGGGCCTCCGACTTCGCCACGCGCGCACGCGGGCCCCGAGCGAGCTCAAGGTCGGGGGCCTCTTCGTCGCGATCGGCCACGACCCGGCCACCGAGGTGTTCCGCGGGTCGCTCGAGCTCGACGCGAAGGGGTACCTCCGCCTCCACGACCAGACCCGGACGAGCGTGGACGGGGTGTTCGGCGCGGGCGACGTGAGCGACCACCGCTACCGCCAGGCGGTCAGCGCGGCCGGGGCGGGGTGCATGGCGGCGATCGACGCCGAGCGGTGGCTCGCCGAGCGGCCGGCGCCGCCGGCGGGGTCCGCGTCTCCCAAGTAGCCTTTAATTACGTTCGGCCCGGTGTCACGCCCGGACCCGCCCGTGCCGAACAAGAAGAGCCTCCACATCGAGTCGTCCGGGCAGCTCTGCATCTACTGCGGGGCGTGCGTCGGGATCTGCCCGCTCAACTGCATCTACCTCGACGAGACGCGCATCACGTTCGACGAGAAGGTCTGCACCCGGTGCGAGATCTGCGTCAAGGCGTGCCCGGTCGGCGCGATCGAGATCGACTGAGGGCCGCCGGGGAGAACGTCGGATGGTCAAGAACCTCACGACCGACGTCCTCGTCGTCGGCGCCGGGCCCGCCGGCAGCATGACGGCCAAGTGGGCTGCCAAGCGCGGCGCGAAGGTCGTGATGATCGAGAAGCGCCAGGAGATCGGCAGCCCCGTCCGGTGCGGCGAGGGGATGAGCAAGGACTGGCTCCAGGAGGTCGAGATCCGGCCCGGGCGCTGGATCAACGTCGAGGTCGAAGGGGCGAGGATCTACTCCCCGTCGGAGAACGTCTTCGAGATCAATGAGAAGCACGCCGGCAACGAGGTCGGCTACGTCGTCGAGCGCGACGAGTTCGACAAGCAGCTCGCGATCGACGCGGCGAACGCGGGGGTCGACGTCCTCCTGAAGACCGCCGCGGTCTCGCTGCTCAAGCAGGACGGCCGCGTCGTCGGCGTCCGCGCGAAGGCGTTCGGCGAGCCGTTCGAGATCCGGGCCCCGGTCACGATCGGGGCCGACGGGTTCGAGAGCCAGGTCGGACGGTGGGCCGGGATCCCGACGAACATCGCGATGCGGGACATGGACACGTGCCTCCAGTATCGGATGACGAACGTCGACTGCGACGTCCGCTACTGCGACTTCTACCTGGGGAAGGTCGCTCCGGGCGGCTACGTCTGGGTCTTCCCGAAGGGCGACGGGCTCGCGAACGTCGGGATCGGGGTCCAGGTCAGCCAGGTCGCGAACCCCGCCGACGCGCGGACGTACCTCGATCGGTGGATCGAGAAGCACCCGGGCTACGCGAAGGGGAAGAAGATCGACATGGTCGGAGGCGGGGTCTCGATCTCCGCTCCGCTCAAGCAGACCGTCGCCGACGGGATCATGCTCGTCGGCGACGCGGCCCGGATGATCGACCCGCTCACCGGCGGAGGCATCGCGAACGGGTGCCTCGCGGGCAAGATCTGCGGGACCGTGGCGGCCGAGGCGGTGGCGGCGCGGGACGCCTCCCAGGAGTTCCTCCGGAAGTACGACCGGGCGTGGCGGGCCCGGCTCGAGGAGAAGCTCTACCGCAACTGGCTCGCGAAGGAGAAGCTCGTGACGCTCAGCGACGCGACGTTCGACAAGATCGTCGACGCGCTCTCCGGCGTGAAGCTCGAGAAGCTCAACGTCCACAACATCCTGCGCGCGGTGCGCGAGAAGTACCCCGAGGTGACGAAGGAGTTCGAGGCGTTCCTCTGAACCCCCGCCGCCCGCCATGCCCGGAGCTCCGAACCGCCCGCCCGACCAGGCCCCCGCCCCGACTCCGCCGGCCCCGGACCCTCCGGACCGGAGGGTCCTGCGGCGGCTCGTGCCGTCGCAGGTGACCCTCCTGCTCGACGTCTGGAAGGGCGCGCCGTCGCCCGACCTCGTGAACCCGTTCGAGAAGGCCGAGTCGGCGTTCGCCGCGTCCGACTTTCCGGGGGCGACGGCCCAGCTCGACGTGCTCTCCGTCCGCTTCGCCGAGCCGCGCTGGCCGACGATCCCCGAGCCGTTCCGCCTCCTCCGGGTGTCGATCCCCCCGCCGATGCCACCGTCCTGGGACCCGGACCATGCGCTGCCGCCCCCCGAGAAGGAGGCGCGGCGCGCCCGCAAGGAGGCCGACGTCCAGATCGCCCTCGCCGACGGGTGCGTCGCCTGGGCCGCCCAGCACGGGATCGCCACCCACGACCTTTCCTCCGCGCTGGACGGCGCCCGGGCGGAGCTCGCCCGCGGCGGCTCGACGGCCGCCGTCCACGAGCGGATCGACGGGCTCTGGAGCTCGCTGCGCCCGCGGCTCCCCCGGCCGAAGTCGGTCGCGGCGCGCCCGCCGTCCGCCCCGGCCGGCGAGGCCGGAGCCGAGGAAGCGTAGGTCGGGGCCGCGGGCCCTCCCCGGGGGGTCCGGCGGCGCCTAGACGTTAAGGGTCCCGGCCGGGTCGGGTCGGGAGATGCCCGTTCCGGCGTTCGGGACGTTCTCGATCGTCGCCCACGACGCCGAGACCGGCGCCTGGGGGGTCGCGGTCCAGTCGAAGTTCATCGCGGTGGGCGCGGTCGTCCCGTTCGCGGAGGCCGGCGCGGGAGCGGTCGCGACCCAGGCGCTCGCCAACGCATCGTACGGGCCGGAGGGCCTGGCCCTGCTGCGGCAGGGCGTGGCGGCGGAGGAGGTCGTCCGCCGCCTGACGTCCGCCGACCCGGGGCGGGACGAGCGTCAGCTCGGGGTCGTCGACGCCCGGGGCCGGGCCGCGGCGTTCACGGGCGCGAAATGCCTCGCCTGGGCCGGCCACGAGGTCGGTACGGGGTTCGCCTGCCAGGGCAACATCCTGGTCGGCCCCGACGTGGTGCGCGCGATGGCCCGGGCGTACGACTCGACGCGGGGCGACATCCTCGACCGCCTCCTCGCCGCCCTCGCGGCCGGCCAGCGGGAGGGCGGCGACCGGCGCGGGATGCAGTCGGCGGCGCTGGTCGTCGCGAAACCGGGCGGAGGGTACGGCGGGAAGGGCGACCGGTGGGTCGACCTGCGCGTCGACGATCACCCGCACCCGATCGAGGAGCTCCGGCGGATATTCCGGCTGTACGACCTCACGATGCTCTCGCGCGAGGACGAGTCGACCCTACTCCGTATCGAGGGGGAGACCGCCGCCGCGCTCCAGCACGACCTCGCGGTGCTCGGCTACTACACCGGCCGGCTCAACGGGACCTGGGACCCGGCGAGCCAGGCCGCGTTCGCCCGGTTCGTCGGGGAGCACAACTTCGAGAACAAGCAGCGGGCGGACGGGACGGTCTGGCCGTCGATCCTGGACTACCTCCGGGAGCGCGCGGCCCGCGAGACCGAACGCCGCACCCACACGGCCCCGATCGTCCCGGGCGCGCTGGACCGGGGGCCGGGAGCCTCGACGGGAGGGGGGTCCGCATCGGCGCCGTCCGTTCCCCGGCGTCCCCCGTCCGGGTGACCGTCGTCGTCCGGCGGGCGTGCCGCTCGCCGCGCGCGGCGCGGGCCCTGCGCGACGCGGTCCGGGCGGACACGCCCGACTTCGTCGTCCTACGGGCCGACGGAGCGTCGCTCACGGTGCGGCTCACCGCCCCGTCCGCGTCGAGCGCGCGCGCCACCCTGGACGACCTCCTCGCGTGCCTGGGGGCGGCCGAGCGGGCGACGGGCCGGCCGGTCTGATCAGCGCCCGAGCAGCCGGGCGATCGGACGCTCCAGCTCCGGGACGATCGCGTCGAGCTCCCCGACGATCCCCACGTCGACCGCGTGGAACAGCGGGGCGCCCCGGTCGGCATTGACCCCGAGGATCGCGCGGGCCCGGCCCCACCCGACCATGTGGTTCGTCGTGCCCTGGACGCCGAGCAGGACCGCGAGCCTCGGCGCGTACGAGCGGCCGGTGAGCCCCACCTGGCGCTGCCGCGGCACCCAGCCCGCGTCGACCACGCGCCGCGTCGCGGTGAGCGCCGCGCCCCAGCGGCGGAGCGTCGGCGCGAGCCGGGCGATCCCGTCCGGGCCCCCGATCCCCATGCCGACCGCGACGACCACCCCGGATCCGTCGACCGGGGAGCCCGGCTTCAGCTCTTGGCCCTCGGCCTCGCGCTCGACGCGGGGACGCGTCGGCGGCAGGTCGACGCGCGTCCACCGGAGCCCTCCCGGGGTCCCCGGCGCCTGCGACGCGACGAACGCGCCGGGCGGGACGGTGGCGAGCCCGGGCCGGGTCGTCGTGCGGATCGTCGCGAGGGTCCGGCCCCCGAACGACGGCTTCGTCCAGACGATCCGGCCGTCGGGCGACGGAGCCGCACGCACGCCGTCGGCGACGAGGCCCAGCGCCCGGTGCGCGGCGACCTGGCCCGCCACCTCCCGGCCGAACGGGGTGCCCGGGAACACGGCCGCCGCCAGATCGCCGCGAAGGTCGAGCGCCCGCTCCACCGCGCCGGCGGCGGCCCCGGAGTCGAACCCGGCTCCCGCGAGACCCAGGAGGTAGCCGCCGAGGGCCCCCGCGAGCTCGAGGCGATAGGTCGCTCCCTCGCTCGGCGGGGGCCCGGCCCAAAGGGCGGAGGGCCAGTACCCCGGGAGCGAGCGACGGACCTCGGAGACGATCCCCAGCGAATCGGGATCGAGCTCTCCGTGGGGGTCGGTGACGAGGACCGCGATCTCACGGTCCGGCGCGAGCGGATGGGGCGGGGGCGGGAGGGGGGCTGGCGGAGGCGCCGGGCCGGCGACGAGCGGGCCGAGCGCCTCGACCGCCGCGCGGACGCGTTCGGCCGGCGGTCCCTCCGCGAACACCCGGGGCTCCCTCGCGGGGGCCGCCTCGTGGACCGACGCGACGACGGTGGGCGAGCCGGCGATACCGACCCGCGACGGGTCGACCCCGACGTCGCGAGGACCGACGACCTCCACGGCCGGGTCGTTGAGTGCGGCGACCGCCTCGGGGGTCGCCCGCAGGGGTTTCGCGATCTTCTCCCCCACCGAGACGACCGCGGGTAGCGGGACCCGCACCCGGGCCCAGCCAGTCGGGGTGTCGACCTCCACGAGGAGCCGATCGCCCGCGACCCGAGCGATCGAGCGGGCGCCGCTGACGACCGGCATGCCCAGGAGCGCGGCGACCTCGGGCCCGACCTCGCCCGTCTCGCTGTCGGTCGTCCGTTCCCCGGTCAGCACGAGGTCGCGTCCGAGGGTACCGGCGCCGGCCGCGAGGGCCCGGGCCGTGGCGAGGACGTCCGAGCCGGCGAACGCGAGGTCCGAGAGGAGGCGCACGTGATCGACCCCGAGGGCGCGCACCTCGCGCAGGACCGGGACGGCGTTGGGTGGCCCGAGCGACACGACCCGGACGGACTCCCCGCCCCGGCGCAGCTCGAGAGCGACGCGGATCGCCCGCTGGTCGAACGGATTGAGATGGACCACCGGGCCGTCGCGGATCGCCGTCCGGGTCCCGGGATCGAAGCGGAGCGAATCGCGAGCGGGAACGACCTTGGCCAGGACGACGCAATCCATGCCCGCCCGCTCCGGAGGCGCGCCGGGGCTATGAGGCCGCCACCGGTCGCGGTCCCGTGCCCGCGACGTCCGCCCCGGACGAAGCGACACCCCTACCGTCCGGGACCGTTCGGTACGCGCTCGGCGTCGCGGTCACGGTTCTCGCGATCCTCAGCCAGTACTTCGTGCCGCAGACCCTACCGGCGACGCGGGCCGTTTACGCGAGCCTCTCGGGCGACCTGCTCGTCGTGTACGGGATCCCGGTGGTCGCCTTCTCGGGGCTGGTCGGCGCCGGACCGCTGCGTCGCTGGCGCGCCCGCATGGGCGTCGCCGCCTGGGAGGGCCTGCGGTGGTACGGACTCCTCACGCTGCTCGCGCTGATCGTGACGCTGATCCTGGCGGCGGTCTACGCGGCGGTCGACCCCGGCGCGCTCCAGCTTTTGAGCCGGCCCTCGCCGCCGATCGTGGCGGCCCAGTCGGACCCGTGGTTCTGGGTCGGTTTCTCGTTCGTGATCGGGGGTATCGAGGAGACGATCTTTCGAGGCTGGATCTACGGATTCTGGCGGGACCGCCCGGGCTCGTGGGTCGTTGCCGCCGGGTGGACGAGTGCGCTGTTCGCCGGCGTGCACCTGTACTACGGGACGACGTACGGGATCGCGGCGCCCCTCATCTTCCCGAGCCTGTTTCTCGTCGGGTTCGCCTTCGCCGCCACGTACCGGGCCTCGGGGGGGAACCTCGTCGTGGTCGCGCTCCTCCACGGCGCGTTCGACGCGTCGGCGTTCCTGACGCTGATCTCTCCGGACGGCGGGCTGCTCGCGCGCTACGTCCCGGTTCTCCTCGGGCTGGTGATCGCGCTGATCCACCTCCTCCGGTCTCTCCCGGACCCCCCGAGCGGCTCCGGCACCCCGGGTCCGGGAGGGGCCGGATGATCCCTCGATCGGCGCCTACTCGCTGGGGCTCCGGATGAGCTCGACCCAGAACCCGTCCGGGCCCTCGTAGTACTCCACCTCCGGTCCCGACCGCCCGCGCACGTAGACGACCTTCCTCCCTCCGGCGTTCCGCAGACGCCGGCCCGCGGCGGCGAGGCTCTGGACCCGGACCCCGAGATGGTCGAGCCCCTCGCCGGGAGCGAACGGAGTCGCGTATCGCGAGCCCGCCGGGTACCAGTTGAGCTCGAGGCGCTGGCCCGAGGCGCGATCCTCGAGGAGGACCCAGACCCCGCCGTGGCGCATGCGCCCGCGACGGGCCTCCACCAGGCCCAGCCCCGCGGTGAAGAACCGCATCGCCCGCCGGAGGTCCGTTACCCGAACGCCCGCGTAGTCGAGATACATGCGTCGGGGAAGCGGCCCGGGTCCTTAGGGGTTCTCGGTCCGTCACCATCAAGAACCGGCCCCCGTTCGCGGCCCGATGCCTCCCTCCGACGCCGAGCTGCGCTCCGTCCTCGAAGCGGCCCGGACGATCGCGATCGTCGGGATCTCGGACAAGCCGGATCGCGACTCGAACGAGGTCGCCCGCTACCTGATATCCCAGGGGTACCGGATCGTGCCGGTCAATCCGGCGTTGGCGGAGGTTCTCGGGGAGCGGTCGTTCCCCTCGATCGCGGCGATCCCGCCCGGTGTGGCGGTGGACATCGCCGACATCTTCCGCCGGAGCGACCAGGTCGGCCCGATCGTCGACGAGGCGCTCGCCCGTCGCGTCCCGACCGTCTGGATGCAGCTCGGCGTGGAGAATGCGGAGGCCGCGGCCCGGGCGCGGCGGGCCGGAGCGACGGTCGTCGAGAACCTCTGCATCATGGCCCAGCACCGCCGCCTGCGCCTCCCTCCCGTGTCGCCCTCCTGAGCGGCCGTGCCAGCGAGTTCCCCGTCTCCCACCGCCCCGTCCGCGCTGCCGGCCGGTCCCTCGCCGAGCGCCCCGCGCCAGGGCCGGCTCTCCGACCGGGGCACGGTCCGACGCGACCGCGTTCGCGCGGCGACCTGGGAGATGGCGGGCGTCGCGAAGGTCCTCGGCGAGGTCGACGTGGGCACCGCCACGATCCGCGGCACGCTCGTGGTCGCGGGTGCTCTCACGGCCGACGCCTGCTCGGCGGACGGGACCCTCGAGGTCGCCGGAGCGGTCGAGGTCCGGTCGTCGCTGGCCGCGGTCGGCACGCTCCGGGCGGGCTCGACCGTCCACGCCTCGGACGCGGAGCTTCGCGGCGATGCACGCGTGGCCGGCGAGATCCGGGTCGACCGCCTCCTGACCGCGCGCGGGTCGTTTTCGGCGGGCTCGGCCCGCGTCGGCGCGCTGTCGATCCAGGGTGAGGCCCGGGTACCGGGCACCGTGACGGCCGAGCGGGTCGACGCCGTGCTCCACGAGGACTCCGCGTTCGGGACGATCGAGGCGAGCTCGGTCCGCCTGGAGGCGCGGCCCGCCGATCCGGTCGGACGGGTCCTGGGACGCCGCGTCGTCGTCTCCGTCGACCGGATCGACGCCGATACCGTCGAGCTCACGTCGGCCGTCGTCGGCTTCGTCCGCGCGAAGACCCTCGCCCTCGGACGGGACTGCCACGTCGCCGCGGTCGAGGGCACGGTGATCCGGTCCCACCGCTCGAGCCGGGTCGGCCCGGAATCCCGCAGCGCGCCGCCGCCGGGGCTCCGCCGGTAGCGGGACCTCGTCGGGCTTTTTTCCCTCCGCGGCGTCGCGGCCGCTCGTGGCGTCCGAGGCCGAGGAGGTCGGGGCCCCGTCCGCGGTGGCGGTCCAGGAGCGGGTCCTCGCCTACTGGCAGCGAACCGACGTCCCGGGCCGGACGCTCGCGGGCCCGGCCGACGGACCCGTCTTCCGGTTCACGGAGGGTCCGCCGACGGCGAACGGACCCCCGCACGTCGGCCACCTGGTCGCGCGGGTCCTCAAGGACGTGCAACTGCGCTACCGCCGGATGCAAGGGTTCCGCATCGTGAGCTCGATGGCGGGCTGGGACTGCCACGGGCTGGCGGTCGAGCTCGAGATCGAGAAGCGCCACGGTCTGCGCTCGCACCACGACATCGAGGCGTTCGGGGTCGAGCGGTTCTGCGACGCCTGCCGCGAGGACACGCTCCGGGTCGCCTCCGTCTGGCGGACGATGAGCCGGCGCCTCGGCTACTGGCTCGACTACGACCGGGCGTACCGCACGATGGACCCGCCGTACATCGAGAGCGTCTGGTGGTCGCTCAAGACCCTGTTCGACTGCGGCCTCCTCGAGAAGGACCATTACGTGCTTCCGTACTGTCCGCGCTGCGAGACGTCGCTCTCGTCGCACGAGGTGGCGCAGGGGTACCACGAGACCACCGACCCGTCCGTCACGGTCCGGTTCCCGCTCGACCCCGCGTCCGGGACGCCCCGGGACCTCCTCGTCTGGACCACCACGCCGTGGACCCTGCCGGCGAACCTCCTGGTGGCGGCCCGCGCGGAGACGGAGTACGCCGTGGTGCGGGAGGCGGACGGCCGCGAGGTCGTCCTGGCGTCGGCGGCGGTACCCCGGTACTTCCCCGCGGGCGCCGACGTCGTCGCGCGGCTCGCCGGGCGCGAGCTCGCCGGCCGTGCGTACCGGCCGCCGTTCGACACGCCCGGGCCGGCGCCCGGACGGTACCGGGTGGTCCTCGACGACTTCGTGACCGTGGCGGAGGGGACCGGGTTCGTCCACGTCGCCCCCAGCTTCGGGCCGGACGACCTCCGCATCGGGGCGCGGGAGCGCGTCGGCGTCTTCGACCCGCTGGACTCGCGGGGCCACTTCACGGACGGGGTCCCCCTCGTCGCCGGGAAGGCGTTCAAGGCCGCCGACGCGGTGCTCGTGCGGGAGCTCGAGAGCCGGGGGCTCCTCTACCGGTCGGAGTCGCTCCGCCACGTCTACCCGTTCTGCTGGCGCTGCGACTCGGCGCTCCTCTACCGGGCGATGGATTCGTGGTTCGTGCGGACGTCGCGCGTCACCGAGGGCCTGGTCCGCCACAACCGGTCGGTCGCCTGGGTCCCGTCGAGCTACCGGGACGGCCGCTTCGGGAACTTCCTCACCGAGGCGAAGGACTGGGCGCTCTCCCGCAACCGCTACTGGGGCACGCCGCTTCCGATCTGGATCTGCGCGGCCGGCCACGCGACGTGCGTGGGGAGCTTCGCGGAGCTGGCGGAGCGGGCGACGCCGCCGCTCCCGGACCCGCTCGACCCGCACCGGGTCACGGTCGACCGGCTCACCCTCCGGTGCGGGACCTGCGGCCTCGAAGCCCGACGGGAGCCGTACACGATCGACGCCTGGTACGACGCGGGAGCCGCCCCGTTCGCGCAGTACCACTACCCGTTCGACCCCGGACCGTTCGACCCGGCGGCTCCGCTCGACTACATCGCCGAGGGGCTCGACCAGACCCGGGGCTGGTTCTACACCCTCCTCGTGCTGGCCGTGACGCTGTTCGACCGACCGGCGTACCGGTCGTGCGTCACCAGCGGTCTCGTCCTCGACGAGTCGGGGCGCAAGATGTCGAAGTCGCGGGGGAACGCCCTCGAGCCGCTCGCGATGCTGGAGCGCCTGGGGGGCGACGCGTCGCGGTGGGGGTTCCTCGCGCTCGACTTCACCGAGCCGATGCGCGTCAGCGAGACCGGGATCGAGAAGGTCGCCGGGCGCACGCTCGGCACGCTGCGGCACGCCGTCGCCTTCCACCTCGAGAACGCGCGCGCCGACGGGCTCGGTCCCGCCCCCGACCGCCCGTCGCCGCCCGCGCTGCTCGACCGCTGGCTCCTCTCGCGTCTCGAGGGGACCCGCGCCGCGATCGAGCGCTCGCTCGAGTCGTTCGATCCGCGGGACGGCGCGACCGCGGTCCGGGCGTTCGTGGACGACCTGTCGACGTGGTACCTTCGACGGTCTCGCGCACGGTTCTGGGGGGAGACGGACCCGGCCGATCGGCGCCAGGCCCACGCGACGCTCGCGTACGCGCTCGGGGGGCTCGCCCGGGCGATCGCCCCGCTCGTCCCGTTCACTGCCGAGTGGATCCACCAGGAGGTCGGCGGCCGGGAGTTCGCCACGGCCGACGGCTCGGTCCACGCCGCGCCGTGGCCGTCGGAGCTCGCGCGCCGGGACGTTTCGGTCGAGCGGGGGATGGACGAGCTGCGCGGGCTCGTCGAGGTCGGACGGGAACTCCGCCAGCGCGCCGGCGTGAAGGCCCGGGTCCCGCTGCTCGAGCTGGTCGTCTTCGGGGACCCCGGGCCCGACCTCGCCCCTCTCGGCGAGGAGGCGACCGGGCTCCTCGCGAGCGAGCTCAACGTCCGGCGGGTCGTCCGGGTCCCGGCCGCCCGGCGGGAGCAGTACCCGGATCCCGACTGGGTCGTCCGGGAGGAGCACGGCGTCCCGGTCGCCGCGCTGCCGCGCCGGCCCACGGACGAGCTCCTCGAGGAGGGACTCGCCCGGGAGGTCGCCCGCCGCCTCCAGCAGCGGAGGAAGGAGATCGGGCTCCGCTACGGCGACCGCGTCCGCGTCGCGATCCACGCCGACGGGCCGCTCCGCCGGGCGGTGGCGCCCCGACGGGAGGCGCTCGCGCGCGAGCTGCTCGCGGACGCCCTCGACCTCGTCGACGGCCCTCTCGTCCCCGGACCGGACGTGGGGACGTGGACGTTCGAGGGGCTCAGCTTCTCGGCGCGCGTCGTCCGCGCTCCCGATCGGCCCCGGGGCTGACGCGGACGATCCGCCCCGACGGCTCGTCCTCCGCGAACACCTCCGCCTCGAACCGGCGCACCCGGACGCCGGGAGAGCGCCAGGCGTCCGGAGGGAGCCCGGCCTTCTCGCACGTGCCGTCGAGGAACTGCTCGGCCGTCCACCCCTGCTCGGAGGCGACCTGCGGAAGGAGGAGGCCGCTCGTCCCGTGCCCCTCGACGATCAGCCCGTCCCGGCCGATCCGGATCCCGTCGGCCGCGGACCCCGGGCCGGCGTCGCCGATCGCGACCGGCACGGTGAGGATCGACACCTCGAACGTGACCGTCGCGAGCTCGCCCGACGTCACGGCCGGGAACCGGGGATCGTCGAACGCCGCCGCGACGGCCGCCCCGGCGACGGCGAGCCGGAGCGGCAGCACCGGCAGCGGGTAGCCGATGCAGCCGCGCAGGAGCCCGTCGGGGTGAC
>JASHOP010000097.1 GCA_030041075.1 Thermoplasmata archaeon | reverse complement strand
GTACGTCGAGGGGCTCCGGGGGGCCGTCGGCGTTCCGCTCGAGACCGCCCGGATCGCCCGCGACCTCGCCGCCCGTCTCGACCGGATCCGGGGGGAGACGAAGGCGGCGCTCGCCAGCGACCTCGCCACCGCGCTCGCCCTGTTCCGGGCGGCCGCCGAGGGGGCGCTCGCCAACGTCGACGTCAACCTGGCCGACTTGAAGTCGTCCGGCGAACCGGTCGCCCCGCTCGAGGAAGAGGTGGCCCGGCTTCGTGCCGCCCGATGAGGTGCCGGGGCCCGGGCCGCCCCGTTGGCCCGAGGCCCGCGGGGTGTCGGTCTGGGTCAACTGCGCCTGCTCGCTCGACGGGCGGCTGGCGTTCGCCGAGGGCGTCCGCGCGCGGCTCTCGTCGCCCGAGGACCTCGCGCGCGTCCAGCGCCTGCGCGCCGGGTCCGACGGCATCCTCGTCGGCGTGGGGACGGTCGTCCAGGACGATCCCTCGCTGCGGGTCCACTGGGATCGGATCGGCGCCCGGCCGGGCCGCGACCCGGCGCGCATCGTCGTCGACGGGAGCGGAAGGACCCCGACCGGGGCGCGCGTGCTCGACGGGTCGATCCCGACGATCGTCGCGACCTCGGAGCGCGCGCGCCGGGCGTTCCCTCCGGCCGTGAGGACGGTCGTCGTGGGGTCCGCGCGCGTCGACCTCGCCCGGCTGTTCGAGCGCCTGCCCGAGCTTGGGATCCGCCGGGTCCTCGTCGAGGGGGGCGCCGGGATCCTCGCCTCGGTGCTCCGGGGGGGCCTGTTCCACCGGCTCACGGTCTACTACGCCCCGGTCGTGATCGGCGGGTCGACGGCCCCGCCGATGGTCGCGGGGGGCGAGGCCGCGGGCCCGGCCGACCTCGTGACGCTCCGCCTGGCGGGGACCACCCCGATGGGCGACGGGTACGTCGCCGAGTACCGTCCCGACGGCCCCGCGCTCGGGCGGCGCCCCGGCTGAGCCGGGCGTCGCGCTTCGCGGAGAACGCTGCCTTCATATCCCGGAGGGGTGGTGCATCCTCCCGGCGGGCTCCCCGCCAGATCGAGGGTGAATGTCGGCTTCCGACCCGACGGCTCCGGCGACCGGCGCTCCGACGACCGAACCGATGCCCGCTCCGGCGACGCTTCCGCCCCTGCCTCCGCCGTCGCGCCCCGTCGGCGTGGCGATCCTATCGGTGCTGATCGGCCTCTACGGGATCCTCTGGATCGTGCTCGGGCTCCTCGTGCTCGCCAACGAGACGATCGGGTCGCTCGAGAAGAACATCGGGGCCCTCACGAGCTACGGTCCCGTGACGGGCCACATCGAGGTCGGGCTGATCGTGCTCGTCGTCGGCCTGATCATCCTCGGCATCGCGGTCGCCCTCTGGCACCTCAGGATGTGGGCGCTCGTCCTCGCGCTCCTCGTGCTGATCTTCGTGATGGTCTCCTACGGGCTGCACGGGACCGCGGGCATCTCCTCGCACATCTACGCGTTCGGCGCGGCGGTCGTCCTGTTCATCTACCTGGTCGCGGTCAACCGCCACTTCCGCTGAACGGGCGGCCGGTCGGGGCCGCGCCGTCGGCCCCCTCGGCCCCGTCGAACCCGTTATCCGTCCGAGGAGTTCCCCGCCGCCGGGAGGCCGCCACGAAGCTCGTCCACTTCACCCTCGGGGACCAGTTCCACTTCGGGATGATCACCGACGCGAACGAGTACATCGACCTCGACACCGCGTGCCGGGACTACCTGGGCGTGAACCCCGTGAAGGGGGCCGACCCGAGCCGGTTCCGCGACATGCAGGCGTTCTTCTCCGGCGGGGCCGACTCCGTCGCGCTCACGAAGCGGATCCTCGACTACATCGCCCGGCGGCGGGCGGCCGGGTGGACCCCGCGGGCCGCGACCGGCGCCCGCTACCTGTTCAAGCCCGAGGAGGGGGTGAAGCTGCTCGCCCCGATCGTCCACGGGCAGAAGATCTACTGCCTCGCGCAGAACTCGAGGAGCCACCTCGCCGAGCAGGGAAAGCCGGCGCCCCGGCAGCCGTACCTGTTCACCCGGTTCTTCAACTCGCTCGTCGGGCCGAGCGAGGCGCTCGTCCTGAGCTCCGCCGGGACGTTCCCCGACGTCGAGCTCGAGCTCGCGGTGGTGATCGGCCAGAGCGGCAAGCGGATCGCCGCCGAGCGCGCGGGCGAGCACGTCGCCGGCTACACGATCGCGCTCGACATGGGCTACCGCGACCTCCAGTACCCGCCCGAGGGGACGGTCGACTGGGTGATGGGCAAGGGGTTCGACGCGACGATGGCGGTCGGGCCCTGGGTCGTCCCGAAGGAGGAGGTCGGCGATCCGTACTCGCTCGCGATGGAGCTGAAGGTCGGCGGGGTCGTCCGCCAGAAGGGCGACTCGTCCGACTACGTCTTCCGGGTCCCCGAGGTCATCGCCCACCTGTCGCGGGGGGTGACCCTCGAGCCGGGGGACGTGATCTCGCTCGGGAGCCTGGGCGGGGTCCCCGGCTTCGAGTTCGGCCAGGAGAGCCGGAGGCTGAGGGCCGGCGACCAGGTCGAGGCGACGATCGACCGGATCGGCCGGCTCGTCATCCCGGTGAAGGCGGAAGCGCCGCCTCCCCCCGCAGGACCAGAAAGAGCGCGGCCGGCGTAGCGAGCTCGAGCCGGTCCCCGGCGCGGCCGCGGACCTCGCCGCCGGCGAACGGGTAGCCGACGTCCTGGGTCAGGGTCACCGCGGTCTGTGCGGAGTCCCCGTCCGGGACGAGCGCGTCGGAGAACGGATCGAACCGGTCGACCTCGTCCCGGGCGAGGGGGACGACCCGGAAACCCGTGCCCCCGTGGAGCGAGCCGGGGAGGCGGATCAGGCGGTGGACGTCGGTCGTCACCGGAGCGTCCGTCTCGCCCTGGACCTCGATCTTCGCCCGCTCCAGGGTCCGGACCACCATCGAGCGGAGGAACCGGGTCGACGCGTCGCGCGGCCCGAAGACGTCCAGGGAGAGCGTCTCGGCGATCCTCGTGCCCCCGCGACGCGCCACCAGGAGGTTGGCCCACCGCTTGGCGAGGCCGGGTTCGACTCCGACGTCGGCCATCTCGGCGGCCGCGACCGGGGCCCCCTCCCGCTGCCACCGGGCGAGCATCGCCAGCACCGCGCGCGTCGTCCGGCCCTGCCAACCGGGGGCGTCCGGAGGGTAGAGGCGCGGGGTGACGGTCAGGTGCCCGGCGAGGCGGGGAGCGTCCTCGCCCTCGTCGGAGCCGGATACCGTCCTCCCCGCCCGG
Source organism: Thermoplasmata archaeon (assembly GCA_030041075.1). Lineage (GTDB taxonomy): Archaea > Thermoplasmatota > Thermoplasmata > Lutacidiplasmatales > UBA184 > Lutacidiplasma. Next base: position 23,921 of record JASHOP010000097.1, on the reverse strand, counting down.
ACATCCTCGCGGTGCTGCTCCCAGGCTCGATCGGGATCGAACCCGATCCCCAGGATGTAGTCGACGAGCTCGCGGCGCTCGGGGCTCGTGAGCGTGAGGAACCGGTCGTCGCGGATGTGGACGTGGTAGCCCCGGCCTCCCGAGAACGCGAGCGAGGTGCGGGACGGGTCGACCCCGAGGTCGCGGTAGAGGAAATCGTCGACGAGGCGGAGGAGGCGCTCCTTGACGAGGGCCAGCTGGCCGGGGTAGTCGAGCGATTCGGCGCCCCGGAGGTGGTCGGCGTCGAGGTCGAAGATCAGGTCGGCGCCGAGCCACTCCTTCGCCGCCATCGTCGGCTCCGCGGGGCGCCGGTAGTACGCCGACGAGTAGTAGACGTGCCGCGGGGCCTCGCGCGCGAGGAACGCCCGGAACTCCGCGTCGGTCCGCAGCGTCGCGTGGCGGCGCATCATCGCCGTCCCGGCGAACGGGAACGCGGCGAACTCCCTCCGGGCGATCTTCTCGGGCGGCGGAACGTCCGCGCGCGCGTAGTACTCGGCGAACCGCTCGCGGGCCCACGCGAGCGCGGAGGCGTCGAGCGGAACGGTGCGCGCCACCCGCTAGGCTCCCTCGCCGGAGGTCGGCGCGGGAAAAAGCGCCTCCTCCGCCGCCGCGTCCCGCCGCAGGCGGACGAGCAGGTGGAACACCGTCGAGTGCTCGCTCCCGTGGAGCAGGAGCTCGAGCGCCCGGGTCGCGCGGTCGAGCTGGTCCTCCTCGCCGATCAGGGCGATCGTCGACCCGTAGACGCTGACCGAGCACCCCGAAAGCTCCTCGACCCGCGTCCGGGCCCGGCCCCGGGTCCCGATGACGCGGGAGCGAACCCGTCTCAGGGCCGGCTTGTCGCGGCGGCCCAGCGCGACCTTCATGTCGATCACCCCGAGGTAGGTGTTGTCCTTGAGGAGGCGGAACGCGCGCTCGGGAGAGAAGCCGCGGCCGATCGCGATCGCGATGTCGCGGGCCTTCAGGACCCCGACGGGATCCGAATCCGGGCCGGAGACCCGGACCTCCCCTTCCTCCCCGTCGACCTCCACGGAGGTCGCGGTGCGGCGCGCGACCTCCCGGACCGTCCGCCCTCCGGGTCCGATCAGCACCCCGACGCGATCCTCCGGGATCCTCGCGTACAGCACCGGCATGATCACGACCCCGAGGCGGGAGGGCCGACCGAGTCGCCGCCCACGCGCGCCAACAGCTCCGTCGGGTCGACCGTCAGCCCCAGCCGGCCAAAGAACCGGGCGAAGTTCGTGAGGTCCCGCTCGATCAGGCGCCGGGCCGCCGGATGCTCCGCACCCACCGCCTGGGCCACGTCGATCAGGACGACGTGCCCATCGACGTAGAGCGTGTTGTACGGGGAGAGGTCCCCGTGGACGAGCCGAGCCGTCCGGATCATCCGCCCCACCTGGGCGACGAGGTCCTCGCAAAGCGCCGCCGGATCGTCGACCGGGGCGTCCCGCAGGCGGGGGGCCGCGCCCGCCGCGTCGCCGACGTACTCCATCACCAGCACGTTCCGAAAGTGCGCGAACGGCCGGGGTACCCGTACCCCCGCCTCGCAGAGCCGGCCGAGGATCGAGTGCTCGCGGCGGGTCCACGCCGAGATGAGCCCCGCGAAGTTCCTCAGGCTCGTCACGTGGCGAAGCTCCTCGAGGGCGTAGTCGGGGAGCCGCCGGAACGTCGTGTTGCCGATCCGGTAGACCTTCACGGCGCGGAACGCGTCGCCCTTCGTCGCCCGGAACACCCCGCCCTCCTTGCCGATCGAGATCGGGTGGTCGAGCGAATCGAACTGGCCCTGGTTGACGAGCCGCGAGACCGCGAGGAGCGTCGCGTGATCGAAGAACTCGTCGAGGAGCTTGCGGTGCCCGAGCTCCTTGCGGCGGTCCTCCACGTGCTCCCGCCGGGGGAACACGAGGTCTTCCGACTTCGGCATCCGGGTCCGGGACCGTCCGGCCGCAGATAGGGTCTCGGTCGGCCGGCCCCCGGACGACCGATGGGGAACGACCGGGCGGGAAGGGTAGGCTCGTGGAGCGCGAGTAACCTACCCTATATCCGCGGTGCCGGGCTAGTACGATGCATGGCACCCTTGTTCCTGACCCCTCACCGGGAGATCCCTCGCCCGCCGCATCCCAAGGAGCCGAGACCCGGGCCCACCCCCGAGTTCCGCCTCGGCTCCCGCCTCGAGAACGCCCGGGACTTTGACCGCGTCTTCGACGTCGTCCGGGACGCGGTCCGTCGCACGCTGGGGGTCGAGCGGCCCGGTCTCGGCCTCGCGCTCTCCAACCTGCCTCCCCAGCTCGGCGCGTACTGGCAGGTCGCCGGGAACCTGATCGTCCTCAACGAGGGGCTCGTCGAGACGATGCGCGCCGCCGCCGACAGCTCGCTCGAGCTCAACGCGTTCGTGTACGTGATCCTCGCGCACGAGTACCTCCACGCGCTCGGCTACCTCGACGAGCACGACGTCCGCCGGGTGACGGCGTACGTCACCCGGACCGCGTTCGGCCCCGACCATCCGGCGACGCGGATGGCGTCCGGCGACCTCTGGCAGATGTACCCGTTCCTGGCCCACGCGCCGCGCGGCGACGGCCGCCGCCTGAAGATCGTCCCCGGCTTCGACCGGGCGTCGACGCAGACCTACATCCGCTGACCCGCCTCCGGACCTGCGCCTTTATCCGAGCGGGCACCCTCGGCCGGTCGGCGCGGGCATGATCGTGGACGTGGGGCTCGGGGTGATCCTGGTCGTCGGGGGGATCGTCCTCCTGGCGGCCGAGCTCGTCCACCCCGGGGCGCTCCTGTTCATCCCCGGTTCGGTCCTCCTGGTCGCCGGGTTTCTCTACCTGTTCACCCCGACCACCCTCCTGGACAGCGCGCTGGGCCCGATCGCCGTGATCGTCGCCGCCGTGATCGCGACGGTCGTCGAGATCTTCTACTACCGGTGGGTCGCGCCGACCCACCGCCCCTTGAGCACCACGACCTCGGGGCTGATCGGCGAAGAGGCGGTCGTCATCTCCCCGATCGTCCCGGACACGCTGAAGGGGAAGGTGCGGGTCCGGTCCGAGATCTGGTCCGCGCGCGCCGCCGTCGCGATCCCGGTCGGGGCGCGGGTCCGCATCGTGCACGGCGAGGGGGTCTCGGTCTCGGTCGAGCGGATCGACGCCCCGGGACCCCCGTGACCGGCTCGGTCCCGCGTCCAGCAACGGTTACGTACCTCGGGCGGCTCCCCGCGCCGGACCCGGAGGGGTCCGCTCGACGGTAGGGAGGCGCACGGTGGCCGACTACACGCTCGTCTTCGTGATCATCCTTCTCGCGTTCATCGTCCTCCTGGTCCTCCTGACCCGGATGATCTACACGATCCAGCCGTACCAGCAGGGGGTCGTGACCCTCCTCGGGTCGTACAAGCGGATCGTCAACCCCGGGTTCAACCTCGTGAGCCCCCTCGCCACGGTCTTGAAGATCGATCTGCGGACGCAGGTGCTCGAGGTGCCCCGCCAGGAGGTCATCACCAAGGACAACTCCCCGACGAACGTCGACGCGATCATCTACATCAAGGTCGTCGACCCGCCGAAGGCGATCTTCCAGGTCCAGGACTACCACGTCGCGACCGTCGCCCTCGCCCAGACGACCCTCCGGTCGATCATCGGCGACATGGAGCTCGACGAGGTCCTCTACAACCGGGAGCGGATCAACACCCGCCTCCGCGACATCCTCGACGAGGCGACCGACCGATGGGGGGTCCGCGTCGAGGCGGTGGAGATCAAGGAGGTCGACCCCGTCGGTCCGGTCAAGACCGCGATGGAGGAGCAGACCTCCGCCGAGCGCCAGCGGCGGGCGGCGGTCCTGAGGGCGGACGGGGAGAAGCGGAGCGCGATCCTCGTCGCGGAAGGGCAGAAGCGCTCGCGCATCCTCCAGGCGGAGGGCGTTCGCCAGTCGCAGATCCTCGAGGCCGAGGGCGCGCGCGTCGCGACGATCCTCGAGGCCCAGGGCGAGTCGCAGCGCCTCAGGATCCTCGCCCTTGGGGCGGGCGTGCTCGACGCGAAGGCGCTCACCGTCCTTTCGCTCGACACGGTCCAGAAGGTCGGCGACGGCCAGGCGACGAAGATCCTGTTCCCGTTCGAGTTCTCCCGGTTGATGGAGGGCGCGAGCGAGTACCTCGGCACGGGACGCCAGGTCCCCGACCGCTCCCTGAGCACGCTCGACGAGCTCGAGAAGCGGATCGGGACGATGGACGACATCCTCGGCCCGATCCCCAAGCAGGAGGAGCTCCTCACCGACATCAAGACGATCGAGGAGGAGATCCGCTCCGAGGGGAGCGACGACTCGCTGCTCACCCCGGCCACCGGTCGCGGCGGCCGCTCGTCCGACCCGCACGCCCTCGACGCGGCCTCCCTGCCGGGGGCGGACGCGGTGGCGCCTCCGCCGCCGGAGACCCGGCGTCCGGTCGCCCGCCCGGCGGCCGGCGGGGCCCCCGGCCAGTCCGCCGGGGCCGCGAGCGACTCCGACTTCCCGCCCCCCGCCCACCTCGGCGGCACCGACCCGAGGCGACGTCCTCCGCCGCCTCCCGAGTCCTAGGCGCGGGACCCCCGGGCCGCAGGCTCGGTCCGACCCGACGGGGGCCGGCTCAGCTCCTCGCCTTCGCGGATCCACCGCTCGAACGCCCCGAAGTCGAGGTCGCGCCCCAGGTAGGCCCGCAGGAGCTCGCGCGCCGGCCGCTCGCTCCCGGGGGCCAGGATCTCCTCGGCGTACCGCGTCGCGACCGCCGGGTCGGTCAGGCTCCCCTTCGCCTCGAACGGGCTCAGGAGGTCCCGGGCGATCACCAGCGACCAGACGTAGGTGTAGTAGAACGCGGAGTAGCCGGTCAGGTGCCCCCACGCCGCCGTCGGATGGTACGCCGGGTCCGTGCGGCCGGGGAAGTAGCGGTCGATGACCTCCCGGAACGTCGCGGTAGGGTCGAGGCCGTCCGGGCGCCGGTCGTAGAGGCGCAGCGAGATCATCGCGAGCGCGGTCTGGCGCAGCCAGCGAACGGAGCGGCCGAGCCCGTCCGCGGCGCGCATCCGGGCGAGCAGCTCGGCGGGGATCGCCTCGCCGGTGTCGGGGTCGCGGGCGAACCGCGCGAGCGTTGCCGGATCCCGCGCCCACTCCTCGAACAGCTCCGAGGGGGCCTCGACGAAGTCCCACTCGATGTACGACTGGGTCGTGTAGAGCCAGCGACCGTGCCCGGCGAGGAGGGCGTGGAGCAGGTGGCCGAACTCGTGGAAGAACGTGACGACGTCCGAGTACTGCATCCGCGCGGTCTCCGCGGGCTGGGTCGGGTCGAGAAAGTTGCAGACGAGCGCGTTCTGGGGCAGGGCGCGCCCCGCGATCCCTTCGCGGACGCCGAAGCACGCGGCGTGGCTGTACTTCCCCTCGCGCGGCACGAGATCGAGATAGCACCGCCCCAGCGGCGCCCCCTCCCGGGTGACGTCGTACGCCTCGACGCTGGGGTGCCAGAGCTCGAGGGTCCGGTTCCGGTGGAACCGGATCGCGAACAGCTCCTCGCAGAGCGCGAACAGCCCGTCCCGGACCGGGCCGTACGGCAGGTACGCCCTCAGTCGCTTCGAGTCGACGCCGAACTCCTCCTCCCGCAGCTTCGTGTCGTAGTAGCCGTCCCCGTAGAACCCCGCGTCCCACGCCTCGAGGCGGGCGGCGCCCGGCTCCTGCCGGCGCTTGCGCGCGAGGAACCGTTCGGTCTCCGACCGGGCGGGGCCCTCCAGCACCGACGCCACGCGGTCCAGGAACTCGCGCACCGCCGCCGGGCGCTCCAGCATCTTGTCCTCGATGGCGTAGGAGGCGTACTCGGGGTAGCCGAGCAGCTCCGCCAGCTCGAACCGAAGGGCGAGGAGCCGGTCGAGCACGGGGGCGTTCTCGGGGTGGGCCCGGTTCATGAACTCGAACAGGAGCCGCCGCCGGACCTCGGCCCGGTCGGCGTACGCCATCACCGGTTGGAAGTCCGGGTAGCGCGTCGTGAGCCGGACCCGGCCCGACGCGTCGGGAGCGTGGGCCGCCACGAAGTCGGCCGGGAGTCCGGCGAGGTCGGCGACGCTCGCGAGCTCGACCCCGCGCTCGTGCGTCGCGATGTTCTCGTTGTACTGGTTGGCGACGCGGTCGATCTCGTTGTTGATGGCCACGAGACGCGTCCGGTCGGCCGCCTCCTTCTCGACGCCGGCCCGCCGCATCTCGCGCAGCATCTTCTCGACGGCGAACCGGGTCGGCGCGTCCGCGGCGCCCAGGTCGATCGACCGGATCTTCCGATAGAGCGCGGCGTCGACCCGAAACTCGTTGAAGAACCGATCGGCGGTCTCGGACGCCTCGCGCCCCGCGGTGCGGGTCGCCGCCTCCGGGTGGACGGCGAAGACGAAGGTGCCGTGGTTGCCGAGGTCGCGGATCGTGAGGAGAACGCGGTCGAGGTCCCGGAGGAACCGGTCCACCGTGGGCGGCGACGGCTCGTCGCGGAGGGCGGCGAGGAGCGCGCGTCCTTCGCGATCGATCGTCTCGCTCCGTTGGCGCAGCTCGGCCGCGGGGAGCGACCAGGGAAGCCGCTCCAACGAGGCGCTCGGGGAGGGTTCCGCCGTCATCCGGCCCGGGTCCGACCCGAGGCAGGACGGCGAGCTCATAGGTTCGTCGGCGCGCGTCCGGGGGACCGCGTCGCGGGCCGGATCGTGCCCGGAGGAGGTCTCGGGGCCGGGGGCGGCCCGCGCGACTTTTACGTCCCCTCGCGTGTCGGGACGGCGGAACGATGCCCGCGGTCCGGACGGCACGCGACGGCGCGGTCCTGACGATCGCCCTCGATCGACCGGAGCGGCTCAACGCGCTGGACGTGCCGTCGATGCGGGAGCTCCGGGTCGCGCTCCAGAAGGCGGGGGTCGATCCCGCGATCCGGGCCGTCCTCCTCACCGGCGAGGGAGCGTCGTTCTGCGCGGGCGGGGACGTCGCCGCCATGGACGAGCATCGGACCCGCGGCGAGCTCCCGGCGCTGTTCCACGAGCTGACGGGCGAGCAGGAGCTGTCGATCCGCGAGATCGTCGGGATGCGGAAGCCGGTCGTCGCCGCGCTCCCCGGCGTGGCCGCCGGCGGCGGGCTCTCCCTCGCCCTCGCGTCCGACTGGAGGATCGCCGCCGACAGCGCCGTCCTCGTCCCTGCCTTTCCGGCGCTCGGGGCCGTCCCCGACGGGGGGCTCACCTACTTCCTTCCGCACTTCCTAGGGATCGGGCTCGCCCAGGAGCTTCTGTTCCAGAATGCCCGGGTCCCGGCCGCGCGGGCCCGGGAGCTCGGGCTGGTCCACGAGGTCGTTCCCGACGCCGGGCTCCGCGCGCGCGCGGAGGAGCGGGCTCGCGAGCTCGCCGACGGGCCGACGTTCGCGTACGGATGGATGAAGCACCTGCTCATCGGCGCGTTCCACGAGAGCCTCGACACGCAGATGATGCTCGAGCGCCGGGGCGCGGTGGAGGCCGCGCGGGGAACGGAGCTCCCGGAGGGGATCCGGGCGTTCCGCGAAAAGCGCCGCCCGGGGTTCCGCTGACCGGCCGCGACCCGCGCGGGGCCCTCACGGCAGGGCCGCGGGAGCCGGCGGCCACGACCGCCCGAGGAACCCCTCGAGCCGGGACTTCACGCGCGGCCACTCGTCCACCAGGATGCTGAACACGACCGACGACCGCCGGTATCCGGAGCGAACGATCCGGTGTTCGCGGGTCACACCTTCCCGCGTCGCCCCGAGGCGGGCGATCGCCCGCTGGGAGCGCTCGTTCCTCAGGTCGGTCAGGAGTTGCACGCGATGGGCCTTCTCGACCTCGAAGGCGTGCGCGAGCATCAGGTACTTCGCTTCGGTGTTCAGCGGCGTCCGCCACAGCGACGAGTCGAGCCAGGTCCCGCCGATCTCGACCGACTCGTTCGGGCGGTCGATGTTGAGGTAGCGGGTCATCCCGACGGCAACGCGGTCGGGCAGGCGGACGGTCGTGAAGGCGAGGACCTCCCCCCGAGCCTGGAATCCCAGAACGAGGTCGATCAGCGCGTCGACCTCCTCGAGCGTCGACCCCGGCCCGTCGACCAGGAACCGCCCGATCGCCGGATCCCGGGCGGCTTCGTGCAGCTCGAGACGGTGCGAACGCTCGAGCGGGACGAGTGCGACGTAGGCTCCGCGCAGCGAGACGGACGTTCGGAAGCTCCGGGAGTCCACGATCGGGGTAACGACCCGGCCGCTTAATTTTCGGGGTCCGACGGCCCAGGTCCGGGCTCGCGGGACGACGGATTCTACCGTCAGCCGGATGGAGTTAAATAACGCCCGAGGGTCTCACGGACGCTCCTCGGTGAGCGGAGGCAACGACCGTGGACGCAGGGGTGACGACGTTCCTCGTCTTCGCCGCCGTCGCCGCCGCGTTCGGGGTCGGATCGATCGTCGCGAACCACGTCCTGGGCGCGAAGCCCCGCCGGTCGTACCTGCAACGGACGACGTACGAGTGCGGCGAGGAGGCCGAGGGGGAGGCGCAGATCGATTTCCCGACCCAGCACTACACGTTCGCGATCGTCTTCGTCGCGGTCGACGTGCTCGGGTTCATCCTCGCGCTCTGGGGCCTCACGTTCCGGGCGGCCAACTCGGCATGGTACCCCGTGTTCATCGCGACCGCGTTCACCGCGCTGGCGATCTCGGGGATCTACTACGCGCTCAGCGGCGAGAAGCGGTGGGTGGTCTGATGGCGGCCGTCGCCGCGATCCCCGCGTCGAAGGCGCCCGTCGGGGCCGGCGCGGCGCTCCCGGGGCCGCCGCTCCCGGTCGTGCACGAGCCCGGGGTCCCGTTCCTGGAAATCGAGTCGCTGCGGGCGAAGGAGTTCATCCCCGCGGCGAAGGAGGCGCTGACGAGCCTCGTCGCGGAGCAGGGCCAGTCGAAGCTGATCCGGCCCGTCTTCAACTGGGCCGGGAGGAACTCGCTGTTTCCGCTGCACTGGGGCCTTGCCTGCTGCGCTATCGAGTTCGCGGCGGCGTTCGGCGCCCGGTGGGACGCCGAGCGGTTCGGCGTCGTGCCCCGATCGTCGCCGCGCCAGTGCGATCTCCTGATCGTGAACGGTACGGTGACGTGGAAGGTGGCGCACAAGCTGATCACGCTCTACGAGCAGATGCCGGAGCCGAAGTGGGTGATCGCGATGGGAAACTGCGCGACCGGCGGCGGACCGTTCCGGACGGCGTACTCGGTCGTTCCGGGCGTCGACAAGCTCGTTCCCGTCGACGTCTACATCGCCGGCTGCCCCCCGCGGCCCGAGGCGATGCTGGACGGCATCCTGAGGCTCGAGCAGCTGATCCGGGAGCGCAAGGAGTAGCCGGCGCGGGCGCCGTCATCGCGGTTCGGGGACGACGATGCAGCCGGACGACCTCGCGAACGCCCTCCGGCCGAAGCTCGGGCCACGGCTCCGGGCCGTCGAGCCGTTCGAAGGGACCGCCGGCCGGGTGCGGTTCGACCGGACCGCCGCGCTCGACCTGTTCCGCGCCGTGCGCGACGATCTCGGATTCGGCCACCTCTCGATGGTCGCCGGGATCGACTGGGTCGACCGGCGCGAGGTGGTCTACGTCGTCTGGTCGGATGCCGCCCGGCAGTACGCGATCCTGTCGACCGACCTCCCGGCCGACGACGCCCACGTCGAGTCCGCGAGCCCGGTCTGGCCGAGCGCGAACTGGCACGAGCGCGAGGCGTGGGAGATGGTCGACATCGGGTTCGACCACCACCCGGACATCCGCCATCTCCTGATGCCGGACGGGTACGCCTTCCATCCGCTGTTGCGCTCGTTCAAGCTCCACGAACCCGAGGAGCTGGAGGTCAAGGCGCGCCATGTCTGAGATGTGGATCAACATGGGGCCGCAGCACCCCATGACGCACGGCCTCTGGAACCTCCGGGTCCGGATCGACGGCGAGATGATCCGCGACGTCGACCCCGAGATCGGCTATTTGCACCGCGGGATCGAGAAGATCAGCGAGGACCGGCACTACAACGAGGTGATCACCCTCATGGACCGGTGCTGCTACGTCGCGGGGTTCGCGTGGGAGCACCTCTACATCCTCGCCGCGGAGCAGGCGCTCCACGTCACGCCGCCGGAGCGCGCGGAGTATCTCCGGACGATGAGCGACGAACTCCAGCGGATCGCCTCGCACCTGATGTGGTACGCCGCGTTCGTCCAGGACCTCGGCCTGATGAGCCCGTTCCTCTACGGCATGCGGGACCGCGACCTGGTCCTCGACCTTCTCCAGGACTACACCGGTGCCCGGATGACGTACGAGTACATGCGCGTGGGCGGGGTCCGCAGCGACCTTCCCGCGGGGTTCACCGACCGGGCGCGCAAGGTCCTCGACTGGCTCAGCGACCGGTTCCACGAGTACGACCAGCTCTGCCTCGGCTCGGCGATCTTCCGCAAGCGGTGCGACGGGCTCGGGGTCCTGCGGGCGAACGACGCGGTCGCCCACGGCGTCACCGGGCCGATGCTCCGGTCGGCGGGGCTGAAGCGCGACCTGAGGAAGGACCGGCCGTATGCGGCCTACGACCGGCTCGAGTTCGACGTCGCGCTCGCGGACGGCGCGGACGTGACCGCGCGCTACCTCGTCCGCATGGAGGAGCTGCGCCAGTCGGTCCGGATCGTGCGCCAGGTCCTCGACTGGCTCGACCGCCACCCGGGGCCGTCGGTCGCCGACCGCCTCCCGCGGTGGCTGGGCGCCCCGTACGCCCCGATCGGCAACGAGGGCTACCTCCTCAAGCGGAGCTATCCCAAGGGGATCGGATTCTCGTCGGTCGAGGAGCCGCACGGCGAGGCCCAGGCGTACGTCGTGAACGACGGCGGGGAGCACCCGTACCGCGTCAAGTTCCGCTCGCCGGTGTTCGCGAACATCAGCGCGGCGCGTCAGTACCTCGTCGGGTACCACGTCGCGGACATCCCCCCGATCATGGGCAGCGTCGACGTCTGCGTGGGCGAGGTCGACCGGTAGGACGGGGTCCCGATGGCAACGCTCACGCTCTACTCGGTCGCCTACGACATCGCCCGGGGGCTCCTGGGCGTGCTCGGGTCGGTCCTCCCCGCCGGCGCGCGCGCCGTCGTCCTGAGCGGGGACGCGGTCACCGGGCTCGCGGTCCTGGTGTTCGCCGCCGTCCTCCTGGCCGCGAGCATGCTCAACACGATCCTGCTCATCTGGTGGGAGCGCAAGCTCCTCGGCCGGTTCATGGACCGGCGCGGCGCGATGCACGTCGGGTACGCCGGGCTCCTCCAGAACTTCGCCGACGGGTTGAAGCTGTTCCGCAAGCACACGTTCCCGCCGCGGGAGGCGGACGGTCTCGGCTTCTACTTCGGTCCGACGGCGTACATGGTGACCTCGCTCGCGATCTTCGGGATCCTCCCGATCTCCTCGGGCTGGAACTCGGGCGCGCTGCCGCTCAGCCTCCTCCTCGCGCTCACGATCTTCTCCTTCGCTCCGCTGTTCATCTTCGTCAGCGCCTGGTCGAGCAACAACAAGTACTCGCTCATGGGCGGCCTACGGTCCGCGGCCCAGATGATCGCCTACGAGGTGCCCCTCCTCCTGGCGGTCGTCGCGGTGGTCGTCCTCGCCGGGAGCTTCGACCTCACGACGATCGTCTACGAGCAGCGCAACTACTGGTTCTGGGGGCCGCTCTTCCTCGCGCTCATCGTCTTCGTCGCGGCGATGCTCGCCGAGATGGAGCGGATCCCGTTCGACCTACCCGAGGCGGAGGCCGAGCTCGTCGAGGGATGGAACACCGAGTACGGGGGGATGCTGTTCGCGTTCTTCATGCTCGCCGACTATCTCCGCGCGCTCGTCGGCAGCATCCTGGTCGTGCTCCTGTTCCTCGGCGGATGGACGCTCCCGTCGTGGGTCCCCGCGGGCCTCTCATCGTTCCCGCTCGCCGGGATCCTCTGGTTCATGGTCAAGACCTACGCCGTGTTCGGCCTGTTCGTCTGGGTCCGCGCGTCGCTCCCGCGGGTCCGGACCGACCAGCTCCTGCGCGTCGGCTGGAACCGGATGATCCCGCTCGCGCTCCTCTCGGTGTTCCTCGCGGCGGCGGTCGTCACCGTCCGATGCGTTCCGGTCCTCGGGTGCGTGCCTTCGATGGGGGCGTGAACCGGGCGGCAGGGTAGACCATGGCGAACGAGGGGCACGCGACGACGAAGCCGGACGAGAACCCGATCCTCTGGGTCACCCGGCCGATGGCGACCGCAGCCCGTCAGTTCACGAAGAGCCTCTGGCGGCCGTCGACGATCGTCTACCCGTACGAGCGGCTCGAGGACCCGGGGTTCCGCTCGAAGGTCGGCGTCGCGTCCGGCGTGCCGATCGGCGTCGGGCCGATCTGGGACAACTACCGCGGCGTGCACGCCCTCAACATCGCGACGTGCATCAGCTGCAATCTGTGCGCGTTCTCGTGCCCCGACCTCTGCATCGAGATGGTCACGGTCCCGGGCGGCGATCCGAAGCACCCCAAGAAGTGCCCCGAGATCGACTACGGCAAGTGCAGCTACTGCGGGTTCTGCTCCGACGCCTGCCCGGAGGGGTGCCTCACGATGACCACCCGCTACGAGCTGTCGACGCCGAAGCGCTCGGAGATGGTCTACTCGCCCGAGAAGCTCCAGCAGGTGTTCCAGCACAAGCTCCCGATGAACCCGATCCGGATCGAGCTGCCGAAGAACGAGGACTCGATCCTCCTCGACCCGCCGCTCTGCATCGGGTGCAACGCGTGTGCCCGCGACTGCCCGACGCAGTGCATCACGATGCTCGACATCCCGAAGCCGGACCCGAGGCCGGGCGAGAAGACCCCGCGGCGGATCTGGAAGGAGCCGGTCGTGAACGACTCCGACTGCGTCCGGTGCGGCACGTGCATCAGCGTCTGCCCCAAGGAGTGCCTTTTCTGGGGGGCTCCCAAGTGAGCCTGCCGGAGGTCGCGTTCGCGATCCTCGCCGCGGTCGCGGTCGTCACCGCGATCGCCGCGCTGCTGGTCCGCGAGCTCGTGCACACGATCCTCTGGATCGCGATCTTCTTCGTCGACCTCGCGGCGATCTACTTCCTCCTCGAGGCGCCGTTCCTGGGCGTCCTCCAGCTCGGGGTGTACGCGGGCGCGGTGACGATCCTCCTCCTGTTCGGGGTGATGGTGACCCGCAAGCGGATCTTCTCGCGCGACGCGGCGACCGGCATCGGCCCGGTCCCAGCCCTCCTCGCCGTGCTCACGGTCGTCTTCGTCGCGACGGCGTTCGGGGAATTCCCGGCGGGCGCGGTGTCGATCCGGGCGTACGACCCGACCGCGCTCTCCGTGAACCTGTTCGGACCGAACGCGCCGTGGCTCCTCCTCCTCGGGCTGATCATGCTCACCGGCGTCTCCGGCGCGATCTATCTCGTCCGGGAGGGCCGGGAGTGACGACCCTCGCCCCGACGGGGTTCGTCGCGCTTTCCGGGGCGCTCCTCGGGATCGGGATCTTCGGGATCCTGACCCGGCGGAACTTCGTCCTCCTTTTGATCGCGATCGAGATCGCGACCAACGCCGCGATCCTGAACTTCGTCTACTTCGCGGCGTTCGCGCCGTCGGCGCCCCTCGGGATCAGCGGCCAGTCGATCGCGGTCGTGCTCGTCGGATTCGCGGCGACCGAGGTCGCGGTCGGCCTCGCGATCGTCCTCGCGCTCCACCGGGCGAAGGGGACGATCAACGTCGCGGAAGTCACCGAGCTGAGGTCGTAGGGGGGATCGTCCAACGGGAGGCCTCGACGCGCTGTACGGCTGGGCGTTCCTCGTCCCGCTGTTCTCGGTGGTCGCGTTCGTCGTCGTCGGCCTGTTCGGCCGGAGGCTCGCGCGGCTCGAGTGGGGCGGCTGGGTCGCGGTCGCCCTATCGGGCGCGGCGATGGTCGTCGGGGTCCTGATCGGGATCGGCGAGATCCTCGGCCCGGCGACGTACGTCGATCGGCGCTACACCTGGCTCCATCTCGCGCCGTCGTCCGCGTATCCGAACGGCTTCTCGCTCGTCATGGGGACCCTGGTCGACCCGATCTCGGCGCTGATGCTGATCGTCGTGACGGTCGTCGGGTTCCTGGTGATGCTCTACTCGATCGGCTACATGCACCAGGACCGGGGACTGCCCCGGTACTACGCCGAGCTGTCGCTGTTCCTGGCGGCGATGAACGGCCTCGTCCTCTCCGACAACCTCCTCGAGTTCTTCCTGTTCTGGGAGCTGGTCGGGGTCTGCTCGTACTTCCTGATCGGGTTCTACTACGAGAAGCCGAGCGCCGCGAGCGCGGCGAAGGAGGCGTTCCTCGTCACCCGCGTCGGGGACGTGATGTTCCTCCTCGGGATCTTCCTGTTCTTCTACGAGTACGCCGCGGCCGGCCCCGTCGGATCCGGCGGGTGGGCGGCGAACGGGTTCCTGTTCGTCCAGAACGGGCTCCCGTTCCTTCAGCAGGGACCCCACGTCGCGACGAACCCGACGATCCTGACCGTCGCGGGGATCATGATCCTGGGCGGCGCGGCCGGAAAGAGCGCCCAGTTCCCGCTCCACGTCTGGCTCCCGGACGCGATGGAGGGGCCGACGACCGTCTCCGCGCTGATCCACGCCGCGACGATGGTCGCGGCCGGGGTCTACCTGCTCGCGGTGACGAGCCTCTACATCGGGTTCACGGCGACCGACTCGCTCGTCATCGTCGGGATCGGCGGGTTCACGACGTTCTTCGCCGCGACGATGGCGGTCGTCCACCCGGACATCAAGCGGGTGATCGCGTACTCGACCGTCAGCCAGCTCGGGTACATGGTCCTCGCGATCGGGGCCGGGTTCACGATGGTCGGGCTGTTCCACCTGTTCACCCACGCGTTCTTCAAGGCGCTCCTGTTCCTCGCCGCCGGATCGGTCATCCACGCGGTCGGGACCCAGGACCTGTTCAAGATGGGCGGCCTCAAGAAGGCGATGCCGCTCACGGCGAGCGCGTTCGCGATCGGGGGGCTCGCGCTCAGCGGGATCCCGCCGTTCGCGGGGTTCTGGAGCAAGGACGACATCCTCGCGTCGGTCTACTCGACCCTCGGGAGCCACCCCGACTTTTGGCCGTTCTTCCTCCTCGCGTTCGCGTCGGTCTTCCTCACGGCGTACTACATCTTCCGGGTCTGGTTCCTCGTCTTCTCGGGCGACGCGCCGCGCGACGCGAGCCTTCCGCACGCCCACGAGGGGCCGTGGGTCATGCGCGTCCCGATGATCGTCCTCTCGGCGTTCGCCGTCGGGGGCGGGGCGCTCGTCTTCGTCCCGGGGTTCGACCGGCTCCTCCTCAAGGGGTCGAGCTTCGCCGGGACCCTCGCCGCGGGGATCCCGCCCGTCTACACGACCTCCGACCTCCTCCTGAGCGGCGGAGGCGTCGCCCTCGCGCTCGCGGGCCTGTTGGTCGCCTGGTGGCTCTGGGGGAACGGCCGCATCGCGCCGGCGTCGGACTCGGCGGCGGTCCGGTCGGTACGCCACCTCCTCCTCGAGCGCTACTACTTCAAGGCCGGCTACGACTGGATCGGGGCGAAGGGGATCTACACCGCGGCCCGCGCCGCGGACTTCTTCGACCAGTTCGTCATCGACGGGACGATCCACGGGTTCGAGCGCGCGTTCGCCGGCGCCTCGAACCGGATGCGCCGGATCCAGTCGGGGGTCGTCTCCGACTACGCGGCGTACATCGTCGCCGGCCTGGTCGTGGTGTTCGTCCTCCTCCTCCTCGTCGCGCCGTTCCTCGTCGCCCGGTTCGGGGGTGCGTAGGTGGTCCCGCTCCTCTCGATCGTCCTCGCGACGCTCCTCGCCGGTACCGTGGCGACGTTCTTCGCCGGAGCGAGGGCCCGGTGGGCTGCGCTCGCGACCTCGATCGTCTTCCTCGTCGAGGTCGGGCTTCTCTTCGTCAGCTACCCCGGCTGGCCCGGCTACTCCGGCAGCCTCGTCCCCGGGTTCGCCGAGCAGGAGTCGTACGCGTGGATCCACATCTACTGGATGCACGTGAACTACACGGTCGGGGTCGACGGGATCTCCCTCGTCCTGATCCTCCTCACGGCGATCCTCCAGCTCGCGACCGTCGTCTACTCGTGGACGGAGGGAAAGCGCCCGGCGGCGTACTTCGGGCTCGTCACGCTGACGTGCCTCGGGTCGTTCGGGGTGTTCGTCGCCCTCGACGTCCTCCTGTTCTTCCTGTTCTGGGAGGCGGTCCTCGTCCCGATGTTCTTCCTGATCGGCTACTGGGGCGGGCCGCGCCGGCGCTACGCCGCTCTCAAGTTCTTCGTCTACACCCACGTCGCCTCGATCGTGATGCTCGTCGGGTTGCTCGCGCTCGTGTTCTACTCGGGGGCGACGTCGTTCGACTTCGCGAGCATCTACGCGGCGGCGCGGGGGCTCTCGCCGGTCGTCCAGGTGTTCCTGTTCCTCCCGCTTCTCTTCGGGTTCCTCGTGAAGTTCCCGGCGGTCCCGTTCCACACGTGGCTCCCGGACGCGCACGTCGAGGCGCCGACCGGCGGCTCCGTCCTCCTCGCCGGGCTGCTCTTGAAGCTCGGGGGTTACGGACTGATCCGCTGGGCCGTCGAGATCCTCCCCGAGGGGTTCTCCCACGTCCGGCCGATCGTCTTCGGCCTCGCGTTCCTCTCGATCCTCTGGGGGTCGGTGCTCGCGCTGTCGCAGCGGGACCTCAAGCGGATGGTCGCCTACTCGTCGATCAACCACATGGGGATCGTCCTCCTCGCGATCGGGCTCGACAGCTCGCTTGGCCTCCTCGCCGCGGTCCTCCTCATGTTCGCCCACGGGATCGTGAGCGCGCTTCTGTTCATGTCGGCCGGAACGGTCCACCACACGTTCGGGACCCGCGACATCCCCGCGGTCGGAGGGATCACGCCGACGACTCCGACGCTCTCCACCCTGATGATGGCCGGCTCGCTCGCCTCCCTCGGCCTCCCCGCGCTCATCGGCTTCCCGGCGGAGTTCACCGCCCTCGTCGCGACGTGGGACGGCCTCGGCTACCTCGTCCTCCTCCCGCTCGCGGTCCTCGTCGTGACCGCCGGGTTCTACCTGTGGATGATGCAGCGGATGCTGTTCGGCCCGGCGCGCGGGATCCCGGCCGGGGCGCACGACGTGCCGGCGCACGAGGGGATGGCGATGGGGCTGCTCGTCGCGGTGACGGTCCTGTTCGGGGTCGTGCCGAGCCTCCTCGTGAACGTGATCGCGAACTCGCCCGTGAAGGGGTTCCCCGGTACCTAGGCCGATGGACGCGCTCACCCTGGCGGCCCCGTTCGCCCCCGAGCTCGTCGTCCTCGCCGGGGCGCTGCTCGTCTTCCTCCTCGACGTCGCCGGCGTCCGCCGCCTCGAGGTCGGGGGGGCGATCGCCTCCGCCGCCACCGCCGTCGCGTTCGTCCTCGTAATCGCCGACCTCGGGTTCGCACCGCTCGCCGGCGTGAGGACGCTCGGGGCCGGGCGGATCGACCTCGTCCCGGGCGCCGGGGCCGCGCCGCTCTACGCGTTCTCGTCCCTCGGCCTCGTCTTCCAGGGCCTGTTCCTGGTGGCGGCGTTCCTCGTCGCGCTCGCGTCGCTCGGCCGGCCGTCGACGGAGCGCGGCGCCCCGATCTTCTACGGCCTCCTCCTGCTCGCGACCCTCGGGATGCTCCTGGTCGCGATCGCCTCCGACCTCATCTTCCTCCTCCTCGCGATCGAGCTCACCAGCATCGCGACGTACCTCCTGGTCGGCTACACCCGCCGGGACCCCCGCTCCCTGGAGGCCGCGATGAAGTTCTACATCGTCGGCGCCCTCTCCTCGACCCTCTCGTTCTTCGGCGCGTCGCTCCTGTTCGGGGCGTACGGGACGACGAACCTCTACGCGATCCGCGCGGCGGCCGGGACGGTCGGGTACCCGGTCCTCGCCCTCCTCGGGTTCGGGTTCCTCGTCGCGGGCCTCGCGTTCAAGACGACGCTGGTCCCGTTCCACGCGTGGGCGGTCGACGTCTACGACGGCGCCCCCTCGGAGGTGAGCGCGTTCCTGGCCGGCGGGACCAAGAAGGTCGGCGTGTTCGCGTTCTTCCTGGTGTTCCTGGGGCCGGTGCTGTTCGCCCGCGCCGGCGGACCGAACCCGTTCTCCGGCGCGCCGTTCGACATCGGGCCGGTCGTCCAGGTGACCCTCGCGGCGATCGCCGTCCTCACGATGACGGTCGGCAACGTCCTCGCGCTCCTCCAGAAGGAGATGAAGCGGATGCTCGCCTACTCGTCGATCAGCCAGGCCGGCTACATCCTCCTCGGGGTGACGATCGGCACCGCGCCGGCGATCGCCGGCGCGACCCTCCAGGTCCTCGCCCACGTCCTGATGAAGACCGGGGCGTTCCTCGTCGTCGCGGCCGTCGCGAGCCTCGGGGTCGGCCCGCTGATCGACGACTGGCGCGGGCTCGGCGCGCAACGCCCGGCCCTCTCGGTCGCGTTTGCGCTGATGCTCCTCTCGCTCGCCGGCGTCCCGCTCACGATCGGGTTCGTCTCGAAGTTCGTCCTGTTCAGCGCGGCGGTCGAGGCCCAGGGACTCTACGTCTGGCTCGCGGTCGTCGGCCTCCTCAACAGCGCGCTCTCGGTGTTCTACTACGGCCGGGTCCTGAAGACGATCTTCTTCGACCCCGCGCCGGCCCCGCGGGCGACGGGGGCCGTCGCCGGCGCGGCCGGCCCCCCGCCGCTGGCCGTCGGGGGGATCGGGTACGCCCGGGCGGCGGCGATCGGGATCATCGCCGTCGCGATCGTCGCGATCGGGATCTATCCCCAACCGGTCCTCGGGCCGATCCAGAGCGCCGCGAGCCACTTCTGGGCGGGAGGGCCGTGAGCCGGTGGAGCGGTACGACGTGGTCGTCGTCGGGGCGGGCCCCGCGGGGGCGCTCGCCGCCCGCGCGGCGGCCGAAGGCGGGGCGACGACCCTTCTCGTCGACCACCGGACCGAGCTCGGCCAGCCGGTCCAGTGCGGGGAGTTCCTCCCGGCGGGTGACGTCCTCGCCGACCTGTTCCCCTGCCGCGGCCTCCTGACGACGGCGTACGAGATCCCCGCCGCGACGGTCCTCCGGGCGACGCACGCGATGGCGTGCATCGCCCCGTACGGGCGCCGGTTCACGTTCCCGCTCGAGGGGTTCACGGTGTCGCGGCGGGCGTTCGACAAGGCGCTCGCCGTCCGCGCCGAGGGCGAGGGGGCGGAGCTCCGCTACCCCGCCGGGGTCACGGGGGTCGCCGGCGACGAGGTCGTGCTGGCCGGAGGGGACCGCGTCCGGGCGCGGGTCATCGTCGGCGCGGACGGGCCGACGTCGAGCGTCGCCCGGGCCGTCGGGTTCGCGCCCCGGCGCGCGATGTTCCGGATGATCACCGCGACCGTCGACGGGCCGCCGGCGGACGCGATCGAGCTGTACTTCGGCCACGGCGCCCCGCACGGCTACGCGTGGAGCTTCCCGCGCGCCATCGACCTGAACGTCGGCCTCGGCGTCGCGCGCCTACCGCCCGGGACGACGCTCGCTGGCCTCCTCGACCGGTTCCTCGCGCGCGAGCGCCGGGGCCCGGCGCGCGAGCGGACGAGCTGGTGGGTCCCGATCGGTCCCCCGCCCGAGAGCCTCGTCGTCGGCCGGACGCTGTTCGCCGGCGACGCGGCGAACCTCGTGATGGCGACGAACGGAGGCGGGATACCGACCGCGATGCTGAGCGGGTGGATCGCGGGGGGGATCGCCGCCCGCCACGTACGCGACGGCGTGCCCCTCGCCGCGTACGACCCGGCGTGGCGGCGGGTCCTCTACGCGCCGCTCGCCCGCGCGGCGCGGATCCAACGGTTCGCCGACCCGTTCACGAGCCTCGACCCGGTCCTCGCGCTGGGAATGCGCTATATCGGGACCGGGGGTCTGGACGCGATGATGCGGCTCCGCTGGCCCGCGCGGCTCGGAGGGGCGTCGTGACCGGCGCCTCGGCCCTCGAGTCGCTCGACGCCTCCCTCCCGAGCCTCGTCGCCCGGACGCTCGGCGCCGACGCCGCGGTCGAGCTCGCGGGGCTCCTTCCGGCGCTCGTCGGCGATATCGAGGACGTCGACCGGCGCCTCACGCAGGTCCTCGGGTCGACGTACGCGGAACTGACCGAGTCGGCGCGCTACGCCTGCTCGACCGGTGGGAAGCGGGTCCGGCCGCTCCTGATGGCCGCGGCCGCTCGGGCGCTCGGGTCGGAGTCGACGCGGGGGATCGTGTCGCTCGCCGCCGCGTTCCAGCTGATCCACACCGCGACCCTCGTCCACGACGACGTCATCGACCACGCCGACACGCGGCGCGGCCGGCCGTCGATCCCCCGCGCGTTCGGCGTCCCGCTCGCGATCGTGACGGGCGATTACCTGTTCGTCCGCGCGTTCGAGCTCGCGGCCGAGTACCCGAGGTCGATCATCCTGCGCTGCGGCGAGGCGTGCGCCGACCTGGTCGAGGGCGAGGTCCTCCAGGAGGCGTCCCGGTTCGACCTCTCGGTCGGCCGCGAGCACTACTTCCGCGTCGCGGAACGGAAGACCTCCGCGATCATCGCGGCCGCGCTCCGCTCGGTCGCGGAGATCGAGTCCGCCGCGGGCGCGGTCCACGAGGCGCTCGGGAGCTACGGCCACGCGCTGGGGATCGCCTTCCAGATCCGGGACGACCTCCTCGACGTCTTCGGCGACACCGACCTCCTGGGGAAGCCGCTCTTCAACGACTTCCGCGAGGGGAACCCGACGCTCGTCGTTCTCGAGGCGTACGCGCGGCTCGACCCGAAACGCCAGTCGGAGTTCGAGCACCTGTTCCGGCTTAGAACGAAACGCGCGAAGCACCTTCTCCGGCTGCGGGAGTTGGTCGAGCTCTCGGGCGCCGCGCCGGTCGTCGCGCGGGAGGCCGTCGAGTGGGCGGAGCGGTCGGCGCGGGCCCTCGACGGGATCGCCCCCGGGCCATACCGGCACCTTCTCGAGCGGCTCGCGTACGGGGCGGCGGATCGGCGATTCTGATACGGGCATGCCCCGATCCCGGTGATGTCGATCTTCCTCTGACTGGACCAGTGGGTCCGGTTGCGTGTACCTCGCTGGTTTCGGCTACCTTCCCCAATCTCTCCCACCCGGATATCTACCGGAAGCAGGCGGATATTCCTCCCGCCAATCCGACGTATGCCAGGAGAGACGACTGGAGAGCGAGTCCCGACGGAGGCATTGGCGACTGGTTCGGGCGACTTCCAAGTAGCAGCATGGGGGAGGAATGGTCCGAGAGGGGTCAAAGTCGCTCTCCAGAATCTGTCGCCGCTGCAGGAGGGCGCGCTTGATCGTCCGTGGGTGGCTAGAAGGGTACCGCGGGGGACCCCCACCAGAACCGAAGTGCCCCTAGACTATGGTGAAAGAACATCTATGAGGAGTTCGGGCCATCGGTACAAGCGGGATGGATATCGAAACCTACTCGAGTTCGACCTCGCTACCCATCCGCCGGCCCGCACTCGGGCCGCCTTGCGTGACTATTGGTATTGCGATTGCTCTCGTGCTGGTCGTTCCTACTGTCCTCGGTTTCTGGCCGCCATTTCGTCGAACCGAGTGCTCCGACATCGAAACTGTGGAGACTGAATACATGTTTCTTCCCGCCGTGCTCGTCAATTCTCCCTATGCAGGGGAGGGATGGGGGAACGGGACGATTCCCGAGGGCTATCCGGCCGGCCCTGGGCAACCCAATCACACCGCTATGCTCGGTGGCGGGGCCATAAATGGCACGATGACAGCAGTTTTCTTCAGTGTGGGCCTGACCATCGAGAAGTACTCTAACGCGTCGTTCCTCGGATATGGCTCCAATACGCCTTGCTCCCAGCCATATCAAGTTATACCGCACTCGGAGGGCGCCGACGGTCCGGTCGGGTGGCCCGTCGCCGTTCCGACCAACATCTCCGACGAAGGAGAGGCAACTACGGTGAATCTCTCGGCTAGTTTCTCGGGAGACCCTGGCACCCCAACTTGGGCAAATGGTTTCGTGACCGATAATGCACCCACAATATCCACATGCGGCGCTTCGGGAAGGAACGTCTCAGTCATATCGGAGGGACTGACCCTCTGGATTTCCTTCGCCCTCGATAGGGTCAACGAGACAGTCCGCTACGTCTTGCCATTTGCCGAGAGTTTCCACTATTACTTCCCGCCAAACTTCGGGACCTGGGCGATCGACAACCTCTCTACCCCTAAAGGGCCGGGGGGCGGTTGGGCATTTGACTACCTCGGCAGTTGCAGCTGAAATGGATACGTCCGGGGTCGGCTTTGGGCCCTCTCGCTGGACGGAATCCACTCACCGCTCGGTCAAGCAATGCAATCCTTACAGTGACACTTCCTCCGCATGCGGCCGGCCGGCTCAATCCAATCAGGCTCGGGCAGGCCCGGTCCGTACAGTCTGGCCCGCACACGGGCACTAGTTCACGATGCTGAACTTCCTACGTGATTTCCGTTCGAGCCATGCTGGGATCATTCACTGACGGATTTGCGCCCAGACCCCTCAAGTACTTCCGACAGATTGGTTGGTTGTGTTCAAGGGAGCCATCGCCCCCGCCTCTGGTGCCTCGGCCGGGGTCTTGCTGGTGATCTCATCGTTCGTGCTGACGAATCCTGGAGGGGTCCTGTTTTCTCATACCGACTGTCGGCTGGGTCAGGCCCTAGGCAATTTCACCGTCTGGGATCCTAACTCCGTCGTAGCCTCGCCCTACCTTGGATCCGAAACGGGGACCGTCGACATCTGGTCCGTAACTCCCTCCGGATGGATTTCGCTTTGGACCGGTACCAACGTTACCGATGGGAACGTTACCGCTTACATCGTGGGGTTCGAGAACTGGACTGTCTTTTCGAGGTCGAACGTCTCTGAGCCCGGGCTCGGGGGACAATCCCCCTGTAGCAGCTCTGTGGTGGGGTACCACTCCCTCAACCCTGTCGTGGTCGGAGAGCGTTCCGGCGGAATTGGTGCGTGGACGATCGCGTCGGGCCTCGTTTCCGACATCGGCCTTCCTACGGGCCTCAACGGAAGCGATCTTTGCGAGCAGGTCGAGAACTCCACTAACTCATCGTGCGGCGTTGGAGCACAGTTCGACATGAACTTCGTTGGGGCATCCGGGGAGATCGACACCTGCGGGACGGTCTTGGGCCAAACCCTGCATATCCGGAGCGACGCGTGGCCCGTCACGGCCCCGTTCCGATGGGGCCATCGAACCTACACCGTACCGCTTGATACCGCGGGGCCCGACAGCCAGTTCTATTCCAACGGATCGACCTCGTGGTACAACTACTCCTTTCCGGCCAACGGAGGAATCTGGCAGTACGAGAACGTCACTCAGGTATCCAGCACCGGGGCGGGCTTGGTCTTCTCCTACGCTCCCTGCCCTACGAGCCCGTAGCCGTACGCCTTCCCATCCATCTCGGTGCGCCGGCCGGAGCTGCTATCGTTAGTCTCCCCCCCAAAGGCTGCACACCGGACCCCGAGGGTCCCTTTCAGCCGATACCGCTCCATACCGACTCTGATCCCCGGCCCGACCTCAACGGTGGCTCTCCTCGAACCACCTCGCTCGGAACGCCACGCCGGTGGCGGACGACGACCTCGATCTCACGCCTCCCGTGGCGAGCCGCGGCAACGAGGAGGGAGGCGGTCCGTCCGGCCTTCCCTCCGGCATCCGGGCCATCGCGAGGCTCAACGCCTGCGGCCTAGTGTGCCGTACCAGCCAGACCTAAGCTTATCCGGTTCCGGGTAACCTTGACGAGGATCTCGTCGGCGGTCGCCCGCCACTGGAACGGGCGAGGGACCTCGTTGTACCGCTCGATGTAGAGCTTCAGCATGGCGATCAACTCCCGCTCGCTGCGGAACGTCCCTCGACGGATTTGTCGGTAGGTCAGGTCGT
>JASHOP010000096.1 GCA_030041075.1 Thermoplasmata archaeon | reverse complement strand
GGAGTCGCGGGGGCCGGCCCTGACGGTTCCACCGGTCCGCCCCCGGACCGCCCCGGTGCGCCGGATCGACCTCCCCGGCCGCTCCCAGGTCGAGGTCCGGGTCGGGGGCCCTTCGATCGAGCGGTCCCACCCCCGGTACCCCGCCGCGTTCCTGGCGAACGAGGTGCTCGGGGGCCGCCCCCTTTTGGCCCGGCTGTTCCAGCGCGTCCGCGAGCGCGGCGGGCTCGCCTACCACGCCTCGAGCGAGCTCGAGGCGATGCGGTACGGCGGCTACTGGGTCGCCCAGGCCGGGACCGGCGGCGACCGTTGGTCCCGGGTCGTCCCGATGCTGGAGGAGGAGGTCGCGAGGATCCGGGAGGAGCCGGTGCGGACGCCGGAGCTCGAGGCGATCCGCGAGAGCGCCATCGGCGAGCTCCCGCTCTCGCTCGAGTCGACGGCGGAAGCGCACGATCTCGCGGTCGACGTGGCGTACCACCGCCTCCCCGAGGACCACTGGCTGCGCTGGCCGGCGTCGTTGCGGTCGCTTCGGCCGCGCGACGTGGAGGAGGCGGCCTCCGCGGCGTTCCCCGCGCGGGGAACCGTGACCGTTCTCGCGGGGCCCCTGTCGGGCCGCTGATCCCGACGGGCCGCCGCGCGGCCGTTCCGGGCGGGGAGCGGAGCGACGCCGCGCGCGACAGAACCAATACGCACTTATACGCGTAGTCCGATGCGGATGCATGCGCGCACGACCCGCGAGCGACGCGATGGCCCAGGGGATGCTCCGCAAGAACATCACGATCACTCCGGAAGAGGAGGAGTTCCTCGCCCGGCACCCCGAGATCAACCAGAGCGCGCTGTTCCGCCAGATCGTCGAGAGCCTGATGCTCGCCGAGAGGACGCCCGGCGTCGCGTCGACCCAGCCGGTCCGGCTGGGGAAAGCGGTCTACCGCTCCGGCGCGATCATGTTCCAGAAGCGCCCGGACCGGCGCGACTGACGGGACCCGGGCCCCGGTCCGCGCGGGGCGGGGCGTCCCCGTCGCGCCGGCGGGGGCCGAGCCCGCGCAGCGCGGGGTGGTCGACATCCTCCGCTCGGGCGTACACGATCCCCTCCGCCCCCGGGGTCCCTTCGTAGGCCGATCGAGCGGCCGGGGCCTCGATCTCGGCCAGGGCATGGCGCGAGACGATGTGCCCGAACGACCAGCGCCTCCGGAGCGCCAGGTCGGTGAAGTGCGGGGCGTAGTGGCCGCCGCCCACGGCGATCGCCACCCGGTCGTCCGCCGCGGGAGCGATCCTCGGGATCTCCTCGGCGAGGATGCGAACGGAGCCGGGCGGCGGAGCGGCCCCGGATCCGTAGCCGATCTCCACGAAGAACGCCGGGAGGTTGAGCTCGGGGCCATGGTGCGTCGCCTCGAACGTCGCGGGAAGGCCCTCGGACGCCGCGCGAGGGCCCAGCGCCCGCAGCGCCGCGGTCATCCGGAGGGGATCGGTCGGGACCAGGGTCCGGGGCCGTCCCCCGACCTCCGCGCGGGGGCCCGGGTTCCCGAGGGGGTGTACCGTCAGGCACGCGACGTTCTGCTCGCTGCGATGGATCGACGGAAAGACGAGCGTCGGCGCCTCCCGCAGCAACTCCGGGGGAAGGGCGAGGTCCAGGCGCTCGTCGTGGATGTGCGGACCCGGCCGACGGAGGACGAGCACCCCGTCCGCCAGCTGTCGAACGGCCGCCCCCTCGACCGTCGCTCCCGTCGCGGTCGGAGTTCCCCATCGTTCGCCGACCAGCGCGGCGACGGGGTCGGTTGCGGAGAGCACGACCAGGAGCGGCCGGGCCATGCGCGGCGAGAGGTCGGTGCCGCTCAAGAGGTTCGCCCGGGCCCCGGCCGGCGGGAGGGCGGGCGCCCGACGGACGACCCGGACGCCCGCGTCGGCCGGCCCGCTCTCGACGTCAACTCGGCGGGGACCGGTGCGGCGGCTCGGGGGGTGCCGGGGCGTATGGCGACGAGCCCGGGGTCCAGCCGGTCATCGGCGGGGGGGAAGGCGCCGGCATGAAGCGGGTGCGGCTCGGCGGGCGCCGCGTGGCGACCGCCAGCGCGATGACCAGGATCACGAGGAGCAGCAGGATGACGTAGACCGGCAGCGGTCCGACGCGCGCGTCCAGGACCGCGAGGATCCCGGACAGGTACGAGGTCTGGGTCGACGTCCACCGGATCGGGACCGCGACGTTCGCGGCCGAGGCGTTGACCGAGACGTTGCCCGTGCTGGGGCTCGGGGCCAGCCCCGACAGCGGGGCGACCGTGTACGAGTAGTTCCCCG
Organism: Thermoplasmata archaeon; assembly: GCA_030041075.1. Lineage (GTDB taxonomy): Archaea > Thermoplasmatota > Thermoplasmata > Lutacidiplasmatales > UBA184 > Lutacidiplasma. The sequence continues at coordinate 1,977 of JASHOP010000096.1, read as the reverse complement.
CGGCCGCCCCGAACGTGATGTTGCCCGTTCCGTTGAGCGTCTCGTTCGAGGTCGCCCCGAACAGCGTCACGCTCCAGACCTGGCTCGACCCGAGACCCGTGGGGACGAAGACGATCGGGACGACCCCGGGCGGCCCGACCTCGAGGGTCAGGTACTCCCCACCGAGGAGGTCGACGTCCCCGAGAGCGTACGTTCCGTCCGAGTCGACCGAGAGGTCGTAGAGCCCCGGGATCAGGGTGACCTCGACGTACCCGCCGGCGTACGGCACCGAGGTGCCGTTCACCGCGAGGTCGCCACCGGACGCTCCGTTGACCACGCTCACCCCGACGATCGCGAGCGAGCCTTTCCCCCACAGCGGGCCCAGGCTCCCCGGGCCGTTCGTCAGGACGGCGAGCGGCTCGCCGAATCCGTTGGCGCTGACCCCGACCGTGGCGTTCTCCAGCCCCTCGGCGGTCGCGGCCCCGTGGTCGTAGGCGTCCGGGACCGACTCGTAGTTATGCCCGTTCCAGCGCCCGATCGAGAACGTGACGTCCGTCGTTCCGCTGATCGACGTCTGGTAGCCGCTGTTCGGCCCGCCGGCGATCAGCTCGACGTCGCCCACGCACCGGACGCAACCGGACGAGAGCGCCCCGGCGTTGACAAAGAACCCCTGGAACTCCGCCGGCGTCACCGGAAACGAGAACGTCGCGGTGTCGAACGACGCGAGGCCGTAGCCGTCATCGTACAGGAACTTCACGGTCGGCTTCCCGGCCACGAGCGAAGCGTTCAGCTGGAGCACGACGGTCGCGACCGCGCCGCCGGACCCGTAGACGAGGTCGACGCACGCTCCCGGCTTGGAACAGGGAGAGGCGTCACCGTAGTACTGCTCCTCCAGACCGTCGATCGAGAAGCCCGAGATCGACCCGTTACCGTGGACGGCCGTCGCGGCGATCTCGGGCAGGGGCTGGGAGGTCGCGTTCCAGATGTTGTCGTAGATCTCGACGGCCCCCGACGCGGAGTTCAGCGAGAGGACATCCTGCACCCAGTAGACATAGTCGGTGCCGCCCGATGTGAACCCGAGGAAGGCGTTCAGCTGGAAGCTCATCGAAGACTCCTCGCCCCCGCCGATGCTGGCGTTGTAGGTCGACAGGCTCGCGATCGAGATCGTGCCTCGGAACGAGTCGGTCTCGTAGGAGTACGATCCCCCGCCCGGCTCCGAGCCGAAGTCGGCGAGGCCCATCGGCGCGGGTTCGGTTCCGGTGTCCACGGAGTACGGAGCCGGGTGCACGCCCCCCGACGTCCGGAACCCCCCCGAGGACGGAGGGAGGCCGTTCCGCGGCGCGGCGGCCGGCACGCCCGATCCGTCGCCCCGGGACACGACCGAGGGAGAGGAGCTCGCCTCGTGGAGCGACACGCCCCCGAGGGACCGGCCGGAGTTCGATAGGGCGGCCACGGAGGTGATCGCCAGCCCGCACGTCAAGACGACGAGCAGGGCCCTCCCAGAGCGCGTCGATCGGCCCCCTCCGAACGCGCCCCGACCGGCCGCGCGTCCGCCCCGGAGTCCGGCTCGCGCACCGAAGCCATCGCGTCGCGGGTCGAGCATCGTGGTCGCTCGCTTCCTTTCAACTCCAGGAGTACATCTTCCTTCCGCCCCGTCGAAACCGGCTCCGCGAGCGAGCGGGGGGCCCCGCGAGACGACCGACCCGCCCGATCGGAGGGGGCCGTCGCGCCGACCGAGACCCGCCGGTCGCGGCCGGCTACGTCTCCTCGTCGGGGGGCGTCAGGTCCCGATAGAAAGCGTTCTCCCGGCGGTCGTGCCGCATATCCGGCTCCTGGAGGCAGACGATCCAGATGCTCCGGTAGCAGGTGGGGCACTTCGTGAACGCCATCCCGATGAACGCGAAGAAGATCAGAAGGATCCCCGCGAGCAGGAACACCGCGTCGATGAACCCCTGGCTCGTGTGCGGCGAAAAGTGCCCCTGCAGAGCGATCACGACG
>JASHOP010000095.1 GCA_030041075.1 Thermoplasmata archaeon | reverse complement strand
AGCAGGTCTGGCACCAGCTCAAGTACGTCGAGCTGAGGAACCTCTGCCCCACCACTCCGGCGCAGCTGATCGCCGAGACCCGGGCCGGCATGGAGCGGATCCGACACCAACCGGAACTGTTCCCGACCTTCTTCGAGCACGCCGGGCTATCGCTGTCACCGAGCGCTCGTTGATTTCACTCGACCAGTGTCATTAGGAGGCCGGGGGGGCCCCGGCACCCCTAAAACCGGGCGATACTCCCGGTCGAGAGGGCGCGTCGCTCGAAGACCTCCCAGAGGACGATCGCGAGCGTGAGGGTGATCCCCGCAGCGAGCCCGACCGCGCCCCAGAGCTCGAGGAGGGACGGGAGCGGCGCGGCCGACACGGAGGCCCGGATCGCCGCGACGCCCCATGTGAGGGGGAGTCCGTACCCCACGTACTGGAGCGGGACCGGCAGCTGGGAGAGCGGGAAGTTCACGCCGGAGAAGAGGAGCCCGACGAACAGGAAGACGTTCCCGAGGATGATCGAGGTCCGCAGGTACAGCGCGACCCCGCCTAGGAGGAGTCCGAACCCGACCATCGCCACCGCGGTCAGGATCACCGAGACGGCCAGCGACGGGACCGACGACGGGGCGATCGCCACGCCGAACAGCGTCGACGCATAGAGGAGGCCGACGGTCACGGTCGCGAGGGAGGTCAGGATCGGGACGAGGCCCCGGCCGAAGTAGAGCGCCAGCCGGTTCGCCGGGGAGACGAGCAGGTGCTCCATCGTCCCCTGGAACTTTTCCGAGTCGGTCGTTTGCGCTACCGAGAAGACGCTCGAGTAGGTCACGGTCGCGACCGCGTTGCCGAGGGCGGTGTAGGCGATGGCGCTGGCGATCGCGCTCGCGCTCTCGCCCGCCGATCCGAGCTTGACGACGAACGCGAAGAACACCATCTGGGTGAGCGGGATGACGAAGATCGTCCCCAGGATGAAGTCGATCCGCATGAACCCGAGGCTCGTCCGGGGCGAGAAGACCGCGTTCGTCCAGAACGTGCGCCAGAACGACGTTCGGGGTACAGCCACCGCGCTCACGAACGCCTCCTCCTCCGGTCAGTAGTCCGACAGGTTGCCTTTCGCCAGCACCTGGCGCTCGACGCGCCGGAAGATGAGCCCGGCGATTGCGAGGTAGACGGCGGTCGAGGCGACGGCACCCGCCACATCGCCCCAGAGCCCCCAGCCGAAGCCGGTGTAGCCGGGGATCGCGACGTAGCGCAGGGCGTCGAGCGCCCAGGTCGGCGGGAAGACCAGGGCGATCGGCGTGACCGCGAACGGGAGGAGGACGACCGGGAACATGCATCCGGTGCCGACGTAGAAGGCGAACTCGCCGATGTTCTGGATGAACCCCGCGTAGCGCGTGTACACGTAGAACGCCGCGAAGACGACGCCGATCGCGGCCAGCGTGAGCATCACGAACACGAACAGCGCGATCGACGCGAGCGGGTTCGCCAAGGCGGGAGGCTGGCCGGCCGCGCCGACGACGACCGCGTAGACGATCAACCCGCCGAAGAGCCCCGAGACCACGTTCCAGAGGACCCTCCCCAGCACGACGTAGAGGTACGGGGTCGGGGACTGGATCGTCGGCTCGAGGGTGCCGAAGTTCCGGTCCTGGCCTGTCGCCCAGCCGCTCCCGTAGAGCGTCTGGCCCCACATGCTCATCATCCCGGCGCCGAGGATGGCGTAGATCAGGAAGTACGGGCCGTACCCGCGGAACAGCTCGAACGAGACGAGCCCGAAGATGACGGGGGCGATCATCGACGGAATGAGCCACTGGGGGTCGGCCATGAACTGGAGGACCGCGAGCCGAAGCGACGCGACCGTCGAGCGGGCGCGGGTGTACGCCGGGGCGGACGCGGCCATCTACGTCGCCTCCTCCTCGACGAGGTCGAGGTAGACGTCCTCCAGCGAGGTCCGCCGCTCGCGCACGGCTAGCTCGGGGTGGCCGGGCAGGAGGCCCCGCACGTCGTCCAGGGTCGTTTCGCGGGTACGGACCCTCATGGTGAGGCGCGTCGCGGGGCCGTACTCCTCGCTCGCCACCTTCGAGACGCCCGGAAGGTGCCGCAGGGACTCGATCTCCCGATCCTCGAAGCCGTACGCCTCGACCTCGAACGTCCGGTCGCCGCCGACGAGGGTCCGGAGCCCGTCCAGCGTGTCGCGCGCGACGATCCTCCCCCGCGACAGGATCGCGATCCGCGGGCAGAGCTCTTCGGCCTCGAACATGTAGTGGGTCGTGAGGAAGATCGTCACCCCGTCGGAGACAAGCGAGCGGATGAGCTTGCGCGTCTCGCGCGCGCTCTTCGGGTCGAGCCCGATCGTCGGCTCGTCGAGGAACAGGATCTCGGGCCGGTGGAGGATCCCCCGCGCGATGTGGAGCTTCTGCTTCATCCCGCGCGAGTACTCCTCGGTCCGGCGGTCGGCGGCATCGGTCAGCCCGACGCGCTCGAGGACCTCGCCGATGCGTCGTTCGCGCTCGGCGATCGGGACGCCGTAGAGGTCCGCGAAGTAGCGCAGGTTCTCCCGGCCGCTCACCCGGTTGTAGAGTCCCCGCTCGCCGCCCAGAACGAGTCCCATCCGGGGGCGGAGCCAAGCCGTCTCCTTCGTCACCGAGTGCCCGAGGACGAGCGCGGTGCCCGAGGTCGGCAGCAGCAGCGTCGACAGGATCTTGGTGAACGTCGTCTTCCCGGCCCCGTTCGGACCGAGCAGGCCGAAGATCGCGCCCCGCTCCACGACCAGGTCGACGCCCTTCAGAGCCTCCGTTCGGGTCTTCTCCCGGAAGAGGAATCCCTTCCGGCTCTCGAACACCCGGGTGACGCCCCGGGTCTCTATGGCGGGACCGTCCGACATCGTCGTGCGCCTCGAGGGCTCGCGCCGAGAACGGACGACGTACAAAAGGTATTGAACCGACGCGCGAGGACCGGGGACACTACCTCGGAAGGTGTTTCGGCGGGCGAACGGGCCGGCCTCCGCGGCCGGCGACCGAGCCGCTCTTATAATCCGAGGGGCCGTCGAGACTTCGAATCGACCCGTGACGGCCCAGGAGGTCGCGACTGCGGTCCCGCCCGAAGCCTCCGACTCCTTTCCCGCCGACCGACGTCTGGAGGCGTACCGGACGATGGTCCTCGCCCGCTCCCTCGACGACCGGTGCATCGCCCTCCAGCGCCAGGGACGCATCGGGTTCTACGCTCCCCACGCGGGCCAGGAGGCCGCCCTCCTCGGATCGGCGTACGCCCTCGCGCCGGACGACTGGGTGTTCCCGGCCTACCGCGAGCTCGTCGTCGCGCTGGTTCGGGGCGCCTCACTGCAGTCGGTCGTCGACCAGCTATTCGCGGACTCCGGCGACCTGACGAAGGGCCGTCAGATGCCCAACCACTTCGCGTTCCGGGCCCAGCATTTCGTGTCGGCCTCGAGCCCGATCGGCACGCAGATCCCGCAGGCGGTGGGGGCTGCGATGGCGGCACGGAGCCGGCAGGCGCCGATCGCCACGATCGCGTACTTCGGCGACGGGGCGACGAGCTCGAACGACTTCCACGCCGGGATGAACTTCGCCGGGGTGTTCCGCGCGCCCACGATCTTCTTCTGCCAGAACAACGGCTGGGCGATCTCCCTGCCTCGGGACCGACAGACGAGGAGCCCCACGCTGGCGGGCAAGGCCGACGCGTACGGCTTCCCCGGGGTGGTCGTTGACGGGAACGATGTCGGCGCGGTCTACACCGCGGTCCGTCGAGCGCGCCGGCGGGCGGTCGCCGGCGAGGGCCCCACGCTGATCGAGGCCCAGGTGTATCGCTTCGGCCCGCACTCGACCTCGGACGATCCCCGGCGCTACCGCGCCGACTCAGAGGTCGAGTCGGCTAGGCTGCGCGATCCGGTCCACCGACTGAAGACCGAGCTCCTATCCGCGCACCTTCTCGACGAGGCGGGCGACGCGAAGATCTGGGAAGAGGCCCGGGGCACGATCCAGGGCGCCGTGACCGCCGCCGAGGCGGCGGCTCCGGTGGGGCCGCTCTCGTTCTTCGACGATGTGTACGCGAGCTTGACCCCCCGGCTCGCGGAGGAGCGGGCCGGAGCGGCCGCGCAAGTGCCCGCGGAGGCGAGGCGACCGTGACGGAACTGACGCTCGTCCAGGCCGTGAACCGGGCCCTGTTCGACGCGATGCGCTCGGACCCGGACGTCCTCCTCCTCGGCGAGGATGTCGGCGTGAACGGAGGGGTGTTCCGGGCGACGGACGGGCTCCTGAAGGAGTTCGGGGCCGAACGGGTGATCGACACGCCGCTCTCCGAGACGGGGATCGTCGGGGCCGCGGTCGGCATGGCGCTCTACGGGTTGAAGCCGGTCGCGGAGATCCAGTTCCTCGACTTCATCTACCCGGCGTTCGACCAGATCGTGAGCGAGCTCGCCAAGATGCGGTACCGCTCGGGCGGCCAGTTCCCGTGCCACGTCGTCGTGCGCGCCCCGTACGGGGGCGGGATCAAGGGCGGACTGTACCATTCGCAGAGCACGGAGGCGTACTTCTGCCACACCGCCGGCCTCAAGGTCGTCGTCCCTTCGACCCCGGCGGACGCCAAGGGGCTGCTGCTGAGCGCCATCCGCGACGAGGACCCGGTGATCTTCCTCGAGCCGAAGCGGCTGTACCGGTCGGCCACGGGCGAGGTGCCGGACGGGGACCCCGCGGTTCCGCTCGGACGGGCCCGGGTCGTTCGCGAAGGGACCGACGTGAGCCTGATCGCCTACGGGGCGATGATCCCGCCCACGCTCGAGGCGGCGGCGACCCTCGGGACTGAGGGCGTCTCGGCAGAGGTGCTCGACCTGAGGACCCTCGTCCCGCTCGACGAGAAGTCCGTGGTCGCTTCGGTCGAGAAGACCGGCCGGGCCGTCGCGGTCCACGAGGCCGCGCGGTTCTGCGGATTCGGCGCGGAGATCGCCGCCCTGCTCGCCGAGAAGGCGTTCTACTCCCTCAAGGCGCCGATCGGTCGGGTGACCGGGTACGACACCCCGTTCCCGTACGCGCTCGAGCAGCTGTACCTTCCCGACGCACCGCGGATCGCGGCGGCGGCTCGCGCGGCGATGACCGCCGGATAGAAGGGACGATGGCGTTCGAGTTCCGACTGCCGGACATCGGCGAGGGCGTCGCCGAGGGCGAGGTCGTCCAGTGGTTCGTCCAGGAGGGGCAGACCGTCCGCGAGGACGCGCCGCTCGTCAGCGTGCTGACCGACAAGGCGAACGTCGAGATCCCGTCGCCGCGATCGGGCCGGATCGTGGCAATCCATGCACCGGTCGGCCAGAAGGTCAAGGTCGGCGGCCTGCTCGTCACGATCGCCACGGAAGGCGAGGAACCCCCCGGGGCCGCGAGCCTGCCGAAGATTGCGACGGGCGCGGGGACCGCCGGAACCTCGGCGCCCGCCCGGGCCCCCTCAGAACATGCCGCCCCTCCGGCGGACCGGTCCGAGCGTCTGCCACCATCCCCCACGGCCGTGTCGACATCCCCCGCCCTGAGCCCGGCCGGGCGGGTTCTCGCCGCGCCGTACGTCCGTCGCCTGGCGTCGGAGCGGGGGATCGATCTGAGCCGGGTCCGCGGATCGGGGCCGGGCGGCAGGGTCGTCGAAGCCGACCTGGATACGGGTCCGACGGCGTCGGCCCCGACGCCGTCTCCCGCGCCTCCTCCCTCGACCCAGGGTCCACCGGCGCCCCGGGGTCCCGGCGCCAAGGAGGCGAACGCGGTCGAGCGGATCCCGATCCGGGGCATCCGGCGGGCGATCGCGGAGCACATGGCGGAGTCGGTCCATCGCGCGGCGCACTTCACCTACGTCGAGGAGGTCGACATGTCCGAGCTCGTTAGACTGCGGGAACGGATGTCGAAGCACGTCGAGAAGGACGGGGTCCGGCTGAGCTACCTTCCGTTCATCGCGAAGGGGGTCGTCGCCGGCCTCAAGGCGCACCCGGGGCTGAACGCGACGATCGACGACGCGCGCGGGGAGATCGTCATCCAGTCGGGGTACCACCTCGGCATCGCGACCGCGACGCCGGAGGGTCTCATCGTCCCCGTGATCCGCGACGCGGAGGCGAAGAGCCTCGCCGCGATCGCGCGGGAGATCCACGACCTCGCGGAGCGGGGTCGGGCGGGCAAGCTCGCCCGCGAGGAGCTCACCGGCAGCACGTTCACGATCACCAGCCTGGGCGCGCTCGGCGGCGTGCTCGCGACCCCGATCCTCAACTACCCCCAGGTCGCGATCCTCGGGGTCCACCGGATCTTCCGGCGGCCCGCGTACCGGCCGGACGGGTCGGTCGGGCCGGCCGACCTGATGAACCTCTCGGTCTCGATCGACCACCGCGCGCTCGACGGGTACGACGCGGCCCAGTTCATCGCGACCGTCAAATCCCGCCTCGAGGACCCCCACCAGCTGTTCGCCGAGATGGCATGACCGGGGCCGACGAACCGGAGCCGCTCCCGTACTCGCCCGAGGCGGTGGCGGCGGCGCTCGGGGACTCCTGGCGGGACGTGCTGCTGGCGGCCGAGCGGTGGATGGTCCTCGGGCGCTCGCTCGACGCGCGGATGCAGGCGCTGCAGCGGCAGGGCCGGGTCGGCTTCTACGGCGCCGCGACCGGCCAGGAGGCGGTCAACGTCGCCGCGGGGCTCGCCTCCGCGCCGCCCGACTGGGTGTTCCCGGGGCTGCGGGAGCAGCTCGTCGCGCTCGTCCGGGGCCACGACCTGGTCGCCTACGTCCACCACCTGTTCGCCGACGCGCGCGATCCCGCGCTCGGGAGGAACATGCCGTGCCACCCGACCGCGCGCGAGGTGCACTACGTGTCGATGTCGTCGGTGATCGGCACCCAGGTCTCGCACGCCGCGGGGCTGGCCTACGCCCTCAAGCTGCGCCGGGACCGGGGGATCGCGCTCGCGTTCTTCGGTGACGGGGCGACCAGCTCGAACGACTTCCACGCTGGCATGAACCTCGCGGGGGTCTTCGGTCTCCCGCTCCTGTTCTGCTGCACGAACAACCAGTGGGCGATCTCGGTACCGGTCGAACACCAGACCGCGGCCCCCACGCTGGCCGCGAAGGCGGCCGAGTACGGGCTCGCGGGCCACCGGGTCGACGGCACCGACTTCGTCGCGGTCTACCGGGCGCTCGCCGAGGCGATCGGCCGGATCCGCGGCGGGGGTCCGGCCGAGATGATCGAGTTCGTGCTGTACCGCATGACGCCGCACTCGAGCTCGGACGACCCCGGGCGCTACCAGCCCGGAGACTGGATGGCCCGGGCGCGATCGCACGACCCCGTCGACCGGCTCGAGCGCTGGCTGGCCGAGCATCGGCTGCTCGACGGGCCGTCCCGGCAGCGCCTCGTCGACGACGCCGACGCGAAGGTCCGCGCCGCCGTCCGGGAGGCCGAGGCCGCGCCGTCGCCTCCACCCCCGACGCTCACCCAAGGCGTTTTCGCCTCGGCCGCCCCCACCGTCCCGGGGATTCCGTAGGGAGGGCCCGATGGCGGGGACGTACGCGCGCTCGTGCGAGGTCGCGGTCGTCGGAGGGGGCCCGGCGGGCTACATGGCCGCGATCCGGGCCGGCCAGCTCGGAAAGAACGTCCTCCTGATCGAGAGGGCCGACCTCGGCGGCGAGTGCCTCAACCGCGGATGCATCCCGTCGAAGGCGCTCATCCACGCCGCCCGGCTCTACCACGCCGTCCGGTCCGAGGGCCCCGAGCTCGGGGTGACCGTCTCGGACCCGCGGTTCGAGCTCGCCGCGACGATGCGATGGAAGAACGCGGTGGTCGAGAAGGAGCGCCAGGGCGTCGCCGCCCTCCTCCGGTCCGCCGGCGTGACCGTCCTCCCGGGGGAGGCGCGGTTCACCGGCCCGCGCTCGCTCGACGTGCGCGGCGCCGACGGAGGGCACGAGCGCGTCGACTTCGCCTCGGCGGTGATCGCGACCGGGGCGGTCCCCACGACCCTCCCGGGATTCGAGACCGACGGCGCGACGGTCGTCAACGCGTGGGAGCTCCTCGCCCTCCCGACTCTCCCCCGGTCGATCCTGGTCCTCGGTGGAGGCGTGAGCGGCTGCGAGCTCGGGGAGTTCCTCGCGCGCGTCGGCGTTGAGGTGACGATCGTCGAGCTGCTGCCCCAGCTCCTGCCCGGGATCGAACCCGACCTCTCGCGCGAGCTCACGGCGGAGCTCGAGCGGCTCGGCGTGAGGGTGCGCGTGGCGACCCGGGCGCGGGGCCTCACCCGGTCGGCCGGGTCGCTCGCGATGGAGGTCGAGGGTCCCGGCGGGCGGGAGACGCTGCGCGCCGAGCGGCTGTTCGTCACGGTCGGCAAGCGGCCCGCGACGCGCGACCTCGGGCTCGAGGACGCCGGGGTCGCGGTCGACCCGAAGAGCGGCTTCGTGGGCGTGGACGACCGGATGAGGACCAGCGTCCCCCACATCTTCGCCGCCGGGGACGTCGCGCGGCCGCCGATGCTCGCCCACAAGTCGTATCGCGAGGGGATCGTCGCCGCCGAGGCGATCGCCGGCCTCGCGACGCGGTTCGAGTTCCAGGCGATGCCGTCCGTGGTCTTCACCGACCCCGAGCTCGCGACCGTCGGGCTGTCGAAGCCGGAGGCGGAGGGGAGGGGGTACCGGGCCCGTGAGGTTCGCTTTCCGTACGCGGCGCTCGGCCGGGCCCACGCCAGCCACGCGACCCGGGGCTGGGTCAAGCTGGTCGGCGACGAAGGCGGGGGCCTCCTGCTCGGCGTCCACGCCGCGGGGGAGTCGGCCGGCGAGTTCGTCGCGGAGGCGGCCCACGCGATCGAGATGGGCGCCACGGTGCGCGACGTCGCGCTGACGGTCCACCCGCATCCGACGTTCTCCGAGGCGCTGCAGGAGGCGGCGCTGCTCTGGCTCGGGGAGCCGATGCACGTGGCGGCGAGGCGGTCCGGTGATCGCGGTCGCTGACTGGGGCCGACGGCCGTACCCCGAGTCGCTCGACGCGATGCGCGCGCTCGTGCGGTCGCGCCGGGCGGGGCTCGTGGACGACACGCTCGTCCTCGTCGAGCATCCGCCGGTCGTGACGGTCGGGGTCCAGGGCGACGACGGCGCGGCGGCCCGGACCGGGCTGACGGTCGTCGCCGTCGAGCGGGGCGGCAAGGCGACGTACCACGGCCCGGGCCAGCTCGTCGGCTACCCGATCGTCGACCTCGAGCGCCGGGGCCGCGACGTGCGGCGGTTCGTCCGGGACGTCGAGGAGGTCGTGGCGCGGGGGGTGGCCCCGTTCGGCATTCGCGCGGGCCACGCGACCGGCCGGCCCGGCGTCTGGGTCGACGGGTCGCGGAAGATCGCCTCGGTCGGCATCGCGGTCGATCACTGGGTCACGTTCCACGGGTTCGCGCTGAACGTCGACCTCGACCTCGCCCCGTTCGCGCGGTTCCGCCCGTGCGGGTTCGACGGCTCGGTCATGACCTCGATCGCCCGCGAGGTCGGCCACCCCGTGGCGCTCGACGCGGTACGGCCCCACGTCGTAGAGGCGTGGAATCGGGTGTTCGGTCCGCGGACCGACCCCGTACCGTTGGGCGCGCCGGCGGCCGGCGCCGCCGTCCCCGTGCCATGATCCCCCCCGACGGGCGCCGGCCCGTCCTGCTGGTCGCCGGCGGCTGCGGGGGGCTCGTCGGGCGCGCGGTCCTCGAGGAGTTCTCGGGCGACCACGCGATCCGGTCGGTCCACCGCCACGAAGCGCCCGGGGAGTCGGCGGCCGGGGTCCGATGGATCCGGTCCGACGTGGCGGACGTCGAGGACTGGGCGCCTCTCCTCGACGGCGTCGACGTGGTCCTGACGTTGGCATGGTACCGCCAGGGCTCCGCCCGCCGCTTCCGCCGCCTCGCGTCGGGGCTCGTCGGGCTCATCGCGGCGGCCGAGCACGCCGGCGTCGGGCGGTTCGCCCACGTCAGCGTTCCCGACGCGCCCGAGGCGATGGAGCGTCGGCTGCCGTACCTCGCCTTCAAGCGGACGGTCGATCGAGCGCTCGCGTCGAGCCGCCTCGCGTACACGATCGTGCGGCCGTCGATGCTGTTCGGGGCCGGCGACAAGCTCCTCACGGTGATGCTCCGGACGATGGCGCGGTACCGGCGGTTCCCGATGTTCGGGCAGGGCGACTACCACGTGAGCCCGCTCGCCGCGCGGGACCTGGCCCGCATCCTCCGGCGCGAGTCCGCGCGGGGGGCCCGGAACGTCGTCGACGCTGGCGGCCCCGAGCGCTGGGTCTATCGAACGCTCACCGACCGGATGTTCGGGGCGCTCGGCCTTCCTCCCCGCTACGTCCCGCTGTCGGCCGCGAATTCCGTCCGGCTCGCCGCCGTCCTCGAGGCGCTCGGATCGTCGCGGCTCTACGCGTACGAGGTCGAGTGGCTCCTCTCCGACCGCCTGGGCGTACCCGCATACCCGGGGCTCCCCGGACCCCTCGAGCCGGTCGAGCCGTTCCTCCGGCAGCAGGCGACGGGTCTTCGCGGCGGAACGGGATCGCCCGGCGGATAGGATCGATCCGCGGGGCGACGCTCCGCGGCCGTCCACCGAGCCGTTCCGGACGGCCGGAACCGGCCGGGAGAGCGTCCCGCGGGCCGCGCCGGCGGACGCTTCTCCCCCCTCGCATCCAAGGTTTGAAATCCACGGAATGCGTGCAGGGGCCGATGCCGCGCAGGAGCGTTTCGACGTATCTGGGACTGGGAGTCGTCGTCGCCTTGATGCTGAACGTGGGGTTCGTCTCCGGGTCGGCCGGAGCCGTGCTCACCGCCGCGGGATCCGTCGCGGGCCTGGTGGAGCACCCGACCCTCGCGGAGGAGTTCGTCGGTCCGTCGATCGGGACCGCGGGGACGCCGGGCTCGTGCGGGATCCTCCAGTGCTACACGCCCCAGGAGATCCAGGACGGGTACGGCTACACCTCGGCCTACGCGGCGGTCCATGGCTACGCGAACGCGGGCGCCGGGCAGACGATCGTCATCTTCGACGCGTTCGGTGACCCTGACGTCGCGAGCAACCTCGCCACCTTCGACGCCACCTTCGGGCTGCCGGCGGCCCACCTGAACGTGATCTGCCCGTCCGGTTGCCCCACGCTCGACCTGAGCGGCGACACCAACGAGTCGCTGGACGAGATCTCCTGGACCAGCGAGATCACGCTCGACACGCAGTACAGCCACGCGATGGCCCCCGCGGCCACGATCGACCTCGTGGTCGCCTACAACGACAGCAACCAGGAGTTTGTCGTCGCCGAGCAGTACGCGCTGACCCACCACCTCGGCTACATCTGGTCGCAGAGCTTCGGCTCGCCGGAGTGCTCGTTCGCCCCGGGCCCGAGCTCCCCGTGGTTCCAGCAGAACAACCAGATCTACCAGGAGGCGGCGAGCCAGGGGATCACGATCTTCGCGTCCGCGGGAGACCTGGGCGCGCAGTTCACCTGCCCCACGAACTCCGCATCGTACCCGGCCGACAACCCGAACAACATCGGCGTCGCGGGGACGTACCTCGACCTCAACTTCCGGAGCGGAGCGAGCGTCGCCAGCCCGCTCGACTCGGCGCCCGCGTCGTACGGCCACGAGACGACGTGGAACGACTTCGAGAACGCCACGCTGGTGGCGGACGGCTACATCTTCGGCGTCACCGGTGGCGCGCCGAGCGACTACTTCGCGGCGCCCCAGGACCAGGCGTCGGCCCGCATCACGCCGTACACCTGCCTGGGCACGACGCCGGCGTCGTGCTTCGCGGGCCGGTCGTACCACTCGGCGGGACGCGTCGACACCGACGTGGCGTACGATGCCGGCGTCGACGGCGGCGTCCTGGGCTACTACAACGTCACCGGCTCCGCTCAGGCCGCGGGATACTACATCTTCGGAGGAACGAGCGCCGGCTCGCCCCAGTGGGCCGCGATCACGGCGATCGCCGACCAGCTCGGGCACACCCACCTCGGGAACTTCGCCCCGACCCTCTACGCACTCGGCGCCCGGCTCTACGCGATCGGGGCGCTCCACGACATCGCGGTCGGCTCGAACGCGTTCGAGCCGGGGACCGGCTTCCTGGCGACGTCGGGATACGACGCGGCGTCCGGGCTCGGCACGCCGAACGTCGGGGTGCTCGTACAGACGCTGGCCTGAGCGTCCCGGCGGAGTCCGGCGGGCGGCGCCCGCCCGCCGGACCGAACTCGTTCGCGTCCGCCCGCCCGGCGGTTCGACCGCGGCGCCTAGACGGAGCGAGGCGGCCGTCGAGCCGGGGCGTCGCCGCGCGGCATGGGACGGCTCGAGGGGCTGCGGCGGGGGGACGGGTAGGTTTAAGCCCGCGTCCCGTCATCGTTTCGGGCGATGGAAGCCAACGACCTCAGCCGCCGACTGTCCGAGTTCAGTCAGGTTGCCGGCGAAGTGCTCCGGGATGTTCAGGACGTCACCGAACAGCAGATCCGCCACTGGATCGTGAATCCGTTCCTCACCGCGCTCGGCTGGGACCCGCACGACAAACGCCAGGTGTTCCTCGACTACCTGCCGTCGGGACGCAAGGACCCGATCGACTACGCGCTCCTCGATGCGGCCGGCCAGCCGAAGCTGTTCCTGGACGTCCGGGAGCGTTCCGCGAGCGTGACGGAGGCCGGCGCGATGGCCGACCGGGCGAAGGACGCCCACGTCCCGCTGATCCTGCTCACCAACGGGCGCGCGTTCTCCCTCTGGTTCGTTCCGCCGGAGGAGGCCGCCTCCCCGCTCCTGGTCCTGTCGCTCGAGGAGCTCTCGCCGAACGCCGAGGGGCTGCTCGGCCTCACCGCCGACTACCGCCTGAGCGATGCCGGCATCGTCCAGCTCCGCCGGAGCGCGATCCGGCTCGCGGTCCTGCAGATGCTCGAGGAGAACTCCGAGAAGACGTTCGACGCGCTCGTCGGCTGGGTGCAGTCCCAGCTCTCGCCCGGAGCGCTCGACGAGACGACCGAGCAGGCGATCCGCGACGCGACGATGCTCTGGCTCACGGAGGAGCACCTCCTGCTCCCGCCGTTCGCCTCCCCCGACGGGAAGAAGCCGCACGACTTGAGGCCGACCACGCCCCGGGACTGGGAGTCGTTCCCCCGGGGTCCGGTCGGAACGTTCCAGTACAAGTACGACTCCTCGAAGATCCTCGACCTCCGTCAGGGCGCGAAGGAGGTCCGCGAGCAGCTTCGGGTCCAGGGGCTTCGCGCCCCGACGGCCACGAGCTTCGGCGGCTTCTACCACGCGCTCCGCGCGCGGGCCGGGCTCTCGGGGAAGTAGATCCGACCGGGCCCCGCCTCAGCGGAGCAGGACCAGGTGGCTGTCGCCGAACTCGTGGCCGAGGTAGCCCGCGTCGACCGCGTCGCGGTACGCCCGGTCGACCGACTCGGGCCCGGCCACGCTCGCCAGGAGCGCGAGGTGCGTCGACGTAGCCTCGTGGAACCCCGTCAGGAGGCCGTCGACCGTCCGGCTCGGACGGTCGGGGTGGAGGTAGCGGCGCGTGAAGCCGCGGGCGGGTCGCAGGCCGCACCCGTCGGACGCCGACTCGAGGGCGCGCACAACCGTGGTGCCGACCGCGATCACCCGCCCGCCGCGGGCGCGGGTCGCGACGATCGCGTCGACCGTCGCGGCGGAGACCTCGAACGGTTCCGGAAACAGCGGCACTGCCCCCGGGCCGGCGTCGCCCGGCTCGAGGCTTGACACCCCCGCATGGAGCGTGACGGCGGCGGTCCGCACCCCGGCGTCGCGGAGCCGCGCGACGACGCGCGACGTGAACGGCCGGGCCGCGCTCGGCATCTCGGCGCTGCCGGGGACCCGCCCGAAGACCGTCTGGTACGCCTCGAGCGGGTACGCCCGGGCGAGGTAGCCGTACCGGATCGGAGCTCCGACCGAGCGCATCGCCGAACCGAGGTCGGACTCCGCTCGGAAGAACCCGAGGCGCGGGATCCGTGGGAACGGCGCCACGTATCGACCCGCGACGCCCCCGGCCTCGAACCGGTCGCCGGGCTCGAGCGGCACCGGCCCGGGCCGGCCGAATCCCCATCGCGGCTCCACGAGCCACAGGTCCGGTCCGTAGCCGGTCGACACGCTGACCCGGAAGTCGCCGAAGTCGGCCCGGGCCCCGAGGCTGGCGGGCAGCGTGGCACTGTCGTTGACGACGAGCAGGTCGCCCGCCCGCAGGAGGTCGGGCAGCTCGTCGAACCGGTGGTGGCTCTCGCTACCTCGCCGCGACACCAGGAGCCGGACCCGATCGCGCGCGATCCCCCGGTCCTCCGGGGTGCGGTCGGCGCCGACCAGCCCCGCCGCGCGCGGATCGGAGAGCTTGGGGGCGGTCACGCCGGCAGCTCCCACCGGTCCGCTTGGGCCCGGAACCTCCCGCCCGAGACCGAGGCGGGCGGCTGGTGGACGAGCCAGGCCCAGAACGGCAGCGTCACGTCCGGCCCGGGCCGGTCGGAGATGTCCTCCCCGGGGAACGCGGCCTGCTGCATCGCGGTCCGCATGTCCCCCGGGTCGACGGCCACCACCGATACGCCCCGCTCCCTGAGCTCGTTCGCGAGCGTGCGGGTCGCGAGGTCGAGGGCCGCCTTGCTGGCGCCGTACCCGCCCCAGCCGGGGTAGGCTCCGACCGCGGCGTCGCTCGAGATGTTGACGACGAGCCCCTTCGAACCGGCGAGAGCCGGGACGAGCTCCTGAACCAGCGCGATCGGCGCCACGACATTCGTCCGGTACACCGCCTCGAGGTCCTCGAGCGGGTAGTCGGCGAGTCGGGGGAGCGGCGACGGGCCGAGTTCGCTCGCGTTGTTGACGAGGAGGTTGAGCCGGCCCGACGTCGTAACCGCCCGGCGGAGCTCGGCCCGGTGCGCGGCGGAGGCGACGTCGCCACGAACGGTTCGGATCTCGGTGCCGTACGGGGCGAGAGCCCGGGCGATCGCCTCGAGCGCGCCGAGGCCCCGCGCGGTGAGGATCAGGTCCCAGCCGTCGGCGGCCAGGAATCGGGCGAGGGTCGACCCGAGGCCCCGACTCGCTCCGGTGATCAGCGCGAGCGGGCGGGGGCCGTTCGCCGTCATCGCGGCCCCTTCCGCTCCCGGACGAGGAACCGGCAGACCGGGTCGCCCGCGACGACCCGGTGGGCGACGTCGACCCGGGCCCGGAGGAGCGACTCGAACATCCGCCGTTCGGTTTCGCACGCCTCGGGGAACCGCTCCGCGATCGCCAGGATCGGGCAGTTGTGCTCCAACAGCTCGACCGAGCCCGTGCGGCGCGATCCGAGCTCGGCCATGTAGCCGCTCTCGGTCCGGATCTGGACCAGCTCGCCGACCCGGTCCGGTAGCGAGCCGTCCGCGAGGCGTGCGCGGTGTCGATCGGCGAGCTCGACCGCCCGCTGGGCGAGGAGCTCCGCCACGGCGGGGCGGCCCAGGCGGCGCTCGATGAACTCGAGCGCGCAGAGCGACATCTCGGTGTACCCCTGCGGGAACAGCGCGGTCGCGCCGGGCGAGAGCCGGAACCGCGCGCGGGGGCGGCCCACGTGGCCGGATTCGTACGATCGGACGACCAGCCCGTCCGCCTCGAGCTTCTCGACGTGGCCGAGCGCGGCGACCTTCGATATCCCCAGCTCCTTCGCGAGGTCGGCGAGCGACGACTCCGGGGACCGCTTGAGGAAGACCAGGATCCCCCGCTTCGGGGAGGAGTATCCGGACGACGGGGAGGCCGGCTCGGGATCGGTCATCCCGGGGAGGAACGCCGTCGTTATTTATACAGTGATTCCTTAACAAACTTAACGAACCCGCGCGGCCGCCGGCCGCGCCGATACCTTCGTATTCGCCGGGAGGATGCGGCTTCGCATGGCACCGACCCCGTCGGACGCAACCGGCCCGAACCCGTTCCTCGAGATGATGGAGGCGCTGTCGAACCGGCACGGCCAGATGGATATCCGCCTCGATCATCTGTCGCTCCGGCTTCCGTTCTCCCAGCGCACGCTCGAGCTCAACGGCACGGTCTCGGTGTCGGTCCATCTCCGCGAGCTCTCCGAGAAGGAGCGCTCGGCGCACGTCGCGAAGCAGGTCCGTCAGCTCTCGTCGTAGGCCGCGGCGCGCCCGCGCGCGGAAGCTTTAATACACATTAATACGCATTCCGACCCGTGATGCCGTCGCCGCCCCCGCCGCGGACCCCCCACCCATGCGTCGCGCGGCGGTGCGGGCACGCGGCCGACCACCACGTCGCGACGCCCGAGCTTGCGGGACGCGACGAGGTCGTGATCTGGTGTGCGGCGTGCCGTCGCCACGAGGTCCGACGCGGACGTCGGTTCCGCCACGCCGAGTTCCCGTCCTCCCGGGCGGCCGGAGTCACCGTGAACCACGCGCCCTCCGCGTGACCCCCCCCGGGGCCCCGTCCGGGGCCGGCCGCGTCGACTAGAGCCCGCCGAGGAAGTGGCCCACCAGGAAACCGGCGAACCCGGCGCCGAGGCCGATCAGGAGCATCCGGGGCGCGCCCACCCACGGCGAGCCGGTCGTCGTGCGGGACTCGTAGGCCCCGATCGAGACGAGCAGGATCGCGCTGAGGACCACCGAGATCCCCGCGGCGACCGTCGTCGGGAACGCGCGCGCGAAGAACGGGAGGAGGGGGATGACCGATCCGAACACCGTGGCGCCGAGGACGGTGAGGAAGCTGGTGCGGGCCTGGTTCGGTCCGACCTCCGCGAGGTTGAGCTCGAACGCCATCATGATGTCGAGCCACGCCTTGGGCTTCGCCTCGATCCGCGCGAGCATCTCCTCGACCTCGGCGCCCTCGTACCCCCAGGCCCGCAGGATCACGCGGACCTCCTCCCGCTCCATCTCGGGGACCTCGCGCATCTCCCGCTCCTCGCGGCCGAGCTCCGCGAGGTAGAGGTGGCGCCGCGAGAGGGTCGACGTGTAGGCGACCGCACCCATCGAGATCGACTCCGCGGCCATCGCGGCGAGCGCCCCGACCAGGATGAGGCGCGTCCCGGCCCCGGCCGCGACCAGGCCCAGGAGGACGCCGAGGACGTTGACGAGACCGTCCTGGCTACCGAGGATGAAGTCCGAGAGCAGCGTCGGGTGAGGGTGGCTCTCGTGCGAGAGCCCCATCTTCGCGGCCACGGGTCGCCGAGGCCCCCCGGACGATAAGGTCGCTCCGTTATAGCGAGCGAACCCGGGCCCGGACGCGGCCTCTCGCCGCGGCCGCCGGAGCGTCGGAGAACGCGCCGGGAGGATCCGGCGGCATCGGCAACGCTCTAATCCTCGCCGGCGGCCCCGGGTCCGACCGCACCGTGAGCGCCTCGACCTCCCCGTCCGCCGCGTCGAAACCCGGCCCGACGGCCGCGCCCGGTGCCGCCGTTCCGCCGTCCGGCCGCGTCGGGGCGCGCGAGGGCGCGGTCCTCCTCCTGGTCACGCTCGGCACGCTGATGGTCGCCGTCGACAGCACGATCGTGATCCTGGCGCTGCCGACGATGGCGCGGGACCTGGCCGCCCCCCTCGGGACGATCATCTGGACGATCCTCGTCTACCTGCTGATCACCGCCGCGCTGACGACGCAGGCCGGCCGCGTCGGGGACATGTTCGGCCGGGGCCGGATCTACAACGCGGGGTTTGGGATCTTCACGGTCGGCTCGGCGCTTTCCGGGTTCTCGCCGACCGCGGAGATCCTGATCGCCGCGCGGGCGGTCCAGGCGGTCGGCGGGGCGATCATGCTCGCCAACGCGGGGGCGGTCATCGCCCACGTGTTCCCGCCCGAGCGACGCGGTCGCGCGTTCGGGTTCCTGACCCTCGGGTGGAGCGTCGGCGCGATCCTCGGCATCCTGCTCGGCGGGGTGATCACGACGATCCTCGGCTGGCGCTACAACTTCTTCATCAACATTCCGCTCGGTCTGCTCGCGGTCGGGCTCGGATCGAGGTGCCTGCCGCGCTCGGCCCGCGAGCCGACGCGGTACGACGTCCCCGGCTTTCTGAGCCTCTCGGTGGGGCTCGCCTCGATCTGCTACGGCGCGATCGAGATCGCCGTGAACGGGGTCGCGGGAACGAACGTCACGTTCCTCGGGATCGGGTTCGCCTCGCTCGTCGCGTTCGTCCTCGTCGAGCTCCGCGCCCCGTCCCCGATGGTCGATCTGCGGTCGCTCCGGGACCGCCTCCTGGGCTTCTCGCTCGTCGCCGGGTTCCTCCAGGCGCTGGGGTACCTCTCCGTCGTCTTCGTCCTGACGCTGTACCTGCAGGGGATCCGGGGACTGACCCCGCTCGACTCGTCGCTCCTCCTCGTCCCGGGGTATCTGGTCGGGGCCGTCGTCGGACCGATCATGGGAAGTCGCGTCGACCGGCTCGGCCCCCGGGAGCTGGCGACCGGTGGAATCGTCCTGATGCTCGGGGCCGTCCTCGCCTACTCCTCGCTCACCGTCGGGTCGTGGCTCGGCTGGGTGCCCGCGATCTCGCTCGTGAGCGGGCTCGGATCCGGGATGTTCTTCCCGGCGAACAACACCGCGGTCGTGAGCCAGGCGACGCCCCGGACCTTCGGGTCGATCAGCGGGCTCCGCGCGACCCTCTCCAACATGGGAACGCTGCTGAGCTGTGTCATCACCCTGGCGGTCGCCTCGGCGAGCGTTCCCCGCTACGTCGCCTACGAGGTGTTCCTCGGGACGTCGAACCTGCCGGGCGGTATCGGTAGCGCGTTCCTCACGGGGCTCCACGCCGCGCTCTACGGCTCGGCGGTGATCCTCGCGGTCGCCGCGGCGCTCTCCTGGTCGAGGGGACCGGCCGCCGGGCGCCGTGCCGGACCCGCGCCCGGGAAGCCCCCACCGGCCTCCGCCGGCGGCCGATGAGCCGGGAACGGGAGCGTTCGCGGGCCGAGCGGAGCCGTCGTCGGGCGTCGCGCAGGATCCGTCCGTGGTCGAACGCCAGGTCCCGCGCCGCCTCGAGCGGGACCCACGCGGCCTCGAGGGCGTCGTCCCCCCCGCGCGGAATTCCTCCCCGCCCCCGGATCAGGAGCGCGACCGTGGTCGTCGGCTTGCGGGGATCGCGGTCGGGCCCCGAGTAGACCCCCACGAGGAGCGATGGCCGACCGGTGAGACCGGTCTCCTCGCGCAGTTCCCGGACGATCGCCTCCTCGACGGTCTCGGCGAGCTCCACGAATCCGCCGGGGAGCGCCCACCGCCCGCGGAACGGGGCGCGGGCGCGACGGACGAGCAGGACCTTGCCTCGCCGGATCCAGACGGCGTCGGCGGTCAGCGCCGGGTTCCGGTAGGCCGACCCCACGGAGCCCGACACGCGGGCGGGATTATAGGGTCGGCGAGAAGCGACCCGTCGCGGTGGGGATCGATCCGACCGCAGCGACGGCGTCACCGCTCCGGTCGAAGGGCGGATCCGCCGGGGGCCCCGCGGGGGGGCCGCGGGCTACGCACTTCCGTTCCGATGCAACGTCAGCTCTAAATGGCAGGAGCGAGCGACGAGAACGGGACTCATGATGTCCGAAGACCCCCCCCTCGTGCACCGACCCGTCCGGACTGGCGGCCTGCTCCTCGCGCTAGGATCACTGCAGTTCATCGTGGTCCTGTTCGCGGTGGCGATGCGCTACCCCGCGTTCAGCTTCTCCCACGACGCGATCCTCTCCCTGGGCGGCTCGGCCTCCCCGTGGGGCTGGGTCTTCAACGGCTCCCTGGCGGCGTTCGGACTGCTCGCACTCGTCGGCCTTCTTCTCGTCTTCAGCGCTTACGACGGACGCCCGACCCGCGGTGCCGCGTTCCTGCTCCTCGTGGCGGCGGCGCTCGGGGCGATCGGCCTCGCGGTCGTTTCCGAGACGTCGCTCGGGTCCGGTACCGACGCCGCCCGCATCGCGCTCTACGTCTCCCTCGTCGGCGCGATCGCGGGGCTCTTCGTGCTCTCCGACGTCATGCACCGGGCCGAGCGCTGGTATGCCTCCCGGCCGTACACCCTGGCCACGGCAACCGTCATGGCGGTCGCCGCCGGTCTCTTGGGAACGGGATACCACCTCGGGCTCGGACTCGGAACGCTCGACTGGCTCGTGGCGGCCCCCGCCCTCGTCTGGCCGATCGCGGAGGGGGTCCACATCGCGCTCCTGCACCGCTACGCGCCGGGTCTCCTGGTCAAGGCGGCCAGCGCGTAGGTCGCCCGTTCGGGGCGACGGTCGACCCGAGCCGGGCAACTCTTAAGCGGGCCGCCGAGGTCGACGGGCGGCTAGCATGCGGACCGTTCGAACGGGGGGTCCGTTCCCAACCGTTCTTCTCGATGGCGGAACCGACCCGCCGGAGGATCCCTCGCACGGGACGAATCCCCGAACACCCGCGACCGCCGGCATCTCCGGGTCGGGACCCCGGGCGGGACCGTGGGGATCGCTCGGTCCCGGCCCGGACCTCGGAACCCGGAGCTCCGTACGTCCGGTGGCCTAATCCCCGTGCCGTCGCTCGGGGCGACCGACGCGACACCCACTGCCTCACCGATCCTGTCGATCGTACTCGCGACGTACAACGAGCGGCAGAACCTGCCCGGTCTCCTCGACCGGTTGCGCCGAACCCCCCTGCCGCCGTTCGAGGTCGTCGTCGTCGACGACGGGAGCGCGGACGGCACCCGAGAGTACGTCCTCGAGCAGGCTCGCGACGACGGGCGGATCCGGCCGATCTTCCACGACGGCAAGCAGACGACGCTCAAGGCCCAGTGCCAGGGGATCGTGGCCTCCCGCGGTCGCTTCGTGGCCGTGATGGACTCGGACCTCCAGCACCCACCGGAGCGGCTCGGCGCGATGGTCCGCGCCCTCGAGGACGGGGCCGGCGTCGTCGTGGCCAGCCGCTACACCGACGGCGGGACCCCCGGTCCGCGCTCGCCCCTGCGCGCCGTGATCTCCCGGGGGGCCGAGTGGACCGCGAAGCGCGTCCTGCCCGAGGCGAGACGGGTCACCGACCCGGTCTCCGGTTTCTTCGCCTTCCGCCGGACGGCGTTCCGCCCGCTCGCCCCCCACTACCGGGGCTACAAGCTCCTCCTGTTCCTGCTCGTGATGGCACCCGACGCGCCGGTCCGAGAGGTGGGGTTCCGGTTCGAGCCCCGTGCGTCCGGTTCGAGCAAGGTCACCGGGGGGTACGGGTTCGTCCGCGTCTTCCTGATGGAGCTGGTCCTCGCCCGACGGCTCCGACGCGAGCTCCGTCGCGCCGCCGCGACGGGGACCGGCACAACGTAGGACTCCCGCCGGCGGCGTCACGCCGTCGTGCCCCGAGGTGTCCCCGGGCGGAACATCCGGGGACGACCCCGCACCCGGCGTCGGGGCCGACTCGGGGACCTCGATAGGTCTCGACCTCCGCGCTGCGGCGGACCGA
>JASHOP010000094.1 GCA_030041075.1 Thermoplasmata archaeon | reverse complement strand
GGGTCCCAGTTGACCATCCGCTCGCCGCGGTAGACGAGCCCCTCCCGGAACAGGGCGACGAACGCCTCGCGCGTGGCCCGCGCGCTCCCCGGGTCCATCGTGTAGCGGTACCGGCTCCAGTCGAGCGAGAACCCCCCGGCGCGGAGCTGCTCGTGGATGCGCCGCTCGTGCTCCTCCTTCCACCGCTCGATCGCCGCGAACGCGGCCGCCCGCGGCAGCGCCTCGAGCACGGTCCCCTCGCGCTGGAGCCGGCGCCGGACCTCGACCTGGGTCGCGAGGCCCGCGTGGTCGACGCCGGGGACCCAGAGGGTCGCCTCCCCCCGCATCCGGTGGTGGCGGGCGAGCGCGTCCATCACGGTGTCGCCGAGGACGTGGCCGAGCGTGAGGACGCCCGTCACGTTGGGCGGGGGGAGCACGAGCGAGAACCCGGACCCGCCGGGCCGGTCGGGCGCCCGGAACGCGCCCTCGCGGTCCCACGCTCGCTGCCAGCGCGCTTCGATCGGCCCGGGCTCGAAGCGCGACGCGAGGCCCGGGGCGCTCAGGTCCCTCTCCTCCGGAGCGTGAGCGGGGCGCCGACGGCGAGCTCGCCGAGCGAGACCGCCGCCATGGCGAGGAGGCCGTGCGACCCGTAGACGACCAGGGGCGCGGCGGCGACGGCCAGTCCCGGCAGCGAGACCAGGAGCGCGGACCAGGCCCCCGCGTACAGGTTCGGGACCGGGACGCCGCGCGTCCGGGCCCAGCGGAACAGGATCCCGAGCTCGAGGAAGGCGGCGGCGACGATCGCCGGGAGTTCCGCGGCGACGAACGCCACGAACGTCGCCGGGGCCGGGACCCGGACCAGCGTGATGCCGAGGACGATGAGGCCGGCGAGCAGGTAGACCGAGACGACCAGCGACGCCTTGCCGAGGAGGACGCTCCGGTCCGCGAGCGGCAGGGCCCGGCCGTAGGAGAACCCGAGCACTTCGATCGAGAAGAACGCCGGGCCAAAGAAGGTTGCGAGGAGCGCGGCGGCGACGACGGCCGCGAGCGCGAGGTTCTGGGAGGCGGCATGCGACGGGGCCTCCGCGACCGTGACGAGCCCGATCGCGACCGAGTCGAGGATCGGGAGGAGGATCAGGAACGCGTAGCCCGGGGTCCGGCTCGCGGTGCGCAGGTCCTTCGTCAGGACCGCGAGGGCCGGGACCTGCGGCCGCAGCTCGGAGCGGGGCGCGGGGCCGGGCCGGGGCGTCGCGGGGGGGATCTGGGTCGTCGCCGGGACGGAGGCGAGCAGCCAGGCGGCGGCGTACACGGCGAGCAGGACGTAGCCGGTCGACGCGACGACGAGCTCGAACGCCTCGGGCGCCGCGAGCGGGATCCCGGACGCCCCGGTCGCGACGAGCGCGGGGATCAGCGCGAGCGGGAACGGGAACGCCGCCTCGAACGACTCGAGGATCGCGGGCGTCCCGGGCGCCACCGCGCGGCCGAGGAGCGTGAAGAAGACCGGGCCGGCGGAGACGAACCCGAGGACGGCGACCGCCGGGACCAGCCAGAGCAGGAGGTGCGCCCACCGCACCACGGTCCGGCCCCCGCCGCCCCGGGAGCCCTGGATCTTCCGGACGAAGAACCGTCCCGTCAGGAACGAGAGCGCGAGCGCGAAGACGACGGCCGCGACGGCTCCGGGGATCGTCGCGAGGCCGGCGAGAGGGCCCAGGGCGAGGCCGACGAACACCGGGGTCGCGACGACGACCGCCAGCGCCGGGATGTCGAACAGCCTCAGGTAGACGATCGCCGCGGTGCGCCGGTACGTCGTGGCGTCGATCGGCAGCGTCTCCAGCACCGGCAGCGCCCCCGAGGCGAGGAACGTCGGGAGCACCTGGAGCCCGGTCCACCAGAGGAGCGCCACGTCGAGGCTGAACAGCCCCGTCAGGATCCCCGCGTCGAGCGCGGCGGGCGGGAGCGCGTACGCCGCGAGCGTGGGGCTCCGGGCGGCGCCGACGCGGAGCAGGAGGCTCGCCCCGAGCGCGAGGGTCGCGAGAACGAGGGCGACGAGCGCCTTGCTCAGGGCCGTCCTCCGCTCCGCCCGGGGGGCGAGCGAGCGCGCGGGTCCCGGCGGCAGGAGGTTCCCCTGGCGGAACGCGTAGATCGCCTGGAACGAGACCTCCGTCAGCGGGGCGTGGCTGAGCCGCCAGGCGTCCCGCCAGCCCATCCTACGACCCTTCCAGGAGCGCGACGGCGGCGGGCAGTCCCTCGTCCTCCCGGGTGAGGCGGAGGAACACCTCCTCGAGGGTCGCGTCGCCGTGGGCGGCCCGGGCGCGCAGCTCCGCGAGCGTGCCCTCGGCGCGCAGGACGCCACGGTCGAGGATGCCGATCCGGTGGCACAGCTCCTCCGCGACCTCCATCATGTGCGTGGAGAACAGCACGGCCCGCCCCTCCGAGGCGGCGTAGCGGACGAGGAGGTCCTTCACGATGCGCACGCTGCGCGGGTCGAGCGCGTTCAGCGGCTCGTCGAGCACGAGGAGGTGCGGCGTATGGAGGAACGCCGCGAGGATCAGGACCTTCTGCCGCGTGCCGCTCGAGAGCGAGGCGATCGGCTCCTCGAGCTCGGACTCGAGCCGGAACGCCTGGGCGTACGCCCGCATCCTCTCGGACGCCCCCGCGGGGTCGAGGCGCCGGACCCCCGCGACGAACTCGAGGAACTCCCTCGGGGTGAGCGCCTCGTAGAGGAGCGAGGTCTCGGGCACGTAGCCGATCCGCTCCTTCGCCCGCATCCCGTCGACGGCGGTGTCGAACCCGAAGACCCGGATCCGGCCCGACCTCGGCCGGACGAGGCCGACGACGGACCGGATCGTGCTCGACTTGCCCGCCCCGTTCGAGCCGAGGAGGCCGTAGATCTCGCCCGGGCGGATCGCGAGGGTGAGTCCGTCCACCGCACGCCGCTCGCCGTAGTCGACCGTGAGCCGCTCGATCGAGAGCGGCAGCGTCGCGTCGGCCGGGCGTTCGGCCTCCATCGGCCCGCCCTCGGCGAAGGATGGTATAAGCCGGTCGGCCGGCCCTACCGCGACCGGACGAGCGGGAAGAGGATCACGTCCTTGATCGACGGCGTCCCGGTGAGCGCCATCACGATCCGGTCCACGCCGAGGCCGATCCCCGTGCACGGCGGGAGCCCGTAGCGCATCGCCCGGACAAAGTCGGCGTCGAACGCGTAGCCGTCGCCGCCCCGCTCGCCCAGCTGCTCGCGGAACCGTCGCTCCTGTTCGTCCGGGTCGTTGAGCTCGGTGTAGGCGTTCCCGAGCTCGAAGCCGGGGAAGAACACCTCGAACCGCTCGACCCGGCCCGGTTTCGAGCGGTGCCGCTTCGCGAGCGGGGTCGTCGCCTCCGGGTGGTCGACGACGAACGTGACGCGGTCGAACGTCGGCTCGACGTAGTGCTCGAACAGCTTGTCGAGGAACGTCCCGGTCGACGAGCGCTCCGGGACCGTGGAGCCCGCCTGGCGGGCAAGATCGCGGAGCTCCTCGCGGCTCTTCGAGAGGATCCCCGGCTGCCCGGTCCGCCGCGCGAGCTCCTCCCCGAAATCGACCGTCGGGAACGGCGGGCGGAACGCGTCGATCCCTTTCCGGGCCGCCGGGGAGTCCGGCAGGAGCTCGGCGGCGCGGTCGGCGAGGCGGGCGAACAGCCCTTCCGTGAACGCCCGAAGGTCGTGGTAGTCGGCGTAGGCCCAGTAGGCCTCGAGCTCGGTGAACTCGGGCGAGTGGGTCGAGTCAAGATCCTCGTTCCGGAACGACTTCCCGAGCTCGTAGACCTTCTCGAGGCCCCCCACGAGCAGCCGCTTCAGCGGCAGCTCGAGCGCGATCCGGAGCCGGAGCTCCTCGTTCAGGTAGTTCGAGTGGGTGACGAACGGCGCGGCGGCCGCGCCGCTCGCGACGGGGCCGAGGATCGGGGTCTCGACCTCGGTGAACCCGGCCTCGTCGAACGCGCGTCGGATCTCGCCGATCAGGGCCGTCCGGACCCGGAACCGCTGCCGGGCCCCGGGCGAGGCGAGGAGCTCGAGGTACCGGCCGCGAATCCGTTCCTCGACGTCCTGGAGGCCGTGGAACTTCTCGGGGGGCGGCGCGATCGCCTTCGCGAGGAGCGTGAGCGTACGGACCTCGAGCGACGGCTCACCGCTCCGGGAGACCACCGCCGGTCCCTCGGCCCCCAGGATATCGCCCGGGTCGAGGTCCGCGAGCCATCCTCGGTACGCCTCCTCGCCGAGCCCGTCGGCGCGCAGCAGGAGCTGGAGGGGTCCGTCGAGGTCCTCCACGACGGCGAACGCGGTGCGGCCGTGCTCCCGGACGGTCCGCAGCCGTCCCGCGACCCGGTAGGTGGCTCCCTCTCCGGTCTCCCCCGGGCGCAGGCCCGCGCACGCCGACCGTACGACCGAGGAGGCGACCCGGCCCTCAAACGCCCAGGGGTACGGCTCCCTCCCCGAGCTCCGCCACCGCGCGACCTTCGCGCGGCGCTCGGCCTCGAGGCGGGTCTCGTCCACCGTCGCGCTCCGGACGAGCGAGGGGAGTCGGGTTAAAAGGCTCGTGCCGGGCCTACGCCGCGGGGCCCTCGAGCGACAGGCGCTCCACGCCCGCCGCGCGGTAGAGCGCGAGCTGCTCGGGCGCCGCGGGGTCCTTCCCGGCGGGGCGCGCGGGCTCGTGGAGGAGGAGGAACGTCCCCAGGAAGAACTCGGCCGCGGCGTCGCCGCCCCCGATCCCGTAGCTCACGTAGTCGGAGAAGTAGACGTGGACCTGGCCCGAGCGGTGCCGACGGAGCGCATCGAGGAACGAGCGCGCCTCCTCGGGGCCCTTGCGCTCGAGCTCCTCGAACAGGTCTCGCAGGATCGGCCGCTGGCTCAGGCCGGCGAGGCCGTCGTACGACAGGTACGCCGCGGGGCGGGGGTCGAGCGCGACGATGTCGAGGCGCAGGACCCCTTCGACCGGCTTCGTCCGCATGCGCGCGCGCCTACCCGGCCCGCGTTAAGAAGCCTTCGGCCCGCCGAGGGGCGAGGGCATCGCGCCCGCGCGCCGGTTAGTGGTCGTGGCCGCCCGCCCCGCCGGGGGGGGTGGGCGACGACTTCTTCGACGCGATGATGTCGTCGATCCGCAGTACCATCGTCGCGACCTCGACCGCGGAGCTGAGCGCCTGGCGCTTCACCCGCGCGGGCTCGATCACGCGGAGCTTCCACATGTCCGCGGCCTTCCCGTCGGCCAGGTTGACGCCGACGTTCTTGTTGGCGCCCGGACCGTCGTGGGCGCTCCGGAGCCCGATCAGGGTGTCGATCGAGTCGAACCCGCCGTTCTCGGCGAGGGCCCACGGCACCGCCTCGAGCGACTGGGCGAACGCCTCGACCGCGAGCTGTTCCCGCCCGCCGACGCTCGACGCCCACTTGCGCAGCTTGACCGCGAGGTCGACCTCGGTCGCCCCCCCGCCGGGGCAGACGACCCCGTCCTCGAGCACGCTGCCGACGACCTTGAGCGCGTCCTGGAGCGACCGCTCCACTTCCTGGGTCACGTGCTCCGTTCCCCCGCGGACGAGGATCGAAACCGACCGGGGGTTCGAGCAGCCGGTCACGAACGTCATGTCGTCGTCCCCGACCTTGCGCTCCTCGACCTTGCCGGCCTTGCCGAGGTCCGCCGCGGAGAGCTCCTTGATGCCGGTGACGACCTTGCCGCCCGTCGCCCGCGCGAGCTTCTGGAGGTCCGACTCCTTCACCTGCTTGACCGCGTAGATCCCCTCCTTCGCGAGGTAGTGGAGCACGACGTCGTCGATCCCCTTCTGGCACACCACGACGTTCGCGCCGGACGCCTTGATCGCCTCGACCATCTTGCGGAACGTCTTGTCCTCCTCGTCGAGGAACCCCTGCACCTGGTTCGGCGACTTGATGTTGATCTTGCTCTCGATCTCGGTCTTCTTGATCTCGAGCGACGAGTTCAGGAGGGCGATCTTCGCCGGCCCGATCTCGGACGGCATCCGGGGGTGGCCCCGCTCCTTGTCGAGCACGATCCCCTCGATGAGCTCCGTGTCGGAGATCGTCCCGCCGTGGCGCTTCTCGACCTTGATCTGGTCGACATCGCAGACGGTCTTTCCGCCCCGCTGCTCGGCGATCTTCCGGACCGCCTTGACGGCGATCCCGGCGAGCTCGTCCCGAGCGCCGAGGACGCCCTTCGACCCCATCGCGGTCTTCGCGCAGTCGAGCAGGATCGCCTCGTCCTCGGGCTTGACCGCGGTGGCGATCTCGGTGTCGAGGAGGCGCCGACCCTCCTGCACGGCGAGTTGGAATCCGCGGGTGATGACGGTCGGGTGGACGCCCTGCTCGAGCAGCGACTCCGAGCGCTTCAGGAGCTCGCCCGCGAGCACGACCGCGGTGGTCGTCCCGTCGCCGCACTGCTGATCCTGGGTCTTCGCGACCTCGACCAGCATCTTGGCCGCCGGGTGCTCGACGTCGACCTCCTTGAGGATCGTGACGCCGTCGTTGGTGATCGTGATGTCGCCCATCGAGTCGACGAGCATCTTGTCCATGCCGCGCGGTCCGAGGGTCGAGCGGACCGCATCGGCGACCGCTCGGGCCGCCGCGATGTTGTTCCCCGTCGCCCCCTTCCCCCGCTCGCGCTCGGTTCCTTCCTTCAGTACGAGGATCGGCGTGCCTTGCATCATCTAGGTCACCAACTTTGGACAAATTGGACTTCTATATAATACTTGACTGGTCCCGGTTCTGTTTCAATCCGTCCGGTTTCCGGACCACGGGTGGCCCGCTTCAAATCGCCCGGTGGGCGGGCTAAGTGACTCCCCAGCTGCCTCGCTACCAGCCGAATTGAAGCGACGGAGGGGAAGGCGTGTCCAGCGGACGATCCGGAAGCAGGACCCCTTGAGGCGGGTGTCCTCCCGAGTGAGAGGGGCCGGTCGGGCCAGCGTGCGTCGACGGAGAAACTCCCTCGGCGTCGATCGGCTTCGAGGTTCGTCCGTGGCTCCGCGAGCCCGGCAACATCCCCCGGGTGTAGGGGATGGGAGGATCATCCGGGGACGGCCTGGTCGACACCCCGTGGTAGGGTCCGCCGCTCGCCGTGGTCTCTCGAGCCGGTCGGGGTACGGGTGAGTTCCGAGGCCAACCGGAAGAACGCCTCGGGGGGAAGCTCCTCCGGCCTCCGGCGCGCCCAGTCGCCCGGCCACTGGGCCCCTCTCGCCGCTGTCTCGGCCCCCGCCTCCGAGCCCGCCACCGCCGGGAGCAGGTTGCCGAGTTGCTTGCGCCGGGACGAGAAGAGGGCGCGAACGATCGCCTCGAACCGGTCGACCGAGGGAACCGGAAGGGGGCCGCGACGCGCCGTGTGGACGAGGATCTGCCCGCTCACCGCCGGCACCGGGTAGAACGACCCCGCCGGCACCTCCCGGTACAGCTCCACCTCGCCGTAGAGGCGCGCGGCGATCGAGAGGCGGCCGTAGGCGCGCGAACCCGGTCCGGCGCCGATCCGCGCGGCGACCTCCTTCTGGACGAGCGCGACGATCCTGGGGACCCGCCGGGCGAACAGTCGGAGGAGGATCGGGGTCGCGCTCGAGAACGGAAGATTGCCGACCACGTGGGTGCCGGCGGGCAGGTCGAGGTCGAGCGCGTCCTCCTCGCGGACCGTGACGCGTCGGCCGAACGTCGCGCGGAGGTGGCGGGCGAGCCGGCGGTCGCGCTCGACCACCGTCAGGTTCTCGATCCCTCGCCGCAGGAGCGCCTCGGTGAGGAGGCCGAGCCCGCCGCCGATCTCGATAACGGGCGTCCCGGGAGGCTCGACCGCGAGGGCCGCCTCCGCGTCGGCGACGAACGGGTCGACGAGGAACGACTGCCCGAGGCGCTTCGACGGGACGACCCCCAGGGCCGCGAGCGCCTCCCGGACCTCCGCGGGCCGTCGGGGGACCGGCGCCGACGCCCCGGGGCGGTCGCGGCTACGGGGCGACGAAGAGCCGGTACTTGTCCTCGACACCGAGGAGCTCCTGCTCGATCCGGCCGACGATCACCTTCGCGGGGTCCTTGAGGTGGAGACGCCGTTCGATATCCTCGAACGAGGCGAACGGGGCCCGCCGCCGCTCGTCCACGATCTGCTGCATCGTCTTCTTCCCGATCCCCGGAAGGAGCTCGAGCAGGTGGAACCGGCGCGACACGGCCGGCGCCTCGTTGAAGAAGCGAAGGTACCGCGGGCTGTTCGCGCGCACGATCGCCTCGAGCGCGTTCGTCAGCTCCGTCCGGCCCGAGACGGTCAACTCCTCGTACCCGACGCGCCGCCGGACGTGGTCGATCGGCGGGACCATCCCGGCCGCCGGGAGGAGGGGGATCCGCTCGCCGGGCCGTAGCGCGACGCCCGACCTCGGGACGACCTCGAACAGCTTGAGACCGTCCTCACCGATGGCGAGGGCGAGCGGCTCGCGGTGGAACCCGTGGTCGGTCTGCCGGCCGTGGGGCAGATAGTCTAGGATGTAGGCGAAGCTCTCCACGGGGCCCTCCGCTC
The DNA here is from genome assembly GCA_030041075.1 of Thermoplasmata archaeon. GTDB lineage: Archaea > Thermoplasmatota > Thermoplasmata > Lutacidiplasmatales > UBA184 > Lutacidiplasma. Next base: position 2,333 of record JASHOP010000094.1, on the reverse strand, counting down.
ATCGGTGCTGGGCCACGATCTCGAGGAGACGCGTGACCTGGGCTTCGTCCAGGGCGAGCCGCTCCTTGGAGAACAGGAGGCGGATCTCCTCCGGGTACTGGGGGAGCACGTCCGCGATCTTGACCGCGAGCCCGGCGTCGACGAACGGGAGCGTGCGGAGCTCGGCGACGAGCTTCTCGGTCGCCTCGCCGGACAGACGGGCGAACAGCTCGGCGTGCTGCTGGGCGAGCGACGCCTCGCGCGGCAGGGTCCGCCGGGCCGCCTCCTCGACGAGGAGCTCCTTCACCCGCGCGAGCGGCACCGGCTCAGTCATCCGCGGCTCCGGCGGGGGACGGGATCAGGTGGATCGGGGCGGCGATCAGCTCCTTCCGCTTCCCGCCGTCGAGGAACTCGATCCGGTACGAGCGTCCCGAGCGGGCGACGACGGTGCAGACCCGGCCCTGGTAGCGGGGGTGGGGCTGGCCGTGGGGGTCGGACGGCTCGATGCGGACCGCGACCTTGTCGCCGATCTCGAACCGCCGGAGGAACCGGTTGACGGGGGGCATCCCCCGCTCGCGCACCTCCTTCGTGAACGTCCCGCGGGACCGGGAGCGGAACCCCTTCGAGCTCTTGACCATCTACCCCTCCGAGTCGTGGATCTCCAGGACGTCCAGGTACTCGACCCTCAGGGGCGCTCCGACGAGCCCGGCGAGGTTCGGATCGGTCCTTCCCTGGTCACCTTCCACCCACTCCTTGACGTACGTGCCCGCCTCGGTCCTCAGGTCGATCGTGAACCGCCCCTCCGCCGCCTCCGCGACGCGCGCGCTGACGATCCGACGCGATCGGACGCGGTCGGACCGCCGGTGCGCGACGCGCGTGGGCGTGCGCTGGTCGATCGTGCGGCCGACCACGAGGGCGAGGGCTTCATTAACCTTTGCCAGGGCGACCGGGCCGGTCACGCCGACGCGGTAGCTCTTCTCGGGCGCGGCCTCCTTGACCGCCACCACCTCCTCGGCCCGGGCGGGCACGACGTCCCGGACCTCGACCCGCCCGGCCGCGTCGGGCCCGAGGTCGGCGGCGATCGCCGCGACGTCGATCGACCGGACCTTCGGGCGGAGGAGCTCGAGCACGAACGGTCGGCCCCTACCGAGCATCCGCGCGTCGATGTCCTCCCGACCCATCCCGTGGAACCGGGTTCCCTCGGCGCTCGTCGCCCGCACGAACGGGGCTCCGACGAGCTCCTCGACGCTCGTCGGGTAGGTCTTGCCGGTCCCCGAGCAGGCGTCGCACCCCCGCCCCCGGCACCGGCGGCACGGCCAGCGCGTCTGGGGGAGGCTCCGGTCGAACTTGCGGTAGCGTCCCCGGACGTAGAGCGGCATCACCGTGACCTCGACGCGTCCCACGGTCAGGTCCGCGAGCAGTACGACGTCGGGCCGCTCGGTGCCGCCCTGGGCCCCCGTCCGCGCCTCGATCGTCTTTCCCAGCTCCCGGTTGAACGCGGGGCGCAGGCTCTCGCCCCAGGCGCTCCCGACCTCGGCCCAGACCGCCTCCTCCGTCGCAAGGCGTTCCGGGTCCCAGCGCGAGCCGCACGTGAACCGGTGCCACTCGAACCCCTCGGCGGCGCGGAGCGCGCGGTCCGCCCAGAGCCCGAGGCGGCCGAACGCGTCCCCGCAGATCGAGCACGGCTTCCCGTTCCTCGGCGGACCGGGCCCGACGACGGGCTCGAGGAGCGCGGCCCGCTCCGGGTTCGTGAGGCCGTGGCCCCATCGGCCGAACAGCCGGCCGAAGCACTCGGCGCACAGCTCGCGCCCCCGGGCGCGCCGGGCGGACGCGACCACGGGCTCCGCGAGCTCGAACGGGGGGGGCCCGGCCATCGGCCCGCGACGCGGGCGCCTCACTAAACCTCGTCGGCGGACCCCGTTGCCGGAGAACCTTTTACTCGCCGCCGCCTCGGCCGGTCGGACCGATGGCGCCGATCACCGAGGTCGAGCTGACCCGGGCGCTCGAGCGGACGCTCGTCGCCCGGGGGAAGATGCCGCTCGCGGAGGCGAAGTCGACCGCGCGGATGGTCCTCGGCTACTTCGGGGCCGAGGACTCCGTCCTCGACAACAAGCTGTCGAGCGAGGACCGCGACCGGTTCTACCTCCTCGAGGAGGAGGGGCTCCTCACCAGCGAGGAGGAGGATGCGACCGTCTCGCGCGGGAAGACCTGGCGGATCCACTACTGGCTGCTCAAGAAGGGGAAGATCCGCGACGTGGGACAGGGCGGGGAGGCCCCCCCGTCCGACGACGCGTCGACCGTCTACCGGTCGATCGGGGCCGCCGACTGGCGCCACGCCACCGAGCCGCCGGGGC
>JASHOP010000093.1 GCA_030041075.1 Thermoplasmata archaeon | reverse complement strand
CAGAGCTGGATGCTGATCCACGACGACATCATCGACCATGCGAGCGAGCGCCGGGGGGGCCCGACCGTGCACCGGCAGTTCGCGGCGCGTCACCGGAGCGACGGCCTCCCGGGCTCCAGCGAGGAGTACGGCGCGGGGATCGGCATCACGCTGGGCGACCTCGAGGAGCCGTTCACGGTCGACGCGATCCTCGCGTCGCCCGGGCCGCCGACCGCCCGCCTCGCGGCGCTCCGCGAGTACGTGGGGATGACGCGGCGGACCGCCTACGGGCAGCTGCTCGACATCCGGAACGGCACGCTCCCACCGGGCACGGTCTCGGAACGAGACGTCTTGGAGGTGCACCGCCTCAAGTCGGCGGTCTACACCGTCGCGTCGCCGCTCAAGATCGGCGCCCTCCTCGGCGGGATGCCGGCGACCCGCCTCGGCGACCTCGAGGCGATCGCTCTCGATCTGGGGGTTGCGTTCCAGCTGCGGGACGACGTGCTCGGGGCCGGCTTCGATTCCGGAGGGTCCGGTAAATCCGCCAACGACCTGGTCGAGGGGAAGCGGACCCTGCTCGTTATCCGCGCGTGGCAGGACGGCTCCCCGTCCGATCGGTCGGCCCTCGAGGCCGTCCTTGGCCGGCCCGACGCCTCGCGCGACGACGTCGAGCGCGCCCGTGCGGCGATCCGGACGACGGGTAGCCTCGACCACTCGGAGCGCGCGATCGGCCGCCTCACCCGCCGGGCCCTCGCCCGGCTCCGACGCAGTCGATCGATCCGGGCGAGCGCGAAGCCGATGCTCGTCGAGGTCGCCGACCGGTTGACCCGGCGCACGTCGTAGGCACGCCGTCAGGCGTCGGACTCGGACTCGGGCTCCGGCTCGCTCGAGCCCTCGGTCGCCACCCCGGCCGCCTGGAGCTGGTGCGTGAGGTCCTGCTGCATCGAGGTGTACCGCTCCTTCAGGTGGTTCTCCTGCCGCTCGACGCCCTTCTGGCGTACCTCGAGCGTCTCCTTCTCCTCGCCGAGCAGGTCGTCGACCTCCTTGCGGGTCTTCGCCCGCACGAGGAGACCCCCGATCGGGCGGTAGATGACCGCGTCCTCCGGGATCGTCTTCAGCTCGTCGATCGTGTGCCCGATCTCGCGCAGCCTCAGGTCCAACTGCATCCGCTGCTGCTGGACGTTCCCGAGCTCCTGCTGGAGCCTCTGGAACTGCTTGAGGTCGTTCTGGAGCTTCGCCGGGAGGGCCACGACCCGTCCCACCGGGGCGCCAAGATAAGCGCTTCGGCTACGGCGGGCCGTCCTGGGCGCGCGGCCGATCCGCGGCGGCCCGCGCGGTCGCGAGCGAGAGGTGGACCCACCCCAGGTAGGTGTTGAGCGCGGCGCGCATCGCCCCCGCGTCCTCGGCCCGGATCGTCAGCTCGAAGCGTCCCGATCCGCGGGAGCGGATCGTTGCCTCCGCGCGCGGGAGCTCGCGCGCGGCTTCCGGGGCCAGGGACCGGCGGACCCACCGTGCGACGTCGGGTCGACCGGCGGTCGTGACCGTGACGACCGCGCGCCAGCCGGGGGTCGTGCGTCTCACGAGGCGAGGCTCCGTTCGATCCGCTGGAGCACCCGGTCGGTCTTGGCCGACGAGGCCCGAACGTAGCGCGCCGGGTCGAGGAGGCCCGCGAGCTCGTCCGGCCCGATCAGCCGCGCGATCGTCGGGTCGGCCCGGGCCCGCTCGAGGAGCGGCGGGGGCCGGGACGGATCGCGGGTGAGCGTGCGCAGCAGTTCGTGCGCGTCGGTCCGGGCGAGCCCCTTCGTCGTCAGGGCGAGCATCAGGTTCTCGATCATCGCCGAGCCCTCGCCCCGGTCGAGCGCCTCCTGCATCCGGGGCGCGTCGACCTCGAGGCCCCGGAAGACCCCCGTGAGCTTACTGAGGAGATCGTCCGCGAGGAGCACGGCGTGCGGGAGGACGATGCGTTCGTTCGCGGAGTTCGCGAGGTCGCGCTCGTGCCACTGGACCATGTTCTCGAGCGGAGGAAGGGCGAGCGCGCGGACCAGGCGAGCGAGGCTCGTGACGTTCTCCGAGGTCGTCGGGTTCCGCTTCTGGGCCATCGTCGTGCTCCCGACCTGGTGGGCCTCGTCGAACGGCTCGGCGACCTCGGCGATCTCGGTGCGCTGGAGGTTGCGGACCTCCGTCGCGAGTCGCTCCGCGGTCCCGGCCACCAGGGCCAGGAAGTTGGTGAACTCGGCGACGCGGTCCCGTCCCACGATCTGGCTTGGGGCCTCGTCCGCGGCCACGCCGAGCCGCCGCATCACGCCGGCTTCGACCGCTTCGGCGTGCTCGCCGAAGCCGGCGCCCGTTCCGACGGCGCCGGACATCTTGCCGACCACGAGCCGTCGGGAGAGCTCGTCTAAGCGCTCGCGGTGCCGGACCACCTCGGCGGCGCCGACGGCGATCTTGTAGCCGAACGAGAACGGCACGCCCTGCTGTCCGTGGGTCCGCGCGACCGCCGGCGTCGCGCGGTGCCGCCGGGCCAGGTCCGCGAGCGCGCGCGCGAGGTCGGTGAGGTCACCCCGGAGGAGCGCCACGCACTCCTTGAGCTCGAGCGCGAGCGCGGTGTCGGTGATGTCGGCGCTCGTCGCGCCGAAGTGGACCCACCGTCCGTGCGAGCCCGCCGCCTCGGCCAACGCCCGGACGATCGCCATCACGTCGTGGCGCGTCGAGCGCTCGATGGCGTCGACGCGGTCGAGGGAGACCGATCGAAGCGTGGCCGCGCGAGCGATGGCGGCGGCGTCCGCCGCGGGTACGATCCCGACCTCCGCCTCGGCCTCGGCGAGCGCGGCCTCCACTCGGAGGGCTCGCTCCAAGCGCGCGCTCCGCCCGAACAGCTCGCGCACCTCGGAGCGCCCGTAGCGATACTCGAGGGGACAGAAGAACGACGAGGGGTCGCTCGTCACGAGCCGCGACCGGGAGCCGCGTATATATCGGTATACCGCCGCCTCGGGAGTCGCCGCGAACCGGAGCGGCGGAGCGGGGCCGGCCCGGCACGACGGGCCCCGCCGGATAGGGCCGACGCGCTCTTGAGCGGTGGGGGGACTTGTCCCCGAGGGTTCCGTGCCCGGAGTTCTCGTCGCCCTCGGAGGGAACGCCTTGGAGCGGGCCGGCGCCGACGCCTCCTGGGCGTCCGCGCGCCGACGGCTCCGGGCCGTCGTTCCCGTCCTGGCCGAGGTGGCGCGCGGGGGAGAGGAGCTGGTCCTCACCCACGGCAACGGCCCCCAGGTCGGCGCCCTCCTCCTCCAGAACGAGCTCGCGGCCGCGGAGGTCCCGTCCCGCCCGCTCGACGTCCTCGGCGCCGAGACCCAGGGCCAGGTCGGGTACCTCATCCAGTCCGAGCTCACCCCGGCCCTTCGGCGGGCCCGGGTCCCGCGCTCCGTTCTGACGGTGATCAGTCGCACCGAGGTGTCGGCGCGCGACCCCGCGTTCCGTCGGCCGACCAAGCCCGTCGGGCGGTTCTACAGCGACGCGGAGGCCCGGGTCCATCGCAAGCGGTTCGGGTGGTCGATGACGTTCGACGGGGCCCGCGGCGGCTGGCGTCGGCTCGTCCCCTCCCCGCGCCCGGTCCGGTGGCTCGAGGGGCCCGCGGTGCGCCGTCTCCTCGACTCGGGTCTCGGGAGCCGCTGGGTCCCCGTGGTCTCCGGTGGCGGTGGCATCCCGGTGGTCCGGCGCGCGAACGGGGTCTACGAGGGAGTCGAGGCGGTCATCGACAAGGATCTCGCGGCGGCGCTGGTGGCCCGACAGCTCGGGCTCGCCACGCTCGCGATCGTGACCGACGTCCCGGGCGCCGCCGTGTCGTTCGGACGGACCGGCGAGCGCTGGCTCCGGGACGTCTCGCGCTCCGAGCTCGAGGCGCTCCTGCGTCGTGGGGAGTTCGGGGAGGGGAGCATGCGTCCCAAGATCGAGGCGGGCCTTGAGTTCCTTCGCGACGGCGGCCGGCGGTTCATCGTGACGGACATTCCGTCGCTCCCTCGGGCGCTCCGCGGCGAGGCGGGAACCCGGGTGCGCTAGCTCCGGGCGCCGGTCCCGCGCCGGATCCACGGGTCGAGACCGGTCCCGTACTGGAGAGCGCGCTTGGGGCGGCCCGCGATCTCCTCGGGGAGGCCGCGCCGTCGAGCGAAGCTGCGCCAGTAGCGCTTGGGTGACGTGCCGGGGAGCCGCTCGTCGAGCGAGACCGCGCGAGCGGCGGAGACGAACTCGGGGCTGAGCCACGGTGCATGAATGCGTCGGCCGAACAGGCTCGCGATCCGGACGGTCCGGGGCCAATCCGCCGTGAGCAACCGGTCGAGGTCCTGGTCGGCGCGAGCCGCGGCGCGGGCCGGGTCGAGTCCGGCGTAGTGGGCGTAGCCAAGGAACAGCTCGTCCGCGCCCTGGCCGCAGAGGAGCTCTCCCTCGGGGGCCCGCTCGATCGCGACCGCCAGACAGACGAAGACGCTCCGCAGCACGCCCGGGAGGCCCTCCGTCTCGGAAGCGATCCGAGCGTCGACGAGCTCGAGGACGTCCCGCGGCACCGCGTAACCGCTCCACGGCAGCCCGATCGTCGCGGAGGAACGCTCGCCCGCCTCGAGGTCCGACGAAGACCCGCGCCCGATCGTGAAGAGCCGGGTCCCCCGCCGGTGGCGCAGCTCCCAGGCGAGCAGTCCCGAGTCGACACCTCCCGAGTAGAGGATCGAGACCGGCGCCCCCTCGCTCCGCCACGGTGCCAGCGCCGAGTCGAAACCCGACTCGAACGAAGCCGCTCCCCGCTCGACCGGCCACCCGTCGTTCATCCGCAGGGCGACCCCCGGCCCGGCAGCGGCCGAACGCCTTATGCGTTCGTCGCCGTCCGAGGCCGATGGCGGCCGCGCCCGGGACGCCGGATCCGCGCGGAACCCTCCGGCGGGCCGTATTCGTCGACCGCGACGGCACGCTCGACCCCGACCTCCACTATCTGCGCGAAGCCGAACGCGTCGAAGTGTTCCGCGGGGTGGGAGCCGCGCTCCGTCTGGTCCGTCTCCACGGGCAGCTCGTCGTCTGCATCACCAACCAGTCCGGCGTGGACCGGGGGTTCTACACCGTCGACGACGTGGAGCGGGTCCACGCGCAGCTGAACGACCGCCTGCGAAGCGAGACGGCCCACGTCGACGCGTTCTACTACTGCCCGCACGAACCGGAGCGGGGATGCGACTGTCGCAAGCCCAGCACCGGGCTGTTCGAGCGGGCCTCGCGCGAGCTCGGTATCGACCTCGGCGCGAGCGCGATGGTCGGGGACCGCGCGACCGACGTGGAGCCGGGTCGACGGCTCGGAATGGTGACAGCCCTCGTCCGGTCCCGGGGCCATGAAGCGGAGGTCGACGCCGAGCTGGCCGCACGCGGTATCGTCCCGGACATCCGATCCGACACCTTCGCCGGGGCGGTGCTCCGCGTCCTCGCCCGGGGCTAGGTCCGCTCCGCGGCCGTTCGAATCGCTGGGGTGCCCGCTGCGTCGAACCCACGCGGGACGAACGGCCGGGGGCGAGGGAGGGCCCGCGGACCCCCGCGAAGCGCTAAGTGCGGGGCTCCTTCGAAGGGGGTCCGCGTTCATGCTCCCGTGGGTCCCGTCGGTCATCGGTGCGGTCGCGACGGCGTTGCTCGCGGCCCTCGCCGTCTTCGGTAGAGCCCTCACGCCCGGGGCGGGCGTCGTCGCGGCGGCGTTCGGGATCGTCATCGTCGTCATCGTCGGCTTCCCGTATCTCCTTCTGCTCGTCCTCTTCGTCGGCGCGGGCTCGCTCGCCACGCGCTACCGGTTCGAGGAGAAGCGGAGTCGGCACGTCCAGGAGGGGACCCGGGGCGAGCGCGGCATCTCCAACGTCGTCGCCCACATCGTGATCCCCGCGGGCCTCGCTCTGGCGGGGACCCTCGGCCGGGTGCCGCCGCCGCTCACGGCGGTACTCTACTCGAGCGCCCTTGCGTTCGCGGTCGCGGACACGTTCGCGAGCGAGTTCGGCGTGCTGGCGGCAGGAGCTCGCAGCATCCTCACCCTGCGCGCGGTGACGCCCGGAACCAACGGCGGCGTCTCGGGTCGGGGGGAAGCGGCCGCGCTCGCGGCGGCCGGGATCACCGCGTCGGCCGGCTGGGGCCTGTTCGCGCTGTTCGGGAGTCCGGTCGGAGCGGTACCGTTCTACTTCCTCGCCGTGATCGTCGCCGGCTTCTTCGGGTGCCAGGTCGACTCGGTCCTGGGTGAGACGCTGGAGAACCGCGGGTGGCTCACGAAAGGCTCCACCAACTTCCTCGGGATGCTCGCGAGCGTCGCGGTGGCCCTCGCCTTCGTGGTCGCGCTGCGGGGCCCGGCATGAGCCGGCCGCGACCGCTCCGCGGCAGCGTGGTGCTCCTCTCCGGCGGGATGGACTCGGCCACCTGCGTCGCCCTCGCTACGAGGAGCTCCCGGCCGGTCCACGCCCTCACGATCCTGTACGGCCAGCGGCACGCCCGAGAGGTCCGGTCCTCCCGCGCCCTGGCGGCGCGCTTCGGGGTCGCGCGCCACACGATCGTGCGCCTGCCCCTCGCCCCGCTCCTCGACTCCGCCCTGACCCGGCCGGGGCGTCGGCTGCCGGCCGGGCGCTCGCGGAGCGGCTCGATCCCCTCGACCTACGTTCCCGCGCGCAACACGATCCTGCTCGCCGTCGCGCTCGCCTACGCGGAGAGCCACCGGCTCGCCGAGATCCACATCGGGGCGAACGCGGTCGACTACTCGGGCTACCCGGACTGCCGGCCCCCGTTCCTCCGCGCGTTCTCCCGGCTCGCCCGGGTCGGGACGAAGCAGGGCGTCTCGGGAGGTCCGGCCGTCCGGGTCGTCGCTCCGTTGCTCCGGCTGTCGAAGGCCGCGATCGTGCGCCGCGGCGACCGCCTGGGCGTGCCGTGGGCGCTCACCTGGAGCTGCTACGCGGGCGGAAATCGACCGTGCGGGCGCTGCGACGCGTGCCGCTTGCGGGCCCGAGGGTTCCGCGAAGCCGGGTCCACCGACCCGCTCGCCGGTCGACGCTCGGGGCGCGCGGCATCCTGAGTCGCCGTCTGGACCCCGAGTCCCGGCGGGGGACCCCCGGATCAGCCGCTCGCGGGGGGAGCCGCCGGCGGGGTCGGCGCCGGGGTCACGGTCGAGGTGCAGAATCCGCAGCGCGTCGCCTTGACCGGGATCTGGTTGCAGCACGCCGGGCACTCTTGCGTCGTGGGCGCGGCGTGGGCCTTCTTGCGGTCCTCGTACTTCTGGTACGGATACGCGATCAGGAAGAAGATGACGACCATCAGGATGAAGAAGTTGATGATGGCACCGAGGAACGCTCCTCCCAGCAGCGAGCTGCCGTTGACCGTCAGGACGCCCAGGCTCGAGAAGTTGATGTGGCCGGCGGACCCGATCAGGGGGTCGATGACGTCGTCGACCAGGGCGCCGATGAGCGCCACGATCGCGAGGCTCACGACGAACGCCACCGCGAGCGTGACGAGGCTGCCGCCCAGCACGAACTTCTTGAAATCCGCCGCCACGCCCACCGAGATTCCCCCGCGGCTTTCGACCGATGTCCACACGAGCCTCGGCTCTTAAACGTTGGGGAAACCCGCCGGGTCGGTGAACGCCGACCTACGACGCCGAGCGCAGCTCCGCAGCGTCCGTCCGCCGCGGGCCTCGCGCCGTCGTTCGGTAGCGCCGTCCGTCCCGGCTACATCGTCTCGAGCGGGACGATCCCCAACAGCTCGAGCGCGTTGCGCAACGTCTGACGCGCCGCCGCGACGAGCGCCAGGCGGCTCTCCCGCCCCGCGCCCGACCGCAGCACCGGCACGGCGTGGTAGAACCGGTTGAACTGGTCGGCGAGGTCGTGCGCGTAGCCTGCGACGGCGTGGACGTGGAAGGTCCGGGCCGCGTACGCCACGGTCCTCGGGAAACGGGAGATCACCCGGACCAGGGCGATCTCCTCCGGGTCGGCGAGGCGCTCCGGGTCGAACGGGTACGGCGGCGCGTCGGCGTCCCCCTTGCGCAGGACGCTCGAGGCGCGGGCGTGCGAGTACTGGACGAACGGTCCGCTGCGCCCCTCGAACGAGAGCGCGTCCTCCCACCGGAATCGGACCGGCTTGTCGGGGGCGATGCGGACGATGTGGTACCGGACGGCCCCGGTGGCGACGGCGTCGGCCACCCGTCCCGCTTCGGCGGCGGAAAGGTCGGGCCGTCGGGCGGCGACCTCCCGCGTCGCGCGCTCGACCGCCTCCTCGACCAGGTCGTCGAGCCAGACCGCGGACCCTCCCCGCGTCGACATCCGTCCGCCGTCGGGCACGGTGATGTCCTGGTAGATCACGTACGTCGGCCGTCGCTTCTCTCCGATCGCCGCGAGCAGGGCGTCCAGGGTCCGGGCGTGGAGCTGGTGGTCCTGCCCGAGGACGTCGACGGCGCTCGAGAACCGGCCGAACTTCGCCAGATGGTAGGCGACGTCCCGGGTGACATACAGGCTGGTCCCGTCGCCGCGCTGGAACACCACCCTCGTCGACTCCTTGGGAAGGGCGAACCCGCGCGCGTCGATCGCCCACGCGCCGTTCTCCTCCCGGACCGCGAGAGGAGCGCGTCGCAGCGCCTCGGTCGCCTTCGCGACCGACCCATCGGCCAGGAGGTCCGACTCCCAGACGAACTCGTCGAACCCGATCGCGAGGCGCGCGAGCGACGCGAGCATGCCACCCAGGATCTGCTCGCCGATCCGACGATGTTCCGCCGGCGGGGCACCGGACTCGATCTGCCGGACGACGGTGGCGACCTCGGCAGCGGCGTCCGGATGCTCCTTGAGGTAGGCGCTGGCCGCCGGATACGGGAGCCCCCATCGCCGATCGGCTTTGTCGTCAGGCCGCTCCTTGCCCTCGACCGCCGCCCGGATCGGCTCCGGCCACGCGTCCCGGGGCTTGCCCCATATCCAGGTCACCATCGCCGACTGCCGGCCCATGTCGTCGATGTAGTACTGGGTCGTGACGGGGGTCCCGGCCGCCCGGAGGACGCGGGCGAGCGTGTCGCCGATGACGGCGTTCCGCACCCGACCGACATGGAACGGGCCCGTCGGGTTGGCGCTGGTGTGCTCGACGACCGTGGAGCCCTCGCGCCGCTCGCCGTGACCGTATCGGACGCCTCGCCCGAGGGCGAGGTCGAGGGTCGCCTTCACGAGGACCCGGGCGTCGACCGTGAAGTTGACGTAGGCGCCGCGGGCGACCGGCGGGTTCACGCCCGGGGTCGACGGAAATCCTTCCGCGAGCCGCCGGGCCAGCACCTCAGCCGCCGGGCCCGACCCAGCGGCGAACCGATGCACGGGGAAGGCGAGGTCTCCTTCGGGGCCCCCGTCGACGTCCAGGACGGCGCGGACGCCGTCCTCGCGGAGCTCGACGGCGGCGCCGGCCCCGGACCGGACGAGGCCGGCCGAGACCGAGTCGATCCAGGGGGCCCACGGGTCGGTGACCTCCGCGGCGCCCGGGCGCGTGGTCGTCACACCGTACCGCCCCTTCGCGAAGGCGCTTTACGGGAGGTCCCGTCTTAACCCTTCTCGATGGCCTCCCTCTTCCTCGTCCGCTACGGCGAGCTGGCGCTCAA